>JAMOQJ010000102.1 GCA_027064065.1 Desulfurellales bacterium
GCAGCCTCCAAAATATCAAAAACAGTTTGACAAACAAGACCTTAACAATTACTCTATATTATAATAACCGTCTTGTATTTGTCCAATTTTTAGGTGGTGTTTTTGTGGTTAAAACCGAGCGTTTTATCTCTGTCGAGCAAACAAATTTAATAATACTTGCAGTTAGGCTTATTTCTGTATCGGGCGGTGTATTGTGGGCTGTTACACCACAATTATACACGATAAACTGCAATAAAGTATATCTAATCTTTATCTACAATATAATAATAGCAATTTACACTGTTTTCTTCATAGTAAGATTCTTTATACCAAAAAAAGAAAATAAAACCTGTTACTTTTGTTTATTCACTTTTATATTTGACGAAATAGTAATATCGTATTTTATATACAACACAGGTGGCGAATCAAGTCCATTCTATTCCGGATACTTTGTCATAATCAGCCTTTCGGCATTTGTTCTTGGAACAAAAATGGCACTTATAACGGCGGTTTTTGGGGCATTATCATTTATAGCTGCAAATGCATATTATGGGATAGGATTGTATAACGTATTGGAGCTAATATACAGAATAGTTCCCTTTATAATTATGGCATTCCCGCCCGGCATACTTAGCGAAATATCGGAAAAATATATAAAAGAAATAGATAACCTAAATGAAACCTTAAGCATTAAAAATAAAGAGCTCAAAGACTCTCTTGATAAAATAGAAAAGATGCAGCAGCAACTCTTAAAAAGAGAAAAAGAAAAGGTCTTCTTAGAGTTAACAGAAAGTGTTGCTCACAAATTTAGGAATCCACTTATGAGCATAGGCGGAATGGCTGAATTGATAGATAAAAAAATTAAAAACATAGAAGGTGCAGACAGTATAAGAAAGTATGCTGAACATATAAAGATAGAAAGCAGAAAACTCTCAATACTCTTGGATAATCTTTTGCAGATGAGCGACACTACCGTCGAGATGAAATTTACTTCGATACAGAAAATTATAGATAACGTATTAAATGAATTTAACTACAAGATAAAAAACTACAACGTAACCTTAAAAAAAGATATAGATATGAATGTTCCGCCTATTAGGATAGATGAAAAAAGGCTTCGCACGGCTCTGAGAAATATTTTAGAAGAAAGCCTTGAAGCTATGAAAAACGGTGGCTTACTATCGATAAGAATGTATGCGACAGAAGAAGATAAGGAAAAAACTGTTGAAATAGAAATAAAGGATACCAGCATAGGTATACCAAAGGAAATTTTAGAAAACATATTCCAGCCTTTCAAATCTGGCGGCGATGTAAAGAAAGGTGTAGCTTTGCCAATAGCAAAACATTCTATAGAGCTAATAGGAGGAGTTTTGCAAATAGACAGTAAAATTGGAAAAGGGACCACTTTTAAAATCATTTTACCTATTTAAGGAGTGTTGCCGTGAAAGAAGCCTACCTTTATAAAAAATTGGATAATAATAGAGTTAGATGTGATTTATGTAGTTTTAGGTGTGCTATAGATGACGGCGCAAGAGGGAAATGTGAAGTTAGAGAAAACAAAGATGGAAAACTCTATTCTTTGGTATATGCAAAATCAATAGCCAAATCGGTAGATCCTATAGAAAAAAAGCCTCTATTTCATTTCTTGCCTGGAACAAAATCGTTTTCCATAGCAACAGTTGGATGCAATTTCCAATGTTTATACTGTCAAAATCACGAGATAAGCCAATATCCCATAACCCATAAAGGAGCAATTATCGGCGAAGATTATCCGCCAGAAAAAGTGGTTGAAGATGCTATAAATAGCGGCTGTAAATCGATAGCATACACATACACAGAGCCCACCATCTTTTTTGAATATGCCATAGATACAGCAAAGATAGCAAAAGATAAGGGTCTAAAAAATATATTTGTAACAAACGGCTATATGACAAAAGAAGCAATAGATATGATGGATGGTTTGATAGATGCAGCAAATATAGATGTAAAGGCGTTCTCTGATGCTTATTACCTTCAGGTTGCCGGTGATGCAAGGCTAAAACCTGTCTTAAACTCTTTAGAATATATGAAAGAAAAAGGTATATGGGTAGAAGCTACAACACTTGTAATACCAAATATAACAGAAGAACCCGTAGAACTAATGACCATTGCTGACCATCTATACAATCTTGACCCGTCAATTCCTTGGCACATCAGCAGATTTTTTCCTGCATATCAAATGGATGACGTAGCACCTACAGACCCAAGACTCATAGAAAATATTGCACAAATCGGAAAATCCATAGGTTTAAAATATGTATACGCGGGCAATTTGCCGGGCAGTAAATTTGAAAACACGTATTGTCCAAAGTGTGGTGAATTATTGATAAAAAGAAATGTCTTTGATATACTCAAAAACCGCATTGAAGACGGAAAATGTCCAAAATGCGGTGAAAAAATAGATATAGTGGAAGGTTAAAAAGGTGAAGTTACTTTTTAGTGAGAAAGAGATTGAAACAAAAACAAAGGAATTGGCAAAAACATTAAACGACAAATATAAAAACCAAGATGTAGTCATGATATACATAGAAAAAGGCGGAAAACCGTTTTTTGAAAAACTAACATCAAATTTAAGCATCAACACTATTAAAGATAGTATAAGGGTAAAAAGCTATAACGGAACAGAAAGTGGACAACTTACATGGTTAAAAAAACCATCTGTGGAATTAAAAAACAAAACCTGCATTTTGGTAGACGATATATTGGATACTGGACAAACAATAAAAAAAGTAAAAAAATTTATGACAGAAGCCGGCGCAAAAGAGTGTAAAATATGCGTAGCAGTCAATAAACATGAAAGACGCATTGAAGACATAGAGCCTGATTATTACCTTTTTGATTTGGATAAAGGATTTATCGTAGGTTTTGGAATGGATTATAACGAAGATTACAGAGAACTTCCGGCTATCTATTCCATGGACTAAACAATACATGCAAGCTTTCAATAAAAAATGTGTAGTTTTATATTCGGGAGGATTGGATAGCTTGCTTGCTTGTGCCATAATGCACAGCATGAACTTTGAAATTTTTCCGTTATTTGTCCAAACTCCGTTCTATAAGAAAGATACTCAACATCTACAAAACCAGCTAAACTTATTTTCACTAAAACTCAATACAATAAGAAACGATATGGAATACATAGATGTTATAAAAAATCCTCAATTTGGATATGGAAAAAATATTAATCCGTGTATTGATTGTAAAATATTTTTTTATAAACAGGCTAAACTCTTTATGGAAAAAACCGATGCTTCATTTATCGTAACAGGAGAAGTATTAGGTCAAAGACCGATGAGTCAAAGGTCGTATTCCATTTTGCGCAGTATAGAAAAAAGAGCCAATCTAATCGATATGGTATTAAGGCCTCTTTCAGCCAAATGTCTACCCGAAACAGCAATGGAAAAAGAAGGTATTGTTGACAGAGAAAAACTTTTTTGCATAACAGGAAGAGCACGAAAAGAGCAATTTGAACTTGCAAAACATTTTAACATAACTGATTTTGAATCACCAGCAGGTGGATGCCTACTGACAGATAAATCCATATCAATAAGAATAAAAGAAATTCTAAAAAAAGAAATAATTAGTAAAGAAGAAATTGAACTTTTATCTATAGGCAGACATTTCAAGATAAACAATAACCACTTTATCGTATCCAGAAAAAAGGATGAAACACTATTATTGATAAATAGATTTAAGGATAATTTACCATCGATAAGATGCCATCAAGCGCCAGGAGCTGTAGGTGTTTTTGTTGATGAACCAACCGAACAAGAAATAGACTTAGGCGGTGCCATTATTAAACACTATTCAAAAAAAACTGAATACGTAGCTTATGAATATAATGAAAAAGATTATATATTTAAACCAAAAGATATAGATATCAAAACCTTAGAGCAATTAATGATAAAGTGAAGGAGGAAATATGATTGATAAAATAAATAGCATAGAAGAAAAATACAACAATTTACAGGAAGAGTTAAGCAAGCCGGATGTTATGAACGATTTTGAAAGATATAAATCCTTAAACGAAGAATTAAAAAGACTCATGCCTATTCACGAGAAAGCTTTAGAATATAAAAAAACACTGCAAACAATAGAAGAATCTAAAGAGCTTTTAAAAGACGAAGAATTAAAGGAGCTTGCAAAAGAAGAGTTAAAAGAAGCAACGGAAAACTTAGAAAAGATAGAAAATGAGCTTAAGATTCTGTTGATACCAAAAGACCCTGCTGACGAAAAAAACGTTATACTGGAAATAAGAGCTGGAACAGGCGGCGAAGAGGCTGCGCTTTTTGCTTCTGATTTATTCAGAATGTATACAAGATATGCAGAAAATAAGGGCTTTAAGGTAGAAATTATGGAACAAAGCTTATCGGAAACAGGCGGAATAAAAGAAATAATAGCGAACATAAAAGGTAAAGGTGCATACTCAAAATTTAAATACGAAAGCGGAACACACAGAGTTCAAAGAATTCCGACGACCGAATCCCAAGGAAGGATTCATACATCGGCTGCAACGGTAGCCGTTTTACCCGAAGCCAAAGACGTAGATGTAGAAATTAAACCGGAAGATTTGAGAATAGATGTTTTTAGAGCAAGTGGACATGGTGGACAGCACGTTAACACAACCGATTCAGCTGTTAGAATAACGCATATACCCACAAATACCGTTGTCAGTTGTCAAGATGAGAAATCTCAACTTAAAAATAAAGATAAAGCTATGAGAATCTTAAAAGCGAGATTGTACGAATTCTATAGAAAACAAAAAGAGCAGGAAAGAGCCAAAGAAAGAAAACAGCAAATAGGAAGTGGCGACAGGTCTGAACGCATAAGAACGTATAATTTCCCACAAGGCAGAGTTACCGACCACAGAATAAACCTAACGCTCTACAAGTTAGATTCCATAATGGAAGGAGATTTGGATGAGCTTGTGGATGCTTTAACTCTTGAAGACCAAGCTTCAAAACTAAAAGAAGAGCTGTAGTTAAGCTGAGCGTGTGAAGATCAGGGGTCATAAAGATCAGGGGTCAGATCTTGATTTTTGAAAAAATGAAGAAGAAACAAGGGTAAAAATTCATAATTCAAGACCTGACCCCTATGAAAAATTACTTTACTGAAACAATCTCTACATCAAAGATGAGCTTTTTGCCTGCTAACGGATGGTTAAAGTCCACCATAACATATTCATCTGTAACTTCAGTTATTGTAACCGGCACTTCTGCTGTCTGAGTCTGAGCCATAAGCTGCATCCCTACTTCAGGCTTTATATTTTCAGGAAACTGGTCCATACCGACTTTTTGGACTGCTTCGGGATTTATATCTCCGTACGCATCTTTAGCTTCCACAACAACTGTTTTTGTATCGCCTTCTTCTAATCCTTCCAAACCCTTCTCCAGACCGGGTATTATGCTTCCTGAGCCAAATACAAACTCAAGCGGCTCCCTTCCTTCCGATGAATCAAACACACTGCCGTCTTCCAATGTTCCCTTGTAGTTAATTGCCACGGTCTTTCCATTCTCGATTTTCATCTATCAACCTCCAAAACTTAATCTTATATTTTTATCATTATTTAAAAAATATGCAAGAAAAATAATCAAATTTTTTCTATTTTTCTTGACTTTTTTTTCGTTTAAAGTTAGTAATTTAGACATGGAATTCTTTAAAAACATTAATCTATCTTTAGGCACAACCCTATCCGAAATTACCGTCTATAAAATTTTAGTATCTATAACGATACTCTTTATATTTTTACTGTTTAGACAAATATTCTCAAAAATCATAATAAAGATATTAAAAAGACTAGCAAGCAAAACAAAAACAGCTTTTGATGATGAAATTATAGAAACCACTGAGCCACCATTAAAGTTTCTCATAGCCGTATTTGGCTTGTATTTTGCCTTTATCTACCTAAACTTAGGCTCAATATACAATACTATAGCGTCAAATATACTACTATCTACAGTTATATTCGCTATAAGTTGGATGTTGTATAGAGCAGAAAATATATTATCTAAAACTCTTGAAACCTTTTTTAAGAAAAAAAATAATGAAGTCGCATTAGGGTTTATACCATTTTTCAATAAATTCATAAAATTTTCTATCATTGCCTTTGCTTCCATGCTCATCCTACAGGCTTGGGGATATAATATAGGCGCTTTAATAACAGGATTAGGTATAGGCGGACTTGCTGTGGCACTTGCTGCTAAAGATACGCTCGCCAATATGTTTGGAAGCATAATGATACTATTCGACAGACCGTTTAAGATAGGCGACTGGATTAAAACGCCCGCAACAGAAGGTGTAGTGGAAGATATAGGTTTTAGGAGCACAAAGATTAGAACATTTGAAAACTCTCTCGTATCCGTTCCAAATTCACAAATTGCAAACGAACCGATAGAAAATTTCTCGCTAAGAAATAGAAGAAGAATAAAATTTACAATTGGCATTACATATTCGACACCCACACATAAGGTTCAAAAAGCCGTGGATAAAATTAGAGAAATGCTCATCAACCACCCAGATATCTACAAAGGCACCCTGCTTGTATACTTTACCGAGTTTGCAGATAGCTCCTTAAATATATTCGTCTACTGTTTTACAAATACAGCAGTCTGGAAAGACTATTTAAATATTAGACAGGATGTTAATTTAAAAATTATGTCGATAATGGAATCGCTTGATATAGAGTTTGCGTTTCCATCCCTTTCACTCTATGTGGAAAAGCCCGATGAATACAATACAAGCAAAACAACATCTTAAAAAAGGCTTTAGCGACGGACTATCAGTCTCGTTTAAACTGATAAAGACAATAATACCGTTCTACATAGCCGTAGATATAATAAACCATACAAAAATAGCTGACTCTATAGGCAATATACTATCGCCAATAATGGGCATATTCGGCTTAAGTGGTAAAATGTCATTAGCCCTAATAAGCGGATACACCGTTAATCTCTACGCAGCAATAGCTGCAATGATGCCGCTTCATCCAACATGGAAAGAAGTAACAATAGTTGGTTTAATGTCTGGCATATCGCATAACCTAATAGTAGAAGGTGCTATTCTGCATAAAACCGGCGCAAACGCCTTTTTTACAATAACTTTAAGGATACTTGTATCGTTTATTGCGGGTGTTAGCCTAAATCTATTTTTCAAGGTAATATATGGATAGCTCTATCTTTATTCACGCATTAACAGGAAGTCTAAAACTCTCTGTTAAATTGATTCTTATTATAGTTCCCTTAATGGTTGTTTATGAATTTTTAGAAAATAGCAGATTCTTTAAAAAAACATTAGATTTTTTGTATATATTCATCAAACCCTTGGGATTTTCCAAGCAGGCAAGCGTATCTATGCTGACAGGCATATTCTTAGGCATAGCATACGGCTCAGGCATTTTAATATCTCAATCAGAACAAAACAAACTCTCAAAACTCGACGTTATGCTTACGGCAGTGTTTTTATCTATGTGCCATGCCGTTATAGAAGATACATTGGTATTTGTCGCAATAGGTGGAAACGGTTTCTATATACTTGGCACAAGAATTATTATAGCATCCATTATGACCTATCTATTTTACAGATACCTAAAAGTAAAGATTAAAGATAGCCAAGTTTGATTTGATTTTCTTTACTTAATCTATCCTTAGTCCATGGCGGGTCAAAGGTTAATTCGACATCTACATTATCGACGCCGTCAATTTCTTTTATCTTATTTTTTACCGATTCAACAAGCCTAACGCCTGCCGGGCAAAGTGGGGTTGTAAATGTCATTAAGAGATAAACGCTATCTCCATCAATCTTTATATCATAAATCAAACCCATATCTACTATATCGATTATAGGCAAACACGGTTCTTGAATCTCTTTTAGTTTTTTTAATACAATATCTTTACTTACCATCTATAACATCAAATTCCTTGCACCACATAAAAATCGTATCAAAATATCGCTCTCTTTCGGTGGGTGTGATTTTTTTATTTTTTTTAAACATCAACACAGAAGCAAGCCTATTATTTGCATCATACGCATAAGCTATAGTCGCATAGTCCTTAAAAAGCTTCTTTTTATACAATAAATCAACCACACTCATTAAGGCATATACCCTTGAATGCCATATATTATTAATAGCTATTGGCTCTATCTTTTTTAATAATGATTGGGCTTTTGCAATCTTAGAGCAGTAAGCATATGAGACAGCAAGTGAATACTCACTCTTAAAACTTTTTGGTAATCCATTAAAGTATCTTATTGCATCATCGCACCTATTGACTTCTAAATATTTAATACCCTTTTCAAAAACAAGGGTCTCTGTAATAGTATTTATGCGATGATTTTCTTTTAGACTTTTGGTTTTGTTGTGATGAGAAAAAATATAGGACGGATATTTTACATACCCGCCACTACATCCATATAAAAACAAAAGTATTGCTACAACAAAAAACTTAATTCTATTGGGCATCTTTAAAGATTCTATACATATTCTCAAAAGCGGTATCTATCCAATCACGAGCATCTTCGACATAATTGATGGCAGATTCTCTAATCTTTTCTGTCTTGTCGCCTTCAAGAACATAGTATGCTGCAACGCCGCTTAAAATAGATGTAAAAAGTGATGGTATAAGCTTTGCTTTTTTGGAAGCAATCTTTGTCAACAAAAGGCTACTTAGCAAAGTACCCGCACCAACCATAAAAGCCTTTGTCGGCATTTCGCTTTCCTTTAATAAATCTATAGGAGCAACGTACAATCCGTATTCACTCAAGGCTTCAGCTTTATCCAGCATGGTTTTCCATTTTTCTTCATTATTTTTAATAAAATCGGGACTATTTTTTTCAACGTAATCTTTAAGCTCTAAATACATATTCTTTAGGTTATCCCTTCCCCAACTTGACAGCTCATTTCTTACATCTTCCAACACACTATCCATATTATCTTCTAATCTGATTTTTGCTTCCAACTTATTAATGATATCATTCAATTTATCCTTATATGATTTAAGCAAATTCTCCATTTTATACCTCCAGATTTATATATTTTTTTCCTCAATATCGCCGTTTGGCGTTATTTCTTCAAAAATCTGCCCTGTAAATCTATACATATCACAATGAACATTTTCATAGCAATCTCGATTCAAACCGGCTTTAACACAGATTTCATTCAAGAATTCCTTCTCATTCCAGCCCCACTCAACGGGAACTTGAGGCAAAAGCAAACCGCTATTTGCTCCGCACACAACAAACAAACCGTCCCTTCCAACCTTAATCTGTCTTTCATATGGTATCTTTTTATCCAAGGAAATCATAGGCGATAAAACCGTAACCTCTACAACGATTTTACCGAGTTCATCCTTATTTAACGGCGGAAAACGGGGGTCTGAAAAAGCCGCAGAAATTGCCGACGATATTGTGGCATCAATCAATGGCTCATACGCCAAAGGATAACCTATACACCCACGCAAACGCTTATCAGGATAAAGATTTAGAGTAACAAATACGCCCCTTTTTTCTTCCAATACATCTGGAAAATTATCGGGTCTTTTTAACATCTGTTTCGTATCGATGTAGGTTTCTATGGATTTTCTTGCAAGTCTAACAAGGTAAGAGCCTTCATCAAAACTTAAATCCATAATACTCTCCTAATGTATAACGCCATAACATCTTGAACAAACTTGCTCTTTTATTTCGTTGTTACCTACGCTTTCATCGTATTTCCAACACCTTTCACACTTATCACCGCTTGCTTTTGTTACAAAAACCTTAATCTTCTTTTCTTCATCGTAATACTCTTCAAGGAATTCTTCAACCCTTCCCTTATAAAAATGAGAAACTATACATATATCGGCAAGCTCTTTATCATCAATGCTATTCAATACTTCATTTTCAAACTCTACATATATGTCGGCTTCAAGCGAGTTTCCTATTAATTTCTTACTTCTTGCAAGCTCCAACGTTTTGTCGGTAACCTCTTTCAAACTCCTTAAAACCTTCCATTTTTCAACCAACTCGCTATTTTTATACTCACTATTTAATTCAACAAACTCTTCCATATGAACGCTATCTTTCTTATTCTTTAAATTCATATAGGAGTATGCTTCTTCAGCTGTAAATGATAAAATCGGAGCCATATAAAAAACTATCACCTTCAATATCTCGTTCATTGCCGTTTGAGCTGAAAGCCTTTTGTTTGAATTAGGTTTTTCGCAATACAATCTGTCCTTTAAAATGTCAAGATAAAAAGACGATAATACTGTTATGCAGTAATTTGCCATATTTCTGTATATAACGTGGAAATCGTAATCTTCGTAAGCCTTTCTTATCTTCTCTTTCAAGATTTCGGTTTCTGCCAAAACCCATCTGTCTATCTCTTCCATATCTTTATAGTCAAGCGCTTTGGATTCATCAAAACCATTTAGATTACCGAGTAAAAATCTTATGGTGTTTCTAATTTTTCTGTAGTTATCGACGAGTCTTGTCATTATCTCATCAGATAGCCTGACATCATCTTTATAATCTGTTGCCGACGCCCAAAGCCTTAAAAGCTCAGCACCGTATTTTTTTATAATTTTTTCGGGCGCTATGACGTTGCCCAAAGACTTACTCATCTTCCTACCTTTTGAATCGACGACAAATCCGTGTGTTAAAACCGAATCATACGGAGCTCTGTTTCTTGTTCCTACCGACTCAAGCAACGAAGAATGAAACCATCCTCTGTGCTGGTCACTTCCTTCAAGATACATATCAGCAGGCCATTTCAACTCTTCTCTTCTTTCTAAAACAGCGGCATGCGAAACACCTGAATCGAACCAGACGTCCAAAATATCGGTCTCTTTTTCAAACTCACTACTACCGCACTGACACTTATATCCTTCAGGTAAGAAATATTCGGCATCATGCTCAAACCAAACGTCAGCACCTTCTTTTTCCATCTTATCGGCAACTCGGTCTATCAACTCTTTATTGTATTGAACGCTGCCACACTTTTTGCATTTAAATAAAGCAATAGGAACACCCCACGCTCTCTGCCTTGAAATACACCAATCAGGTCTTGTTTCCATCATAGAGTATATTCTATTCCTACCCCATGACGGAATCCATTTTGTTTTATCTATTGCGTCCATCGCCCTATCTCTCAACTTATCCTTATCTATCGATATAAACCACTGCTCGGTTGACCTGAATATAATAGGACTTTTACATCTCCAACAGTGTGGATAGGAATGCACAATCTTCTCTTCTTTAACTAACATACCCTTTTCTTTTAAAATACTAATTACCTTGGGATTTGCTTCCCAAATTTTCATTCCGCCAAAAAACTCTATATTGGGCTCAAATACTCCATTATCGTCAACAGGAGAATATATCGGTAAATGATATTTCATTCCTACAGCATAATCTTCTTCACCATGACCTGGAGCCGTATGGACAAGACCTGTTCCAGCATCAAGCGTTACATGGTCGCCTACAATTATCGGAGATTCTCTATCGTATAACGGATGAGCTAAGATATTGCCTTCCAATTCCTTACCTTTAACAGTTTTTATCACTTCATAATTCTCTATTCCAAACTTTTCCATTAAAGGCTCAACCAAATCGCTTGCAACAAGATATACCTCTCGCTCTTTTACCTGAACAAAGGCGTAATCAAATTCTGGATTGACACAAACAGCCAAGTTTGCTGGAATTGTCCAAGGCGTTGTTGTCCAAATTATGGCTGATATCGCTTTACCTAAGAATATCTTGTCGTCTCCGCCCAAGTAACTGATAAAATCAAATTTTACGTATATAGAATTACTCTCGTCATCTTGATACTCAACTTCTGCCAAAGCCAAAGCCGTTTTACACGAAGAACACCAATAGACAGGTTTTTTCTGTTTATAGACAAGCCCTTTTTCTACAAATTTACCAAGCTCCCTAAGGGTGTCTGCTTCGTATTGATATCTCATTGTAAGATACGGATTTTCCCAATCACCAAATACACCAAGCCTTTTGAACTCGTCTTTCTGTATCTCTATATATTTCTTTGCGTAATCCCTGCACAGTTTTCTAAATTCCGATTTGCTCATCGCATCTTTTTTGCTTTTTCCCAATTCTTTTTCTATGTTATGCTCGATAGGCAAACCATGGCAATCCCACCCTGGAACATATGGAGACTGATATCCCAACATTGTTTTCGACTTTACTATTATATCCTTAAGAAGTTTATTTAAAACATGCCCCATATGTATGTGTCCGTTTGCATAAGGCGGTCCATCGTGTAAAACAAACTTCTTTCTGCCTTTTCTATCTTCTACAATCTTTTTGTATATATCTTTCTCTTCCCAAGCCTTCAACATCTCAGGCTCTTTCTTGGAAAGATTTGCCTTCATAGGAAAATCTGTTTGTGGCAAAAGCAACGTATCCTTATATGACATATTACCCCCTTAAATTAGCGTTAAACTTCTCTTTTAAAGCAGAGAATATCTTATCCATTATCTTGTCTATTTCTTGGTCTGTAAAGGTTTTTTCATCATTTTTCAAAACAATTCTAAATGCAAGACTTTTTATTGAGCTATCTTCAAGTTTATCGTACATATCAAATAACACAACATCATAAACACTATCGAACGATTCTATGACATCCTGTATATTGCTTGCCTTTACTTCTTTATCCACAACTATGGCTAAATCCCTAACAACGGTAGGCAATTTCGGCAATTTCTCATACATTTTTATCTTACTTGAATAATCGGCTATGGCATTCAGGTCTATTTCAGCAATCAATACCCTAACCTTCTTGTCAAACTTTATATCGTATAAATCGTAAATATCGGGATGCAATTCGCCTATAAATCCTATATTATTTCCACCTAACAACAAATCAGCACTGCGTCCCGGATGCAAAAATGCTTGATTTGAACGCTCATACATAAACTTTAGATTAAAAGCCTTCTCTACCATTTCGCTAACGCCCTTCAAATCGTAAAAATCGTAAAATCTCTCTTTATTGTGCCAATTAAACGACTCAACACCCCACAATACAACTCCAAGTTTATCTAACTCTTTTGAATAATCATTATCCTTAAAAAATACCCTACCAATCTCAAATAGGGCAACGCTCTTTGCATTTTTATTTATATTAAAGGTCAAATTATCCAACAAACCGCAAACAAGCGTCGTTCTCATAACGTCTTGCCCTTCTATCAAAGGGTTTTTCAAATAAATAAATTCGTTTTCATTTTTATTGAATAATTTTAATTTGTTGCTGTCGATAAAAGCGTAATTAACCGCTTCACATAAACCATAATCGGCAAGCGTTTTCGTTAATTGACGCTTTATTTCATCTATGCGTTTTTTGGGCTTAAAAGATGTTTGAACAACGGGAAATGTTGAAGGCACTTTATCATATCCAATACAGCGCGCCACTTCTTCGGCTATATCGGCTTCCATCTCTATATCAAACCTATACGTTGGAACGCTGACGCTAAATGTATTATCGTTAAGTTCTTTGGGTTTAAAATTCAAATAATCCAACACTTCAAGCATCTCTTTTTTATCAAAATTAGTCCCTAACAGCCTGTTTACATTCTCAAATGAAACATCAAACGTCTTTTCTTTAAATTCATCTTTCTTGGCGTCTATATGTCCGTCGTAAATTTTGGCATCAGCATATTTTTCAAGTAAATTCAATGCGTAATGGTTAGCTTTTATACATAAATTCGGGTCGACACCTCTTTCAAATCTATGGGAAGCATCGGTGTGAAGTTTTAGTTTCCTTGCCGTCAACCTAACGCTGACCGGGTCAAAAAACGCACTCTCAAGCGCTATTGTTTTCGTATCATCCATAACGCTAAAATTTTCACCGCCCATAACACCAGCTATAGCTATCGGCTCTTTGCTATCCGCAATAATAAGCATATTTTCATCAAGCTCATATTCTCTTCCATCTAAAGCCAAAATCTTTTCACCTTTAGAAGCATTTCTAACAACTATCTTTTCATTTAATCTATTTAAATCAAAAGCATGCATAGGCTGACCAAATGCCATTAAAACGTAATTTGTTATATCGACTATGTTGTTTATGGGTCTTATGCCGCTTTTAAGCAATCTTGACCTAATAAAAAACGGAGATTCCTTAACAGTAACATCGGCTACAAAAAGCGTATACCTTGGGCAGGCATCGTAATTTTGTATCTCAACCGATATAACATTGTTAATATTTTTGTCTGATATTACACTAAAAGAATCTTCAGGAAATTTTATATCCTTTTTCAAAAGCGCTCTAACGTCTCTAGCAACGCCCAATATACTCAAAGCGTCAGCCCTATTTGGCGTAAACTCTATCTCTATTAAATAATCATCAAACTCTTCTATGTCGCTTAAATTAGTGCCGTTTTTAAACGAACTATCAAGCCTAAAAAGACCCGACGACGAATCTTCCAATCCTAACTCAGCAGCGGATAGCATCATTCCTTCACTAACAAAATCGCCGAATTTTCTTTTTTCTATTTTGACATCATTTTTGATAACGCCACCCGCTTTCACAACCGGAAATTTATCGCCAATTTTAATAGTTTTATCAGCAGTTGCGATATTTAATACGCTATCGCCTACATCTACCTTTGTTAAATATAGACTACCTTTTTCTTGTATTTCTAAAATCTCTCCGACTATGCTTTTATATGTCTCTATTTTATCTACACTATCAACTTCAAGTCCTGCCATAGTTATTTTATTAGCTAACTCTTCAGCCGATATATCTATATCTACAAACTCTTTAAGCCATCTATAAGACACTCTCATAACCAACCCACCTAACCTTAAAAAGAGAATTGTTTCAAAAATCTAACATCGTTTTCAAAGAACAATTTTATATTATCAATACCGTATTTAAGCATCGCAAATCTTTCTACACCAAGCCCGAAAGCAAAACCGTTATAATCCTTGGGATAATTAACATTTCTTAAAACATTTGGATGCACCATACCGCAACCCAAAACCTCTAAATATCCGGTATGGGAACAGACTCTACACCCTTTACCCTTGCATATTATACAGCCTATATCTACTTCTGCTGAAGGCTCTGTAAACGGGAAGTAGCTCGGCCTAAACCTAACCGGCACATCGCCAAAAAACATCCTTAAAAACTCACTCAACACACCCTTTAAATCCGAAAAATGTATATCCTTATCTATCAATAAGCCTTCAATCTGATGAAACATAGGCGAATGGGTAATATCGGAATCTCTTCTGTAAACCTTTCCTGGTGATATAAACATAACAGGCGGATTCTTTTTTTGCATAACCCTAACTTGAGTGGGCGATGTATGCGTCCTTAATACAACATTGTCGTTTATGTAAAACGTATCCTGCATATCCCTTGCCGGGTGTTCTTTTGGTATGTTGAGTAGCTCAAAATTGTATTTGTCATACTCTATTTCATATCCGGTTTCAACATCAAAACCCATAGATTTAAATATATCTTCAATCTCAATTATCGTTTTTGTTATAGGATGTATCGCGCCAAAATTTGACACTCTTGAAGGAAGCGTTATATCTATCGATTCTTCTTCTAAAGACTTTCTCTTAACAAACTCGTTAATTTGAGTCTGTTTTTCTTTTATCGCATTTTCTATATAACTCTTAAGTTGATTTATATTTTTACCAAATTCCTTCTTTTGCTCATTACCTAAGTCAGATATCCTTTTAAACAGTTCCGTTACCCTGCCCTTTTTTCCTAAAAACTGAGCCTTTAGCTGTTTTAGGGCTTCATTGTTATCTATATTTTTTATAGCTTCTTCAAATTCTTTTTTTATGTAGTGCATTCCCCCTCCGAATATTAAAAAAAATGCGAAAAAACACCAAGTTTAAGGCGTTTTTTCGCATGAAAATTCTTATTACATCTCTTTAAAGATTACTTTACGCTTTCAACAAGAGATTTAAACTCTTCGGGTTGTCTTATAGCAAGTTCGCTTAAAACCTTCCTATTCAATGTTATCCCTTTTTCGCTTAAAGCATGCATAAATCTACTATAATTTAGTCCATACTCTCTAACTGCTGCATTAATTCGTGCTATCCACAATCTTCTAAACTCTCTTTTTTTAACCTTTCTATCTCTGTATGCGTAAGCAAGCGCTCTTCTTACGCTTTCTTCGGCATTTTTATATGTAGAATGCCTTCTCTGATAATAACCCTTAGCAAGTTTAAGGATTTTTTTATGTCTTCTCCTTCTTGTGTAACCTGTTTTAACTCTCAATTTTATCCCTCCGTTCTAAGCGTAAGGCATTAATCTGCTTAGATTTTTATAAATTTGACCAGATTCTATAATATGCAGCTTTTTCAATGTTCTTTTTCTCTTTCTATTTTTTGAAGACAGTAGATGGCTATGACTACCCTTATGGGCTTTGAAAGCACCGTTGGCTGTCTTTGTAAATCTCTTAGCTGCAGCTCTTCTTGTTTTAAGTTTTTTCATCAATTCCTCCTATTTATTGGGAATAAAAGAGAAAGACATTCTCCTGCCCTGATAATCAGGCTTGCCTTCCATGGTGCCATATTCGGCTAAATCCTCTTTTATTCTCTCTATAAGCTGATCTATTAACTCTTTTTTATCAAACTCTCTTCCTCTAAAGAACACGTTAAATTTAACCTTGTTTTTCTCTTCCAAAAATTTTGTCGCCATTTTAATTTTAGTGTTGTAGTCGTTGTCAGCTATCCTTGGCCTAAGCTTCAACTCTTTAACCTTGATAATCTTTTGAGACTTCTTACTCTTTTGCTGCTTCTTCTGTTTGTCATAGTTGTATTTGCCGTAATCCATTATTTTGCAAACCATAGGGTCTGCATTTGCTCCAACCACAACCAAATCCAAACCAACATTTCTCGCCCTGTTAAGAGCTTCGGCAATAGAGACTATGCCAAGCTGTTCTCCATTTTCTGATATCAGCCTGACCTTATCCGCCTTTATATTCTCATTTATCGGCGGAATCTCTTTCTTTCTAAAATCTCCTCTTATACATCACCTCCTACGGTCTACCTCTTTGTTTACTATTTCTACAAACTTATCTATATGGAAACTGCCCAGATCGCCCTCTTTTCTTTTTCTTACGGAAACAGTATCATTCTCAATCTCTTTGTCACCGATTATTATAGTATACGGTATTTTGTCCTTTTCTGCCAATCTTATCTTTTTAGATAGAGTTTCATTTCTTTCTTCAAGCTCCACCCTTATATCTTTTTCTTTTAACTGCTCAAAAATCTTTCTTGCATACTCATCATGCTTTTGAGATACCGGAACAACCCTAACCTGAACAGGCGCAATCCACAGCGGAAAATCGCCTTCATAATGCTCTATTAAAACAGCGATAAAACGCTCTATTGAGCCCAATATCACCCTATGAACCATAACAGGCTGTTTTTCTTTGCCGTCTTCGTCCACATATGTCAAATTAAATCTTTCAGGTAAAGTAAAATCACACTGAATAGTAGCACACTGCCAACTTCTACCCAAAGCATCTTTGAGCTTTACATCTATTTTGGGTCCGTAAAATGCTCCATCGCCTTCATTTATATCATACTTTCTATTCGTATTCTCTAAGGCATTTATAAGAGCGTTTGTCGCAAGCTCCCACTGCTCATCGCTTCCTATTGAATTTTCAGGACGTGTAGATATTTCAAGCTCATATTCAAAGCCAAACAAACCCATAACATCCTGAACAAAATTCAAAACGCCTATTATCTCATCGTTTAGCTGGTCGGGTCTGCAAAATATATGTGCGTCATCTTGGGTAAATTCTCTAACTCTCAATAACCCATGCAAAACACCGCTTTTTTCGTGCCTATGAACAACACCAAGCTCAAAGTATCTCTTAGGAAGTTCTCTGTAGCTTCTTTTTGCTGACTTGTATACTTCTATATGACCAAGGCAGTTCATAGGTTTTATACCAAAACTTTGCTCATCTACTTCGGTAAAATACATATTTTCTCTGTAATGGTCGAAATGTCCACTTTTTTTCCATAAATCTGTCCTTAAAATCTCAGGACCCTTGACAAATTCATAACCCCTTTTTATGTGTTCTTTTTGCTCGAAACTTTCTATTAAATACCTAAGCATAGCACCCTTTGGATGCCAAATAATTAAACCAGGTCCCACTTCGTCTGTTATATTAAACAAATCCAATTCTTTTCCTATTTTTCTATGGTCTCTCTTTTTTACTTCTTCCAAGAATTTTATATATTTATCAAGCTCTTCTTTTGTTGCAAAAGCAGCACCGTATATCCTTTGAAGCATCGGTCTTTTTTCATCACCTTTAAAATATGCTCCTGCAACACTTAAAAGTTTAAAGTGTTTTAAATATCCTGTAGACGGAATATGGGGCCCTCTACACAAATCGGTAAAATCTCCCTGAGTATAAAAACTTACAGGGTCTTCTTCTATATCGTTAATAATTTCAACCTTATATTCATCGCCTTTATTCTTAAAATAATCTATGGCTTCTTGTTTGCTCAATTCTTTTCTTTCAAATTTATAGTTCGCACCCACTATTTTTTTCATCTCTTTTTCAACGGCTTTTAAATCGTCTTCGGTTAGTGTTCTGCCCACATCCATATCGTAATAAAAACCGTTTTCTATGGCTGGACCAACAGCAAATTTTGCGTTTGGAAATAGGTGGCTTACAGCTTGAGCCATTATGTGAGCCGATGAATGCCTAAGTATTTCTATACCTTCTTTTGAATCTATATCTATAAACTCAACATCCTTATCTTCGTTGAGTGTGGTATTTAAATCAACTATTTTACCGTCTATTTTTGCTGCTATTGCGCTTTTTAGTTTATTCTTCTTTGCATATTCAAGCAGATTAACGCCCTTTTCTATCAACATACATTCCTACCTCAAAAATAAAATGGTGGGCGCAAGTGGTTTCGAACCACTGGCCTCTTGCGCGTCAAGCAAGCGCTCTCCCCCTGAGCTATGCGCCCAATTATGGATAATGTTGTTATCATTTTATCCCATACTTGTCAAGATTTAATGCCAATACAAACATACTATTTTTCTTCTCTTGAGTAGGGAATACCAAGCTCTCTTGGCGGTCTTATATGTTTAGCCTTAACTATGATACTGCTTATAACTATGGCTATAAATGTAACAAGATACGGAAGCATATTTAAAATAGCAGAAGGAATTGTCGTCCCACCTGCTTGAAGCTGAAACTGAAGCGCATTTATGCTACCAAAAAGATAAGCACCTAAAACAGCCTTCAATGGGTCCCACATCGCAAATATGACAAGCGCTATTGCTATCCAACCTCTACCCGCTGTTATACCGTCCAACCAAAAAGGGGCATAACCGATAGTTAAATACGCACCGCCGGCACCTGCCATCAATCCGCCGAAGAATGTCCAAAAGTATCTAACTTTATATACACTTACGCCCATAGCGTTTGATGCTTTTGCATTTTCACCAACAGCCCTTAAATTTATACCAATAGTCGTTTTATAAAGCACAAACCACATAACTAAAGCCGTTATATAAGATAGATATACTATTATATCTTGCTTAAACAAAATATCACCGATAAAAGGAATGCTCGACAATATCGGTAATGCAATGGGAGAAAATGATACTTCAAGATTCATATTAATCCATTGTTGACCATAAAATGTTGTAAAGCCCGCACCGAATATGGTTAAAGCCAGTCCGCTTACTATTTGATTGCCTCTTAATGTTATGGATATAAACGCATGAATCAAAGACGCCAAACCACCCGCCATAACACCCGCCAAAAAACCGAGATATGGATTGTGCGTAATGTGTGTAATCATAAATCCGAAAAATGCGCCTATTAGCATCATGCCTTCTACGCCAAGATTTAATATTCCTGCCCTTTCTGAAAATATTTCGCCTATGGTTGGATAGAGCAGTATTGTTCCAGCTTTCACAGCATTAGATAGAAGCAATATCAAGACCGCTTCACTCATTTTCTCCACCTTAATTTATAATTCAAAAATATCTGTGCTCCAACAATACTAAAAAGGGCTATACTTTCTATCAGACCCACTATACCGTAGGAAACGCGCATACTTATTTGAATCGAATAACCGCCCGATTCTAAGCCTCCAAATAAAACAGATGTAATAAAACACATAACGGGATTAAGATACGAAATCCAGGCAACTATTATTGATGTATAACCGTAATTTGCGTTTATTTTAACCTGCAAAAAATGAATGATGCCAGAAACTTGAACCATACCGGCTAAACCTGCCAATGCCCCGCTTATTGCCATCGCTATAATTATGTTTTTATTTACATTTATGCCGGCATATTTTGCCGCCGTGGGATTATCACCTATAACCCTTACTTCATATCCAAATTTTGTTTTGGAGATAAGAAACCAAATCAACAAGACAGCAATAACAGCAAACACAAATCCCAACGTAATTCTTGTGTGCGAAAATATAATGGGCAATTGAGCAGAATCTGGAAATGGCTTGGATAAAGGAAAACCGTAACTTGTCGGATTTCTCCATGAACCATACATCAAAAATTTTAAAACATAAAGTGCTATGTAATTTAGAAGCAAGGTTGTGATAACCTCATTTACTTCCCAAAAAACCTTTAATATTGCAGGAATTATAGCCCAAATAGCGCCTCCGATTAATCCTCCGAAAAACATCAAAAGAAGCATCAACGGCTTTGATGTATCTGGCGGTAAAAATATAGCAAAATAAGAACTAAATATAGCACCCATAATATATTGACCGTATGCGCCTATATTCCAGACGCCCATTTTAAATACAAGTATCAAACCGGCGGTTATTAAAAGTAGTGGCGTAGCTGATACAAGTGTTTCGGAAAATACATACCAACTACCAAATGCGCTCAAAAATAATGATTTATAAACATCATAGGGATTTATACCTACAATAGCTATGGCTAATGCGCCAAAGAGCACGCCTATAATTAGCGATACAAGCGGTATAGATATTTTTAAACCCTTGGATACGCTTTTTCGCTTTTCAAAATAGAGCATAACTATTCATCCTTCAACCTATCACCACCCATCATCAAACCTATGGTGTTTTTATCTACATTTTTTGCATCCACAACACCGACAATACTTCCTCTATGCATCACTGCAATCCTATCCGATATGGAAAGTATTTCGTCCAAATCTTCGGAAATCAAAATAACAGACATATCTTCATCTCTAACCTTTAACATCTGCTTTCTTACGAATTCGGTCGATATTAAGTCCAAACCTCTTGTAGGATATGATGCTATCAAAAGTTTTGGGTTTTCCAATAACTCCCTTGCAAATAAAAGTTTTTGCATATTGCCACCCGACAACAATTTGATAGGCTTAAAAATATCGGCTACGGCGACATTAAACATATCGACTATCTTTATTGTATACTCTACAGCTTTTTTATAATTTAGAATAAAATTTGAAGACATCTTTTTCTTATAGTAATTTCTCATTATCGCATTATCCACACAAGACAGATTTGGAGCAAGACCCATACCGACTCTGTCTGCCGGTATGTAATTTATACCCTTTTGAGTGATAAATCTAACGGATTTATTGGTTATATCCAATCCATCAAAAACAACCTTACCGTTTTTAACCTTCCTAAACCCTACAACAGCTTGAACAAGTTCCTGCTGTCCGTTTCCTGAAATTCCAGCTATACCTAAAATCTCACCCTTTTTTACGTTAAGCGTTACATTATCAACAACCCTTATACCGGATTCTGAATCAACGCTTACATTATGTATTTCTAACAAATTTTCCTTGTTGTGCTTATCCTTTTTGTAAAAATCAAACAAAACGGCTCTGCCCACCATCATTTCAGCAAGGGATTCTTTTGTCGTTTGAGATTTATCTACGGTCTCAATAAGCTTTCCTTTTCTTAAGACCGATATCTTATCGGCTACCGCCATAACTTCATCAAGTTTATGGGTTATGAATATGATAGATTTACCGTCATTTTTCATCTTTCTCAATATATCGAATAGCGGTTCTGTTTCTTGAGGCCTTAATACTGCTGTGGGTTCATCAAGTATCAGGATATCAGCACCCCTAAAAAGAACCTTTATTATCTCAACCTTTTGCTGTTCACCGACCGACAATTGCCAAATTTTAGCATCTGGGCTAACATCTAAGGCATATAACTCGGATATTTCCTTTAATCTTTTTTCAATCTTTTTTTTATCTACAACAAAGCCCTGATTCTTTAAACCCAATATCACATTTTCCAAAACTGTCAAAGAATCCACCAGCATAAAATGTTGATGAATCATACCTATACCAAGATTAATGGCATCAAGCGGGCTTTTTATATCGACCTTTTTATTGTTTATATATATTTCACCTTCAGTGGGCATATATATTCCATAAAGTATATTCATAAAAGTGGTTTTACCTGCTCCATTTTCGCCTAAAAGGGCATGAATTTCTCCTTTTTCCAAAAAGAAATTTATACCTTCATTGGCTATGGTTTCAGGAAATTTTTTTGTTATATTTACGGCTTTTAAAGCAAAACTGTTATTTCTCATAAATAAAAAAACCGAAGGCTTAAAACCTTCGGCTCATTTTTAGGTTTACTTATTAGGAATTGTTCCTACTACGCCTTTAACAAACCACTGCATTGAGAGTTTGTCTTTATCCGACAATTCTTCACCTTTCTTAACTCTCAATTTACCTTTATTGTCATATATCGGCCCAGCAAAAACCTTAAATTTACCATCTATAATCTCTTTTTGTCTCTTTAAAACGTATTTTTTAACCTTTTCGGGAACGGTATCGCCAAATTTACCCAAACTTACAATGCCGTCTTTCAATCCGCCCCAATACTGCTCAGATTTCCATGTTCCCTTTTTAATTTCTTCTATAGCTTTAGTATAAAAAACGCCCCAGTGCCATATTCTTGAAGTAAGAATTGTTTTTGGAAATTTATCGTGATTGTCTCTATCGTAGCCTATTGCGTAGATATGGGCTTTTTTAGCGCCTTCTATCGATGCAGGAGAGTCGCAACCGCTTGCTATGATATCGGCTTTATTAGCAATAAACGTATTGGCTGCCGAGCGCTCCTTGACAGGGTTAAACCATGAATTTGTCCAAATTACGTGGACTTCTACCTTTGGATTTACCTCTCTTGCGCCTATTGTGAAAGAGTTAATCTCCCTTATAACTTCAGGAATAGGAAATGGTGCAACAAAACCTATATAGTTTGTCTTTGTCATCATACCAGCAACAATACCCGATAGATAGTCGGCTTGGTACATCCTTCCAAAGTATGTACCCATATTCTTTCTCGTTTTATAACCGGAACAGTGTTCAAATATAACATCAGGATAATCCTTTGCCACATTATACATAGAATCCATAAAACCAAAACTCGTTCCAAAGATTACCTTGTAGCCCTTATGGATGTAATCCCTTATAATTTTTTCACACGGTGCACCTTCAGGAACGGTTTCCGAATAAGCCGTATCTACATAAGGAACGTGTTTTTGAAGATAAATTCTTCCTTCATCATGAGACTGACTCCATCCACCGTCATTGTGCGGACCTACATACAAAAACGCCGCTTTGATTTTGTTGTCTGTAGCATTTGAGATACCCGAAAAACCAAATAAAACAATGAAAACAACCAATAACAAACCAAAGAACTGTTTCATACCGCCTCCTTCAAAAAATTGTTACAAGATTGTAATCAATCTAAACCCAAACGGTCAACAAAAATCTTTTGAATAATATATCAATTTAGATTACATTATGACTATGATAAAAAAAGAGCTTGGGATAAGAGAGCTGATAGCTATAGCCATAGGTGGAATGGTCGGCGGTGGTATTTTTACCGTATTGGGCATTGCTGTAAAAATGATTGGTTTTTTAGCGCCATTTGCAATACTTTTGGGAGGCTTGCTTGCTTTAATTGCTGCATACTCTTACATAAAGTTGGGTGTTTACTATAAAGACGAAGGAGCAACCTATTCATTTTTTAGAAAAACGTTTAAAAACTCTCATCTGGCAAGTGCTTTTATAGGTTGGTATACAATTTTTGGCTATATTTCAACACTTGCACTATACGCCTACACCTTTTCATCGTACGCAATAGGTGGGTACACCGTAGCTTGCATAGAAGTTTTAAGAAAATTTACAGCAATATTCATTATATGGGTTTTTGCTTTTATTAATTTAAAAGGCGTTAAAAGTATGAGTGAAATTGAAGACATTATGGTCTATACGAAATTAACCATACTCATAGCCGTTTCCATAGGTTTAATACTTGCATCAGATTATTCAACCGTTGACCTATTTTATAAATCATATAGAGATTTTCACAAGACAAACATATTTAATATATTTGTAGTCTCATCCATAACATTTGTCGCATATGAGGGATTTCAACTTGTAATAAATGCTGTCAATGATATGAAAAATGCGGATACTGACATACCAAAATCCATATATATATCTGTAGCCATTGTCGCCTTTTTATATTTTTTTATAGCATTAGGGACTGTTGAAACAGTTAATATAAACCTGCTTTCAAAATATCAGGAATATGCATTGGCATATACAGCACAGCATGTATTGGGGAATTCTTTTAAAATAGCGGTAATAGCTGGTGCGATACTTGCAACAAGCAGTGCTATAAATTCTACACTCTACGGCTCTTCCCACCAAATGGCACGAATAGCCGATGATGGATATATGCCGAAGTTTCTAACAAAAAGAAAGGGCACTATGCCCACAAATGCTATTATATCAATGTCTTCTGTGGCGTCACTACTGATTGCAATAGGCGGATTAAAACTAATCCTTGAATTCGGCAGCATTACCTTTCTGTTTGTTTCTTTTTTAATGGCAATAGCTAATTTTAAGATAAGAAAACAAACAGGGACACCTGCATTTATATCTACATTATCTATAATGCTTCTATTTTTTGGAGTATCAAGCGTGTTTTACTATGAATATAAAACAAACTTACAACAACTTCAATTTATAGCCTTAGTCTATATCATTTTAACATTAACATCATTCGGATATTCAAAAATTAAACAATTTAAAGTTGGAAATCCTTGACGTTTTCTTGCAATTCTGCGATATTTTGAGCCATATTTTCAAATGTTTCTATGATTTTATGCAGACTGTTCATTAGATTTTCAGCTTCTTGCTTGGTTATTCCTATGTCTTCATTCATACCCTTAACGTTTGTTTTTATGTTTGTTATTATGGTTGTTATCTCGTTTGCTGACTCTTGAGATTTTTCGGCTAATTTTCTAATTTCATCAGCAACAACAGCAAAACCACGTCCATACTCTCCGGCTCTTGCAGCCTCAATTGCAGCATTTAGCGCAAGCAGGTTTGTCTGATCGGCTATACCCTTTATTATGTCAGTCATTTTACTTATATTATTCATAGACTCATTTAAAGCTTCGGCTTTCTGAGCAACATCCAATTGAGACGGTATAAATTTTTCCTTATTCCAAACAATCAACTCTTCCAATGAACCCTTTGTCGTATGATAAACATCTTCTACAAGTTGAGTAGAATTTCTAAGGTCATGAACAACCTGTCTTATCGTTTCTTGAATCTGATTTATAGGTTCTTCAAGCACCTTAAAACTACTGTCATCAGGAATGGTAAGAATATCTCCAAGTTGTTTATTTGCTATATTTTCAAGAATATAAATAACATTTTCTGTTTCTTTCTTAAAGAACTCTTTTCTTGCTTCTTCCTCTTTTGCTATTTCATCAAGTATATTTCTCAGCGTTACATACGTTTTTATCACCTTACCGTTTTTAACAATAGGCTCAGCGTACACAAAAACAGGTATAATATCACCATTCTTTCTTGCAATCTCTGCTGTGCCTATACCTGATTGCTGTTTTTCTACAAAATCAACAACAAACTTACAAACCCTGCACTCAGACGGATTTATAGGCCAAAGAACATTAGGCGCTTTAACAGCCTGTTTAATCTCATCATGTGTATGCTCGGTAATAAGTTCAAATTCCTTATTCCATCTTATAAGTTCTCTTTCAGGAGATATAACAAACATAGCAACAGGAAAATTATCAACGAAATAATCCAACTCATAACATCTATTTTTTAATATCTCAATCAAAGCAGCAACCTTATCGGTCTGCGAGTTAAGAAAATTAATCTCATCTTTTTCAAGAAAATTAGCAACATCAGCCAGCTTCATATCAAGAGAATTATCTCTTTTTAACTGAGGTTTATCGTCTCTCTTTTTACCAAAAATACCCATTTTTTAGCCTCCGAATTCCACTTTTTTACATTTTTAAAATATAACATAATATATGCTATTTTCAACATAAAAAATTAAACTACCAAAAAGCTTATAGACTTAAAAAACATATTGTGATAATATCCTGTGAAAAATTTTAAGGGAGGTTCGATGTCGTCGGTATACAGAAACGCACTGTTATGGATGATTATAGCAGTTTTAATGATACTGCTTTTCAATATGTTCAATACAACAAAATACAACTATGCAACCATGGAATACAACAAACTCATAGAAGTCATAAATCAAGACAAGGTCAAAAATGCAAAGATAGACGGAAATTACGTCTACATTACAATGAACAACAAAAAGAGATACAAAACTTACGTACCGGATGTTCAAAAGATTGCAGATATGTTCGTAGAACGTAATATAAATGTCGATATCAAACCCAAAGAAGATAACTCACTCCTTACAAACATTCTTATATACTGGGCGCCTATGCTCGTTTTTATCTTTATATGGATATATTTTATGAATCAAATGAACAAAGGCGGCAAAGCATTGTCATTTGGAAAAAGCAACGCCCGACTATTTGTAACCGACAGTAAAAACAAGATTACATTCAAAGATGTAGCTGGCATAGAAGAAGTCAAAGAAGAATTGCAAGAAATAATAGAATTTCTAAAAAGCCCAGGCAAGTTTATAAAAATTGGGGCAAAGATACCAAAAGGCGTTCTACTTGTCGGTGCACCAGGAACGGGAAAAACCCTAATAGCAAAGGCTGTAGCAGGTGAAGCAGGTGTTCCGTTTTTTTCAATAAGCGGTTCCGATTTTGTTGAAATGTTTGTCGGCGTTGGTGCAAGTAGGGTTAGAGATTTGTTTAATCAGGCAAAAAGAAGTGCACCCTGTATCGTTTTCATAGATGAAATAGATGCCGTAGGAAGACAAAGGGGAGCAGGCGTAGGCGGCGGAAATGATGAAAGAGAACAAACCCTAAATCAGCTCTTAGTTGAGATGGATGGTTTTCAAACGGATACGAATATAATAGTCATAGCAGCAACCAACAGACCCGATGTTTTAGACCCGGCTTTATTAAGACCAGGAAGATTCGATAGGCGGGTTGTAGTGCCAAAACCCGATATAAAAGGAAGGTTGGAAATACTCAAAGTTCATACGAAAAAAATTCCACTTGCAGAAGATGTAGATTTAGAAATTATAGCAAAATCAACCGCTGGCTTTGTTGGTGCAGATTTATCCAATCTTGTAAACGAAGCAGCTTTACTTGCAGCTAAGCGTAATAAAAAAATTGTAACAATGGACGAATTTGACGTAGCAAAGGACAAGGTGCTTATGGGACCTGAGCGTAAAAATGTGATAGTAAGCGACAGAGAAAAGAAAACAACGGCGTATCACGAATCAGGTCATGCTATAGTAGCAAAGATGTTACCCAACACCGACCCTGTTCATAAGGTTAGCATTATTCCGCGCGGAGTGGCGCTCGGCGTTACACAACAGTTGCCTGAAGATGACAGATACACATACGATAAAGAATATCTATTAAACCGAATAGCTGTTTTAATGGGCGGAAGAGTAGCTGAAGAAATTATGCTTAACACCATAACAACCGGAGCTGGAAATGATATAGAAAGAGCAACGGATATTGCAAGAAAGATGGTTTGCGAATGGGGAATGAGTTCGCTTGGTCCTGTATCGTTTTCCGAAGACTCAAAAGAGGTCTTTTTAGGGCGCGATATGGCGGTTAAAACAACATATAGCGAAGAAACTGCAAAAATGATAGACAAAGAGATTCGAACTATAGTCGAAGATGCTTACAAAAAGGCAATCGATATAATTGAAACAAACAAAGACAAAATGGAAAAAATGGCTCAAACCTTGCTTGAGAAGGAAGTTATAGATGCAAAAGAGATAAATGAGATCTTGGGATTAGACGATGATAGAGCTGCTTAAGATAAACGAAATAGAAAAAGTAAGAGAAGAGCTGAAAAACATAGGCGTTGATGATATTGCCGTTGATTTGATGGATAAAAAAGGTATCTGTTATGCTGTTAAGGTATTTAATTGTAAGTTCTATCATGCCAATATCTTAAAACAGGAAGCCTTATCTGTCGGCATAGATGCTGCAGTCCAGAAGGATGTTATAACGGCAAAAAAAGAGATTACAGACTGCCTAATTCTTGGCGATGTAAAAAGGATTAAAAAGCTTGCTGGTAAGTTGAAGCTTCAAAATTTTGAATTTTTAAGAGAAGTTGGCAAAAGGATTGAAGAAGCTTTAGGTGGTTTAATAGAATCGGACTTCATTTTTGAATTTAAAGGAAAACGTTTTAATCTAAAAAACGATTATCTGATTATGGGTATTTTGAATGTTACGCCTGATTCGTTCTCTGATGGTGGTAAGTTTAACAGTGTTGATGCAGCGTTAAGAAGAACAGAAGAGATGCTAAAAGAAGGTGCGGATATTGTTGATGTTGGTGGAGAATCAACGCGTCCGGGCAGTGATTTTGTAAACTTAGATGAAGAATTGAAGCGCGTTGTTCCTGTCGTTGAAGCAATTAAGAAGAGATTTGGCAGTGATGTTATCTTGTCTGTTGATACATACAAATCTAAGGTGGCAGAAGAAGTCTTATCCTTAGGTGCTGATATAATAAACGATATAAGCGGACTTGGTTTTGATAAGAAGCTTTTGGATGTTTTGTCAGGTAGTGATTGCGGTATTGTTGAGATGCATATAAAAGGCACGCCAAAGAATATGCAAAAAAACCCTGTTTACGAACATCTAATAGCAGAGATAAATGAGAAATTTGATAAGATATTGGGAAAGCTAAAAAATGCTGGTATAGATGAAAAAAGGGTTGTGCTTGATCCTGGTATTGGCTTTGGTAAGAATTTTGAAGGTAATTTAAAGATTCTGAATAATATTGAATCGTTTAAGATATTTGGCAGGCCTATTCTTGTTGGAACATCAAGAAAGAGTTTTATAGGTGCAATTTTGAATATTGAAAATCCTAAGGATAGATTATTTGGCACTATTGCTTCAAATGTTGCAGCCTTGCTTAAAGGTGCTTCAATTTTCAGGGTGCATGATGTAAGAGAGCATAAGGAAGCCTTAAAAGTAGCAAAGAGTATAATGGATGAGTCTTTCTAAAGGTGCTTTGTCAATCTAATATTGTTTTCTGCTGTTTTCTTTACTATCTCGTTAATGCTTTTTAATAGATTATCTATAATTTCTGGTTGAGTTAAAGTATATCGTGTAAATACGCCTTCTTTTTGAATCTTTACAATTGATGCCTGTTGAAGAATAGAGAGATGCTTTGAAATAACTGATTGGTTTTTGTTAAAAACACTTGCTATGTAATTTACGCATTTTGGCTCTTTTGTTTCTAATAAATATTCACAGATGGCAAGGCGCAAAGGGTGGGCAAGCGCCTTAACCACCTGTGCTTTAAGTTCATAGGTTTCAAGATTCACTTAAAACTCACTCCAAACAAACCAAGTGTCAGTTTGATAGCGATAAGTATAAGAATTATAGCATAAATCTTTTTGATTGTCTTTGTGTTTGTAGTTTTTACCGTAAACTTTGCTCCAAGCTGAGAACCCAATAGTACTGCAACAACCAGAACGGCTGTTAGAAGCAGGTCAAAATGTCCTTCTGCGGCATGACCCAAGAACCCACTTGCTGATGAGAAGGTTACAATATAAGCTGTTGTGGCTGCTGCTCTTTTTGCGTTGTAACCCATACTCATTAGAATAGGTCCTATCAAGAATCCACCGCCTATACCGAGCATTCCGCCGATAAAACCTATTAAAAGTCCGCTGATACCACCGTATATCAACCTTTTTTTGAGTTCTATCAGGTTGTCTTTTTCTGGTGCCTTTATTGATATAAATACCCTGACTGCAGCCATTAAGACGGCAATAATAAAGAGAATCAAGACTATCCTTGTTGGTATAAACTGAACTGTGTATGCACCGATTGGCGCTCCAATTACTGCTGCAAGGGCAAAAGGCAAAGCGCCTTTGTAATCTATCAGCTTTGCCTTGTGATACTGAATCATGGCAAGCGCCGTATTTAAGCCATTGAGAAGTAATCCTAATGGTATGGCGACGCTTTTAAAATCAAACCCTAACCATTTCATTACGGGTATATATACCATGCCACCACCAAGTCCAAGCATGGCAAACAGAAACGACGCAGCCCATATAATCACAAAGCTTAAAGCTACAACGCCTGTTGATACGCTAAACATGATTAATCACCTTAGCTGTTGTATGTAAAACAGTCAAGACAAACCTTTTTGCCATCTTCTACTCTTAAATAATTCTCGGCAACGGCATCGCCACATTTCTCGCAGAATGCCAAATTATGTGAAGATGGCGTCTTGTCAACCTTGTAATCAAATGGACCTTCAATGTTGACTATCTCTTCAAATGGTTTTGAGAACAGTCCCAAGAATGCCTTGATTGCGACTTCTTGGTCAACTTCTGTAGGTGGAATACCTTTAGTTCTATAATTTTTTATGAATGGTGAATTGAATGCTGCTTTCATTATCTCTGGCTTAACCGTAACCTTCACAGCCTTTTCATTTTTTTTGTCTATCAATAGATAGCACCACTTACCTTTTGGTTCTTTTCTCATTATGCCTTTACCAAAGGTGCATCCTGTTGCAAACTGAACACCGTCAGCAAAGCAGCCACCAGCATGATGGTCTCCAACAAAGATAATTACTTCTTTGTCCATGTTAAGTTCTCTTGGTGCGCCTAAAGCCTTTAAGCCTGCAAGACCTGCTAAATATCCCATAGGCATACCACCGCAGAAGTGTCCGTGAATGTTTAAGGCAGAATAGAGCAACTCCTTTTCCGTATCATCTAATGTTGTGATACTGTTTACAATCTCTCTGTGTTTTGCGAATCTGTCGAGCATTTTACACCTCCATTTTTTAATTTCCGATTTTAATATATTCCAATATTAGAATATCGTCAAGTGAAAATGTTGCATATTTTTTCCTTGCAAAAGATAACAATATTCAATAATATTTCCCTATGAAAAAGAAAGAAGTTTT
>JAMOQJ010000103.1 GCA_027064065.1 Desulfurellales bacterium
GAGATTTACCACCTGCCCATTTAATAAAGGGTTTTGCTGTTTTGCTTGTTTGTCGTATGTATTTCATTTTTATTTCTTCCTGCCGTATTGACTTTTGCATACATTCATTGCACATATATCTCCAATTTGGGCTCATAAATACAATCAAATTATATAAAATTCTCCGCCTAAAACAAGATATCGTTACATTTTTTCATTACAATATATAAACATATATAAATTCTATCTTTTATTCTTGACTTTTGGTGTTTGATTTAGTATTAAAATTAGCGTTATGAGTTGCAAAAAAGAATTTTCTTGTCGGTTGAATACCATATTAAATAACTGGTGGTGGGATAGTTAGTAACTATCCTGCTTAATTAACAAGCCGTCTTTAGCGGCTTATCTGAAGCGGGGTAGCTTTGGGTAGGTTGCTGAAGGCGGCTTTTTTATTTTATTTACGAGCCGTTTTCAGTGAAAAACTGGAAACGGCTTTTTTGTTTTATGGAGGTTTTATGTTGTTTGAGTCGGATTTTGAATATGCCTATGGTGCTGGTTACGACGGTATTGTTATCTACAAAGAGATAGAAGGAGATATGGATACGCCGGTATCGCTTTTTCTAAAGATGCTTGATACTGAAAATGCCTTTCTGTTAGAGAGTGCTAAAGAAGATAAGACTTATAGCAGATTTTCGTTTATGTCTTTTGGTTTAAAAGAGCCCATTGTTATTAAACAGGGTTTTAGTCCTGATATATTTGAAGAAAAAAGGTTGTTTAAAAGCAAAGATTTGGGGGATTTTTGTGGCGGTTATGTCGGCTATTTTGCTTTTGAAGCCGTTGAGCTGTTTGGGATATTAAAGAAACCGTTATCAAAATTGCCGGATAGTTTAGGTATGTTTTTTAAGGTTGAACGTTTTTTGGTTTATGACAATTATACAGACAGGCTGTATCTCGGTTATACACATATTTTCGATAAAACATTAAGCAAAGAAGAAAACCTAAAAAAGGCTTATGACAACATTGATGGATTTTTCAATGAGTTTTCTTTTTTAAAGCCGAGAATAAATAACTCAAAAACTACTCCAAAGATAGTGGGCAGTATGTTTTCTAAAGATGAGTTTATAGATAACGTGCGAAGCGTTAAGGGTATGATAGAAAACGGAGAAGCCATTCAGGTTGTGATAAGCAACTTTTTTGATGTTGAAAATCTTGAGCCGTTTGAATTTTATAGGCATTTAAGAAGAATCAATCCGTCGCCGTATATGTATTTTTTAAAATACGGCGATTTGTCAATAGTAGGCTCATCACCCGAAATTCACATAAGAAAGAAAGAGAATAAAGCAATTATAAAGCCTATTGCTGGAACAAAACCTAAGGGTTCAACTATAGAAGAAACCGATACGCAAAAAAGGATATTGCTAAACGACGAAAAAGAAAAAGCCGAACATTTGATGCTTGTGGATTTAGCAAGAAACGACCTATCGCGAGTGTCGAAAAAGGATTCTGTCAACGTTAAGAGTTTTATGCAGGCTGAAGAATATTCCCATGTAATACATCTTGTGTCGGAAGTGGAAGGTGAGCTGAAAGACGATGTAGGCGTTTTTGATTTAATAGCCAACACCTTTCCGGCTGGAACATTAAGCGGAGCGCCCAAGGTTAGGGCTATAGAGATTATAGATGAGATAGAAAAATATCCGAGATTTGCATACGGTGGTTGTCTTGGTTATATAGGGTTTGATTCGAATATAAATATGGCCATAACCATAAGAACGGCGATTTTTGATAAAAACAAAGCAAGGCTTCAGGCCGGAGCAGGCATTGTCTACGATAGCGACCCTGAAAGCGAATATCTTGAAACTATAAACAAACTGAAAGCCCTTTTAAAAGCAGGAGGCATAAATGATAATCTTGATAGATAATTACGATTCTTTTACCTATAACATTTACCACTATCTACTTCATTTTACAGACAACGTTAAGGTTATAAAAAATACAGAAAGGTTAGATGCTTTGAAACGATTGAGTGTTGATGCGTTGGTTTTGTCTCCAGGTCCATCTCACCCTAAACATTCGAATCTTACGCTTGATGCAATAGATTTTTTTAAAGGAAAAGTGCCAATGTTGGGAATTTGCCTTGGTATGCAGGCGATAGGATACTATTTCGGCTCTGTTATTAGAAAAGCATCCAAGATTATGCACGGAAAATTGGATAATATTACACACTCTCAATCTCCTATCTTTAAGGATATGGCAGATGTTTTGAGCGTAGTCAGGTATCACTCTTTGGTTGTAGATAGTCCAAAAGAGCTTGAAGTAGTCGCTAAATCTTTGTCGGATAGCGAGATTATGGCTGTGGAGAATGCAGATTTAAATATATTCGGCATTCAATTTCATCCAGAATCCTATATGACAAAAAACGGTATTCAAATAATTAAAAATTTTTTGGGGGTTGTTTATGATTAGTAAGGCGATTGATAGTTTGAAAAAGAAGGAAGACTTGGAAGAAGGTGTTGTTGAATCGATATTTGACCTGATGCTTGAAGGTAGGCTATCGGAAGATGAGACGGGTGAATTTTTAAAACTGCTTGCTGAAAAAGGCGAAACGGCAGAAGAGATAAAATCGGCTGCATCTGCTTTGCTAAAACATGCCGACACATTAGATGTTGATATGGATTTGCTTGATACCTGCGGAACGGGCGGCGACAAAAAATCTACGTTTAACATCTCTACGGCTTCGGCTATTGTGTGTAGTCTGTTTGTTCCTGTGGCAAAACATGGCAATAAAGCCGTAAGTTCAAAATCGGGTTCAGCCGACGTTTTGGAAGCTTTGGGTATTAGGGTCGATAGAAAAAAAGGCGATGCTTATGATTTTCTTTTAAAAAAGAATTTTACGTTTCTGTTTGCGCCCAACTACCATCCAGCGATGAGATACGTTGCACCTGTTAGAAAAAAACTCGGTATAAGGACGGTGTTTAACTTAATAGGACCTTTATGCAATCCGTTTAAACCGAAATTTCAGGTAATTGGCGTTTTTAGCAAAGATTTTTTGCCAACGTTGTTTGAAGCCGGCAAAATGCTTTCTATGGATAATGTTATATTTTTATCATCTAAAGACGGATTGGATGAAGTTAGTATATCGGATAAAACGGTTTGTTATTCAAGAAAAAACGGCGTTGAGCGCGTGTTTGAGTTTGACCCGAAAGAGTTTGGAATTTATGCCGATATAAGTTCGATTAAGGGCTATGATGCCAAAAAGAACGCAGAATTAATGATTGAAGTATTTGATAATAAGCATGAAAACTTAAAAAACGCCGTCTCTATCAATGCAGCGTTTGCGCTTTTTGTAAGCGGTGTTGAAGATAATTTGAAAGACGCTTTTGTTTTGGCTAAAGAATCGATAGAAAACGGAAAAGCAAAGGAAAAATTGGAGGATTTAAGGAGTGAATAGGCTACTTGATGAGATAATATCCCATAAGAAGCACGAAATAGAGCAAATGGTTGTCGACGGCAAAAGAGCAAGAAGGATTCATAAATTAAGAGATTGTTTTAAAAACGACATCAACATAATAGCTGAGATTAAAGAATCATCGCCGTCTGCCGGATTGATAAGAAAGATAAACTTAGACGAGATTGTCCCTATTTATAAGAAATACGCATCGGCAATAAGTGTTTTAACTGATGAAAAGTTCTTTTCGGGTAGTTTTGAAAGGCTTAAAAATGTGTGCGATATGGTAGATATGCCGGTGTTATGCAAGGATTTTATTATTGATAAGATTCAAATCGACAAGGCGTATAGCTGTGGCGCAGATGTTGTTTTGTTAATAGTAAGGATATTGGGATATGATAAATTAAAGGCGCTTTATGAATATACTAAAGAATTGGGAATGGATGCCATTGTAGAAATTCATAATATTGATGAAGCAGAGATGGCAAAAGAGCTACCTTGCGACATAGTTGGCGTTAATTCAAGGGATTTGGATACGCTTGATATATCTTTGGATAGGGCTTTGAGTATATTGAAGATGCTTGATAAATCCGTTTTGAAGATAGCAGAAAGCGGTATAAGAACAAAGGACGATATAGAATATTTAAAGGGCTATTGCAACGGATTTTTGATAGGCGAACATCTGCTAAAGGGTGATATAGAAAAAAATTTAAAGAATATGACAGGTACTTTCCATGATGGTTAAGTTTTGCGGTATGACAAACCTTGAAGATGCGCTTATCGCTGTTGATTTGGGCGTTGATTTTGTGGGTTTTGTGTTTTATGAAAAGAGTAAGAGATTTGTTAAATATGAAAAGGTTAGAGAAATTATAAAAAACATAAAGGGAAATGTTAAAACGGTGGGCGTTTTTGTTGAGCAAAGCGATAGCGAAATTAAAAATGCGATGGATTTTTGCGGCTTGGATTATGCCCAAGTTTATAGGGATATTGACGGAATAGATTCCATAAGGGTTTATAGGATTAAAAACGAATTACCCGATACTAAAAGGGATGGTTTGATTTTGTTTGATAGTTATACGAAAACCATAGGCGGAAGCGGTATATCGTTTGATATTGGCCTTTTAAAGGATTTTAAACGTAAAGATAGACTGTTTGTAGCAGGTGGAATATCGGTTTATAATGTTGAAAGCGTAATGGAAATGGATGTATTTGGAGTCGATTTGGTAAGTTCCATAGAGAGCTATCCCGGTAAAAAGGATGTTAATAAAATGAAAGAATTTCTAAGGATTGTGAAAGGATAGAATATGAATGGATATTTCGGTAGTTACGGTGGGCAGTTTGTTCCTGAAACATTGATAAAAACTTTAAGGGAATTGGAAGACGCCTTTTTTAGATTTAAAAAGGACAAAATAGCAAAAAAGGAATTTGAAGATTATTTAAAAAACTATGCGGGAAGGGAAACACCGCTTTATTATGCAAAAAACTTAAGCGATTATGTTGGGTTTAAGGTTTACTTAAAGCGTGAAGATTTATTGCATACGGGAGCGCATAAATTAAATAATACACTTGGTCAGATACTCCTTGCGAAATTTATGGGAAAAAATCGCATAGTTGCAGAAACAGGCGCTGGTCAGCATGGTGTAGCAACGGCTACGGCAAGTGCGCTTTTGGGTATGGAGTGTGTTGTTTATATGGGAAAAAAAGATATGGAGCGGCAAGAACCGAACGTTAAAAGGATGAAACTGTTGGGCGCAAACGTTATCAAGGTCGAAAAGGGCAGTATGACGCTAAAAAGCGCAATCAACGAAGCGCTAAGGGATTGGGTTAAGAATGTTAAAACAACGCACTATCTTTTGGGCAGCGCCGTTGGTCCGCATCCATTTCCATTGATAGTAAAATATTTTCAGTCTGTAATAGGTAAGGAAGCAAGAAAACAGATTCTTAATCAAGAAGGCAGGCTGCCGGATAGCGTAGTAGCATGTGTAGGCGGCGGCAGTAATGCAATAGGTATTTTTAGTGGATTTGTAAAGGATAATGTGGAGCTAATCGGTGTTGAAGCCGGCGGCGAATCGCTTGAACTTGGCAAACATTCAGCAACGCTCACCAAAGGAAGGCCTGGTATTTTGCACGGCGCGTTGAGCTATCTTTTGCAAGATGATTACGGGCAGGTTGCAAGAGTCCACTCCGTATCGGCTGGATTGGATTATCCGGGAGTTGGACCTGAGCATAGTTACCTAAAAGATTCAGAAAGAGCTAAATATGATGTATGCTTTGATGGTGAAGCGATAGAAGGTTTTAAGGTTTTGAGTAGGCTTGAAGGCATAATACCCGCTTTGGAAAGTTCACATGCTGTGGGTTATGTTTTAAAAAATAGGGATAGATTTAAGGATAAGCTTGTGATTGTTAATTTGTCGGGAAGAGGTGATAAGGATTTAGGAATTATTGATTCTTTGGAGGGTAACAATGTGTAAGCTTGGTATATATCTTGTATGCGATTATCCTAATAGGGAAAAATTTTTAGAAGCCGTTCGGGTGTGTGAGGATTTTAAGATTGATTTTTTAGAGATAGGGTTTCCGTTTTCTGACCCTGTGGCTGATGGAGATGCTATAGAGCAAGCTGCTTTTGATGTTTTACAAAGGGAAAATACAAATGATTTTGTAGATAGGTTGAAAGAAGTTAGGGCTATTTTTTCAAAAAAACTTTACGTTATGACCTATGCAAATGTTGTTTTTGGATATGGAAGCGATAGGTTTGCGAAGGATATTGAATGTGCAGACGGTATTATAATAGCCGACTTGCCTTATGTAGAAAGCAAAAGATTTAAGAAGCCGTTTGAGAAATATGGAGTTAATTTAATTCATTTTGTTACACCAGAAAGCACAAAAGAAGATATGGATAAAATTAAAAATTCATCGAAGGATTTTGTATATTTTGTATCTATGCGTGGAACAACGGGAGGAAGGCTTGTTTTGGATGATGAGCTTAAATCAAAATTGGAATATATGAAATTCGGTTTCAATAAAGACGTTATATTGGGTTTTGGGATTAAGGACAAAATAGACATAAAAAACGCATGCGAATACTCAGATGGCGTTGTAATAGGCTCAGAAGCGGTTAGAAATCTAAATAATAACTCATTCTATAATTATATAGAAAGTCTGTTTTAGTTTTTAAAGCTTGCTACAGTTAAAAATAGATTTGAAAAAATATATAAGCTATGTTAAACTTAGCTGACTTTAGGTATGATACACAAAACATGAAAGGATTTATTAAATTGTTGTGAGCATAAAAAGAAAAGTCTTACTTCCGATTATTGTTCTTGGTGTAGTAAGTTTTTTAGCTATACAGTTGTTTTCGTATTACAATTTTAGAAAAAGGGTTCGTGCAGAGTCTTTAAGAAAAAACAGTGCCGTTTTGAACTATATTATTAAGCAGAAGGAAGATACGCTTAAGTCTA
>JAMOQJ010000104.1 GCA_027064065.1 Desulfurellales bacterium
GCAGCAGAACTTATACTTGAAAAACTAAAATAATAAGGGAGATAAATATGGCTGAAGATAAAAAGTTTATAGACCCATTTTTTGAGCAAGACTTAGAAAAAGGTATTCAACCCATATCTTATGACGACGTCATATCTTTTTTAGAAGTTATACTTAAAAAAGGCGTAACACACTCAATCATAGAAGAACTTGAAGAGGTAACTGAATATATAATAAAACTTGAAAAATTATTGGAAGAAAACAAAATTGCTTTTGATGATAAAGAACTTAAAAGACTTCACTTCGATTACGAAAGCGAAATTAAGGAAAAGAAGCAGTGGTTTTTACTCTACTTTGCAGGAAAGATAGTAAAAAGAGAGGGACCGTAAATGAGTATCAAATCCGACAGATGGATTATTGAACAGGCTAAAAGTGGTATGATAGAGCCGTTCGCCGACAGGCAGGTTAGAGAAGGCGTTATTAGCTATGGTGTAAGTTCTTACGGTTACGATATGAGAATAGCCGATGAGTTTAAGATTTTTACCAATGTAAACAATACGATAGTTGACCCGAAAAACTTCAGCGATAAAAACTATGTGGATTTCAAAGGCGATGTTTGCATTATCCCGCCGAACAGTTTTGTTTTGGCAAAAAGCGTTGAGTATTTTAGGATACCAAGAAACATACTAACCATCTGTGTCGGTAAATCAACATACGCAAGATGTGGACTAATTGTAAATGTAACGCCGTTTGAGCCCGAATGGGAAGGCTATGTAACAATTGAAATATCAAACTCAACACCAATTCCTGCAAAGATTTATGCAAATGAAGGCATAGCACAGGTGTTGTTCTTGGAAAGTGATGAAGAATGCTTAATAAGCTATGCTGATAAGAAAGGGAAATATCAGAAACAGCAAGATTTAACATTACCAAAGATTTGAAAAGGGGTGAGCTATGTCAGGACACAATAAATGGAGTACTATCAAACACAAAAAAGCTAAAGAGGATAGCAAAAGAGGAGCAATATTCACCAAACTCATTAAAGAACTTACAATAGCCGCAAGAGAAGGCGGAGGCAATCCTGAGTCCAACCCAAGACTAAGGGTTGCTATAGAGAAAGCCAAAGAAGCCAATATGCCCAAACAAAACATAGAGAAAGCAATCAAAAAAGGTACAGGTGAACTGCCTGGTGTTGCATACGAAGATGTAACATACGAAGGCTATGGTCCAGGCGGCGTTGCCATGATTATAGAAACAACAACAGACAACAGACAAAGAACAACTGCAAGCGTTAGACACTTGCTAAGCAAATACGGTGGAAGCTTGGGAGAAAATGGTTGTGTTTCTTGGATGTTTGATTATGTTGGGTATATAGCTTTTGATAAAAATTCAACTGATGAAGAATCACTCTTTGAAGCAGCCTTAGAAGCTGGAGCAACAGATGTAAAAGAGAGTGAAGATAGTAGTGTTTTTGAGGTTATTACTGATGTTAAAGATTTTATGAGTGTTAAAGAAGAGTTGCAAAAACAGGGTTTTGAGCCGATAGATGCAGAGCTTACTAAGATTCCTCAAAACACAGTAAAACTTGAAGGCGACAAAGCCATAAGCATGCTAAAATTGATGAGCGCCTTAGAAGAAGACGAAGACGTTTCAAATGTATATGCTAATTTTGACATACCAGACGAAATAATGGAAAAATTTTAAATCTTGCTATTTAGGGTGGCTTTAAGCCACCTATCCTTTCTATTTTAATCAAATATTGTTCATAATAAGTAATCAATTTCTTGATTTTTTATGACAAAATGCTAAACTCAATTATGCTATCGGAGGAATAGATGTTTGATAAAGGTAAATACTTGGTAGAAGTACTACCATATATAAAAAAGTTTTTTAACAAAACAATAGTAATAAAGTATGGCGGCAGTGCTATGATAGAAGAAGACTTAAAGAATAGCTTTTCAAAGGACGTTTCATTACTAAAATATGTAGGCATAAATCCGATAGTCGTTCACGGCGGTGGACCTGAGATTGGTGCTACACTAAAAAAACTCAACATGGAAAGCAAATTTCATAAAGGCTTAAGAATTACTGATGAAAATACAATGGAAGTTGTGGTTATGGTATTGGCTGGAAAAATAAATAAAGAAATTGTTTTAAAAATAAATAAAAACGGCGCAAAAGCCGTAGGCATTAGCGGTGTTGATGCTTCAATTGTTGAAGCCAAAAAGAAACTTATGGAAGATGTTGATTTAGGTTTGGTGGGTGATGTTGAAAAAATTAATCCTTCAATACTTAAACACCTTTCTGAAGCAGGATATATACCGGTTGTAGCACCTATAGGTGTTGACGATGAAGGTAGACGCTATAATATTAATGCTGACAGTGTTGCAAGCTCCATAGCTATAAGCCTAAAGGCGGAAAAATTGATTTTTTTAACTGACTCAGATGGCGTTTTGGATAAAAATGGAAATCTTACATCGTCTATTCCAATAAATAAAGTAGACGAACTAATCGATAATGGCACAATATCGGGTGGTATGATACCAAAAATCATCTCAAGCAAAGAAGCAATAGTAAATGGTGTAAAAAAAGTGCATATAATAAACGGAAAAAAAATGCACTCCTTGCTTGAAGAAATATTTACCCAATCAGGTATTGGTACGGAGATTTATGAAGAATCGTAGTGATGTTGAAAAATTACTATACGAATTTGCACTATTACTACAACAAGAAACTGATTTAAGACATCTGTATTTTTCATCTTTGCCTTTATTGATGTATGTCTTTGATTTAGAAAAGATAGTTCTTTTTAAATATAGCAAAAGGAAACAGTGTTTTGACCCTAAAATCGGATTAATCAAAGAAAAAACGGATTTTATAGAAAAAATATGGAAAAATAATCCTTCATTAGGAGAACTTTCACAATATCTTTTAAATATGTCTATAGATAGTCTGTATGAAACAGAATTTAATCGAACTATAAGAGAGATGAACTTACCGTGTAACGATATATCAAGGTCTATCATTAACCCTTTTATAGAAAAGAAAATTAAAAACATAAACATAAATGATTTGAAAAATAGGCATGTAATTAATATCTTAAAAAATATAGGCATCACAGAAACAACATATATTCCATTAACAGCGAGGAACTCTACAGTAGGTTTTATGCTTCTTTCTCCTTCTGACAAGAACTTCAACAATCCGATATTTGTCTCTTTTATTTCACTTTTAAGTTTGGCTATAGACAATCTTATCAATTCCAAAGAGGTTTCAAGGCTTGAGGAGTTTATTGAAATCAACAAAGAAGATATAATGCAAAAGCAAAGGCTTTACGAAATTGGCAAAACAGCATCCACAATAGCCCATGAAATAAAAAATACCCTTGTTGGAACGATAGGATTATTTGACAAGTTAAGCAAGCATATCGACAATTCTGACAAGTCAAAAAAATATGCAGATATAATAGATACAGAGCTAAATAAACTTTACAGATTTGCCTTGGATATTAATAAATATTCAAAAAGCTCATCCTTCACAAAAAAAGAATTGTTAGATTTGCCAGAATTGATAGACAAAGTAATTGAAATGACGGCAACTATTAATCCAAAATTTGTTTTTTCCGTATGTATAGACAAAAATGCATCAAAAATTTATGCCGATAAAGAACAGATAGAACAGGTATTTGTAAATCTATTTAAAAACTCAATGGAGGCTTTTAAAGGTGATAAAGAAGGGACTATTAGAGTTATCGCCAAAAAAGAAGATGACTATATTGTTATAAAAATAAGGGATAATTCCGGTGGAGTAAGCGAAAGCAAATTGAGTGAAATAACAAAACCATTCTTTACTACCAAATCATACGGAACAGGCTTAGGGCTATCTATAGTAAGCCAGATAATCAAGGAACACAATGGCACTATAGATTTTAAGAATATCCCAAATGGATTGGAATGCACTATAAAATTACCCATACCTAAAATAAATAACGGAGGGTCAATATGAGCAAAAAAATTATGGTAGTTGATGATGAGGAAGCAATAAGACTTCTTTATAAGGAAGAGTTTGAAGATGAAGGCTATACGGTTATAGAATGCGAAAATGGAGAAGAGGCATTGGAAAAGTTTCAAAAAGAAAAGCCCGATTTAGTTGTTTTAGATATAGCAATGCCTGGAATGAGTGGTTTGGATGTGCTTGGTAAAATAAAGGAAATTTCTCCTAATACGCCGGTTATAATGTCGACAGCATACTCTCATTATAAACAGGATTTTTATACTTGGGTGGCTGATGCTTATATTGTTAAATCTCCAGACTTAACTCAACTTAAAGAAAAAATTGAAGAGCTTCTTAAGTAGACAAAACTATTTCCTTGACACAAAAATGAAAATTTAATAAAAACACACGTAGCAGTAGTTGAAAAGAATTTATGGAGGTGTATCAATGGCTAAAGTTTGGGTTGATGATTCATGCATTGGATGTGAAGCTTGCGTTGACGCTTTACCAGATGTATTTGCTATGGAAGATGGAAAAGCAGTGGTTACAAATCCTGAAGGAGCTTCTTTAGAAGAGATTAAGGAAACAGCTGAAGCTTGTCCAACAGAATCTATTAAAGTAGAGGAATAATTATTTTTAAGGCGTGTTTTATCTAAAGCACGCCTTTCTTGTATGGATTTTCTAATAATTCATGCGCTATTGTTGTCGGCTGTCCATGGCCTGGAAATACTTTAGTTTCTTGTGGTAATCTAAAAATTTTATCTAAGCTTTTAAATAATGTAAATTTATCGCCGCCCTTTAAATCCCACCTTCCTACAGACTCAAAAAAGAGAGTATCGCCACTAAACAATAACGATTCAGAACGTAAGTAAAGACATATAGAACCTTGAGTATGACCTGGCGTTTCTATTACTTCGAATTTGTAATTGCCAACATCTATAACATTTCCATCACTAAGCAATATATCGGCTTTTGGAGAAGGAGTAGAATTTATCATAAGATTTATAGCGTCAAGATAAGAGCTTTCCAATAATGCAGCATCATTTTTACCTATTGCAATGGGTATATTATATCTGTCTTTTATATATCCATTTGCACCTGTATGATCAAAGTGGTAATGAGTATTAATAATTAATTTTGGCTTTAACTGCTGTTCTTCTATGGTTTGTGCAATTAATTCACCATCATCACCCGGGTCTATTACAGCCGTCTCTTTTGTATTTTCATCCCATACAAGATAACAGTTTTCCTGCAAGATTCCAACTATCAATGTTTTTATCATCACATTTCCTTACAAAAAAGCCCCCGCAACATTGCTGCGAGGGCTTTAATATACTTTTTATGGTTTTTAGTAACTCTTTTGAAAAATTCCGCTTATAGCTGCGCCGCCCGATTCTGTAATCATACCATAAACCGATAAATACTCTTTCTTATCTTCGTATATTGCTTTTATGGATTCATCCCTTGTGCTACCATCGTTTTCTATAACGCAGACTATGTCTCCTTCTTTTAACTCGTTAGCCCTTAAAAGAAGCTCTTCTGCATCCCTTTTAATAGGAATTTGATGGCTTGCGCTTACAGTTGTTTTCTTTGTTTGTGTCTCTATTGTTAGGAGAGGCTCATACACTACCCTTCTGATTATTTCATGGATTCTTTCAAATCCGTTTCTCCCCAATACAAGCATTTCTTCAGATATATTCTTAAGCCAAATATCCTCTTCTTTTGCAACAAGCCTTTCTGCCGGTTTAACCAATTTGAATAGGTTTCTCATCGTTATCCAGTCTGTTTTTCCGTCATATTGAAGTATAACAGTCTCATATTCTGAATATCCGTTATAGAAGCGGTCTCTTATTGGCTCCTCAAAATATATTTTATCTTTTAATTCCATTAGCCCCTCCTACTTTTTTCCATGCAGATATCTGTCTATACCTATGGCTGCTCTATGACCGTTTGCTATAGCAGATATTGCATCTCCTCTTGATGTTTCTACTATATCTCCACCTGCGAAGACTCCAGGAATAGAGGTTTCTCCGTACTCATCTACCCAAACCTTTCTTCTTGGTGTAAACTCCAACTTATTCAGCATCTCTTCAGGAATAAATGAGAAATTGTACATCTGACCAACAGACTCTACGATGTAATCACCGTATATTATTTTCTTCTGGTCTTCATAGAACGCGGGATTAAACCTGTGATTTTCATCAAATACATGTTTTACCTTTTTAACCTCTAATCCTTTTATATTGCCATTTTCATCAAGAATAACCTGATTTGGACCCCAAGCAGGATTAAATATAACACCCTCTTCAAGCGCTCCATCTATCTCTTCTTGAGATGCAGGCATAATATCCCAATCCTCGAGACTAACCGTTTCTACTGTAGTATCTTTGCTTCCGTAATTTATCTCTTGCAACCTTGCTACAGTTCTTGCAACGTCCATAGCAACGTTACCACCACCTATAACAATAACATGTTTCGTAATATCCCTTCTGCCTTCAATCTTTACCTGTCTCAAGAAATCTATAGCCTGAACAACGTTGGGGTGTTCTTCGCCCTTAAGATTAATAGAACGTCCGTAGGAGAGTCCTATAGCTAAGTATACCGCATCATACTCATTTAGCAAATCTTCAAATTTAACATCTTCTCCTATTTTTGTGTTTAACTTAATCTCTACACCCATAGACTCTATATTGCCAATCTCTTTATCAAGCTCATAGATAGGAAGTCTATATAGTGGAATACCCGTAGCCAAAGCACCGCCTGCTCTACTTCTTTGTTCATAAATCGTAACAGAATGCCCCATTGTGGTTAGGTGGTATGCTGCAGACAATCCACTTGGTCCACCACCTATAACAGCAACCCTTTTGCCCGTGCTCGGCATCTTTTCTATATTTACACTCTTATAGTCTTCTAATTGGTCTGTAGCAAATCTCTTTAGCCACATAATATGTATTGGATCGCCCCTGTACTGATAAACGCAGTCATCTTGACATCTATGAGTACAAATTCTTCCGCATATACCGGGAAGCACATTATCTTCAAGCATATATTTAACAGACTTTTCGTTGTCGCCGTCAAATATAGCCTGTATGTACTCAGGTATTTTCATATGTGCTGGGCAACCTTGCATACATATACCACAACCCAAGCAGCGCATAGCTTCTCTTCTTGCCTGCTCTTCACTAAACCCAAGAATCATTTCTTCAAACGATTTTTTTCTTACATCGGGCTCAAGCTCTTCCATTTCTTCAGCTTCAAGCATCAAAGGAGTAATTTCATTATCCTGGACAAAACCCGGCTCCCTTCCCTGCTCTTCGCGAGGAATCCAAGCGAAAGCATCAGCATCGGGTGATGTGTAGATTAGGTCTTTTGACATCTTAAGAGAACCTGTAGGACACATCTCGACGCATAAAGCACAGAATGAGCATCTACCGTAATCTACCTTAGGTCTTACGGGATTTGCTCCCTTTTTATTAATATCTATAGGTCTTACATTTGAAGGATCTTCCATGCTGATTGCAGCACAGGGACATATATCCCTACAGTTTCCACAGCCTATACATTTATCCAAATCATTTATGTGCAAACCCCTGTATCTATCTGCAACAGGCTTCTCTTCCTGTGGATATCTTACAGTATGAGGTTTCTTAAACAGATATTTCACAGATGCAAGAGGTTTTAAAAAACTACCTTTTTCATATTCTTTTATATTCATAACACCACCCCTTACCTATCAATCTCTGGAGGACATATGTCTAAACTTACTAAAGTATGAGAAACATCTGCAAGCCTTTGCCCAACCAAAACCTTTTCAGCTATAGTAAACATATGGGTATGTGACGCTCCTCTTACCGCAACCCTATACGGTTTACCCGTACCGTCTGAAACCATATAGAATCCGTGCTCTCCTCTTGCTGATTCAACCTTAGCATAGGTTTCTCCTTCAGGCACATAACCCTTTAAAGGGTTTGGCATTTTAGCGCAAACAGGACCTTTTTTAGGCATCTTTTTAATCGCCTGCTCAATCATATTCAAACTGTTTTCAAGCTCCCATCTTCTTATCATTGCTCTTGACCAAGAATCACCATCAGTGAGTGTTGGAATTTCAAAATCAAGGTATTCGTAGGCAGCATAGGGGTCATCTTTTCTAACATCCTGAGCAACGCCTGCTGCCTTTAGAATAGGACCTGTGGCTCCCCACTCTATGGCTTGTTCTTTTGTTACGACAGCAATGCCTTTAGTTCTATACTTAAACATTACATTTTTTAAAAAGATATTATCATAATCTATTAACCTATTTTTTAAATACCTAATATAACTCAAAACACTATCTTCCCAGCCTGGCGTTAAATCTCTTCTTACTCCGCCTGGCCATATATACATATGATATACCCTTGCTCCACATATATCAGAGAATAGGTCTAAAGCATAATCCCTATCACCGATACTCCACTGAGCAAGAGTATAAAGACCAAGGGTTCCTGCCAAACCACCAAGCCACATTGTATAGTTTGCCACCCTTGCAAGCTCAAGAACTATGGTTCTTATATACTTTGCCCTTTCAGGTATTTCAACACCCATCAAATCTTCAACAGCCATAGCGTAAGCCGCTTCGTTAATATCAGGTTCAGGAACACAAATTCTTGGAATTAATGCCAAATTCTGTATGTAATATCTTCCTTCCATTGCCTTTTCAAAAGCTCTGTGCAAATACCCAGGATCTCCCTTAGCAGATACTACTGTATCTCCTTCAAGTTCAATCTTAAGCGAAAAGTTTCCGGGAATTCCCGGGTGGTTAGGACCTATAAAAAGTTCATAGCTTTTATTCATTTTCACCCTCCGAATGCCTAAATACGAAATGTTCACTGGAATATTTTACGCTATCAAAGTCCTTTCTCATCGGAGGTATATCTTTCCAGTTTTCAAGAATGAATGGTTTGCCACAATCTTCATTACCTTCAACCTTTATTCCGAACATTTCAGAAATTTCTCTTTCCCACGTATGTGCAGACGGATATATCTTATCCGCTGTTTCAATTACAGGATTATCCCTATCAACCCACGTGCGTACTATGACATTAATTTTATATTCATGACTATATAGAACATAAAATATTTCAAATTTACCGTCTTTTATCCTATCCACAACGTTTTGTACGGAAAGCTGATGAAAACCCATTAATTTTAGGCTATAGAGAGTACCTATGACTCTATCTTTATCAACATCTACAAAGATTCTATTTTCTCTTTGGATGGTAATTTTTGCGCCGTCTAACTCTTTAATTTTATCCACTACGCCCATCATCCTAACACCTTCCTTTGATTTTCCTTATAATAGGCAAGATTTCTCTTGTAGCGTTTGTAGCCGTCAGCTTTTCCACTATCTATTAACTCCATCAAATGTCTAAATGCTGATATAATAGCTTCAGGCCTTGGCATACAACCAGCTATGTATAAGTCCGCGGGTATATACCTATCAAGCTGTTTTATAACTGCATAAGAATCCCAATAAACTCCACCGTTTAAAGCACAAGAACCAAAACCTATTACATATTTAGGGTCAAGCATCTGTTCATAAACCGTTATTACCCTTCTTAAGGTTTTAACGTTCAAATAACCTGTGATAAGTAATATATCGGCTTGCCTTGATGTAACGTATGGTGCAAGACCGAATCGCTCCATATCATAACGGGAGGTCATTGTAGGAGGAAGTTCCATAGCACCACATCCCGTGCAGTAATGTATCATCCAAAGAGAACGTTTTCTCAGCATATTTGCTATAGTTTTGACTTGCTCTTCTGTCATTCTTTCCATAACATATTCCTCCTATTTTACCAACACTATGATAAGACTTATGAGTGCAACGACAGTAGGCCATTTCCAATAAAAACGCACTGCATCATCAATTTTAAACCTTGGTAGAACCTCATCAAACATAATCATTATAAAGAATACAGCAAACATTTTCAGATAAAAGATTAATATATTTGATGCTCCACCCAAAAACAAATCAACAAATAGGGCTATTTCTATATAGATATGAAATGCATGACTTATCATTAAAAAGCCAAGATGTTTTCCGCCATACTCCACCATAGGTCCTGTTGCTACTTCGTGAGGCGCCGTTACTATATCAAACGGATGTTCACCCAACGCACCGTATGTAACCACAAAACCCACTATTGCCGATAGTGGCAATGTCCATAATGTCCAATTTCCATTTGCTTGGGCCGCTACAATATCCGATAGATTTGTTGTGTGGTATTGAAGCGCAACGGATATTACTATAATTACGAGTGGCAAATCGTATCCGAACATAAGAGTCAAAGCTCTGGATATACCTATACTTGCGTTAGGGTTTGCCGAGTCTCCAGCACCCAAAGCCATACCGAGCGAACCTATAGCCATAATGTATAGCAATGCTATCAAGTCGCCTGAACCTGTTAGCATACTAAACCCTGCCATAGGTATGAAAAATACCGCTAAAATTGAACCGGCAATAGCTATTATAGGACCCAAACTAAATATAACACCGTGTGAAATATTATCTTCTTTAACCAACAGTTTTAAAACATCGTATATAGGCTGTATGATAGTTGGACCGTATCTTCTTTGTATCCTTGCAACAATCTTTCTTTTTATCATCATAAAAGAAAGACCTATAGCAAAAGCAACTAAAGGAGCACCTATTGCAATAAGAATCATTTTTACCATATTTTGCCTCCCAATAATACTGCAGCAGCGGCAATAGTTACGACAATGACTATGTATGAATTGTATGTTTCCAGGTTACCGGTATAAACCCTTCTCATATAGTAATCACCAAAAATTTTAGCCGCATCTACCCAGTAGTTATATATTCTTTCTATACTAATCTTGAATATAGGTTTAATAACCCTTCCGAAAGACATATAAAAACCGAAGCTGTAATTATACTTTAATTCGGGAGTAACAACCTGACCGGCTGCATAGTTGTCGTACTGAGACACCTTTCTTGATTTTGAGAATAGCAAGAAGAAAATCCAGGCAACTACAAAAGAAATCATCAAAACAGAAGCTATATTAATAACCTTCAAAGCACCCATCGTGCTTCCCTGCGGGAAACCGTATAAGTTATAGGCAATAGGAGCAAATCCAAACATTTTCATTCCCTTAACTATAACGTCCATTGCAAGACCAGGGAATATTCCGTAAATCACCGTAGCTATAACCAAAACCCACATTGGTATCTGCATAAGTATAGGAACATCTTTAACATTTTCATGTTTTTGAGACAACTGTCCCAAAAATATAGAGTGTACTAATCTATACACATATAAAAATGCGCCTGTACTTCCAACAAATGCCATAATTAGTAAAAATACCTCTTTTTTCTGCAATAAAGCTTCATAAATCATCCATTTAGATACAAAACCATTCAAAGGTGGAACACCTGCTAAGGCTATAATACCTACCACTAAAGCTACAAAAGTAAATGGCATTTTTTTAACTAAACCGCCAAGGTCGCTTAAATTTCTTGTGCCCGTTCTATATATAACGGCGCCAACCGCAAGAAAGAGAAGACTTTTAAATATTGCATGGTTTAATGCGTGAAATAGTCCGCCCGCAACGCCCAAGGATGTTCCTGTTGCAAGACCTAAAACAACATAACCTATTTGAGAAATAGAAGAATATGCAAGCAATCTTTTGGCGTCTTCCTGCATAATAGCAAGGAATGTTGCAAGAACTATCGACAAGGCTGCAAGCCATTGAACTATATACAGCAATACAGGCGTAGAAAAAATTGACGGCATTATGTTCTTGGCAAGATTTGCTGACATTAGTCCGTAGAAAATTATAAACAATCCGTATGCTCCCATTTTTATTAGAACACCTGAAAGCAAAGGAGAAACAGGAGACGGTGCTTCAGAGTGAGCATCAGGAAGCCATGTATGCAATGGCATAACAGCGGCTTTTACGAAGAATCCCACTCCAAGGAGAATAATTATCCAAATAGTAAATGTAGGAGATGATTGCGAAAGAACTAATGCAACATCCGGATATACCAAGCTATGAGCTTTTGAGTATATCATAGCAATAGCAACAAACATTGCGTATGCTCCGATGATACTCATAATGATATACTTGTATCCGGCGTCCATAGATTTTTTTCCACCGTGAACTATTAGAAAATATGATGTCCAACTCATTATTTCCCAGAACATAAAGAATGTTATCAAATCACCGGCAAGAACTATACCTATCATCGCACCTTCAACAAACAAAAGCTGCATATAATAGGAATCCAATACAATATGGTCTTCTTCATGTTTCATATCGTCTACGGAAAACACTATAACTAAAAGAGAAATGCTCGTAACTATTAACAAAAATAACCATGTTATGGGATTGGTCTGCAATATTAATTTAGAACCGAACAACGAACCCCATACATCGCCTTTAAATGTTGTATTATAAAATAGAGACATCTCTCCAAGCGTTAGCAAGGAAAAGAGAACGGCAAAGATATTTCTTACCCATCTATGAACCTTGCCGCCTATATATGTTAGCAATCCACCTATAAATGGTGTTGCAAGCAAAAGTTCAAGAGACATATTCATTATAGACCTCCTAATTTTAGAGCAAGGTTAATATAATTTTTATTCATGAGGTCGCTTGCAGCCTGATGAGTAAAATCTATAATTGGAGTAGGATAGAAGCTGACAAACAATAAAATCAAGCCAAGAACAACAACAGCGGTAAGCATTCCTAAAGAAGCTTCCTTGATTTCTCTATCCTGTTTTGGCTTGCCGAAGAACATCGCCTGAAGCAATTTAAAGAAATAAGCTCCTTCCACTACCGACATAAGAAGAATAATAACAACCGAAGCAACCATTAATATATTTGTCTGCTGAAGAGCTGCAAATATTATTTTTAACTTACTCCAGAATCCAAAGAAAGGAGGTAACCCCATCAAAGAAAACATACCCACAGCAAGGAAAAACGCAGAAACCTTCATCTTTCTTCCCACGCCTGCAAAATCATCTATATTTCTCGAACCAACCTGCATAATCATTCCGCCAACAATCAAGAAGAGCATAGATTTTGATAAGGAGTGGTTGATTATCTGCATAAAAGCACCCTGCAAGCCGTTTGTGCTATGTAGAGTAAAGGCAAAAAAGAACAATCCAGTTTGGCCTATTGTGGAATATGCAAGCATTCTTTTAATATCTTTCTGAAAGAAAGCTGCAACTTCACCAAAAATCAAGGTCAACAAAGCAAAGAACATTAAGAAGAAATATATCTGATTGTAATCAAATATTGTATTTGTGATTCTAAAGATAGCGTATATTGCAGCAGTAGTCATAATACCAGAAAGAATCGAAGAAACAGATGATGGTGCTGCTGGGTGAGCATCAGGAAGCCAAGCATTGAGAGGGAATAAAGCACCTTCTATACCAAGTCCCGTAAATATCAAAGCATAAGCCAAAAATTTCTGTTGAAATGTAAGCTCTGCGCTCTTTTGCGCTATATCTACTATATTCAAAGTTCCTGTAGCCGCATATAGCATAATAACGCCAACCAGCAAGAATGAACCACCTATTGAGCCCATAACAAGATATTTAAAACCTGCTTCTACTGCACCTTTATCTCTATGAAAACCTACAAGACCAAAGGCAGCAATAGATGTTACCTCAAATGCAACAAATAGGTTAAATAAATCGCCCGTTATTATCATCCAAATAACACCCGCTACAAGAAGCGTAAAAAGCGCATAAAATTTTTCTTCGGGCTCTTCGTCTATATAGAATACATTATATATAGAAACAACAAATCCTAATAAAGATGCAATGATAGCCAAAAATAACGAGAGCCTATCAACAACCATATCTATAGCTATTGGCGGCTTAAAACCAGCTGTTGTAGCTATTACAAGGCCGTTTTTTAAAACATCCGGTATAATCATTATAGCAATAACAACATTCAAGCCAAATGCAAAGATTGGAAGATACTTTGCAATGCTTTTTGAGAATGCTGAAGAAAAAGCTATGAGAAAAACAAAAAGCAAAGGGATTGCTATAAGTAATATTGGGTTAGCTAAATTTACCATTTCAAACTCCTTATCTTCTTAATGTCAAGAGTTCCGTAATGTCTATAAAGAAGCACAACAAATGCTACAGCCAAAGCAAGCTCCGAAGCATCAATAACAATTGCCGTAAGTGTAAGGGCTTGCGGTATCGGGTCAACCATAGCGCTAGGATTTATACCAATTTTAGAAAATATCGGAGCAGTTCCGTTTTTTATATAACCTATACTAACAATTAAAAGATTTACACCTGAAGCTGCAAGGTTTAATCCTATTAAAATTTTAATAAGATTTTTCTTGATTATTATAGCGTAAAGCCCTATTGCAATAAGAAGAAAAGAGCCAAGGTAATAAATCATTTTTCACCTCCGCGGCAAATCACTTCGCACATCATATCGTCAACTATTCCGGCGAATTCCGCAGCAACCTTAAATCCTATGGCTATATATATAATCGGTAGAATACCGGCGCTTAACAAAGCGTTTAGTTGACCTTTAGGTAAAAAGTTAAACAAGAAAGAAGACTCCGGTAGCATCAATCCATACAATCCTAAAAGAACAAATGTTAAACCTGCCAAACCTTCAACTGCGGACAATTTTTTCCTGCTAACACGTGTTCCTGGATATGCAAGATACAATAGAAGAAAACCAGATGCTATAATCGAACCACCCTGAAATCCACCACCAGGTGTTAAGTGGCCGTGAATAAATATATAAGTACCAAATAGTAAAATGAACGGGAAAATTATACGAGAGCCAACCTTCACTACAAAATTTGGAGATGTAATATTCTTTCTCTCTCTTCTATTTTCTGCAAGAACAAAAAACAGTATTGCTACGCCTGCGGCAGCACCAAACAAAACAGAAACCTCACCAAGCGTATCAAATCCTCTGTAATCAACGACTACGGATGTAACTATGTTTGATGCACCCGTTTGAGCAACACCATTATTTAAATAATATTCACCCACCGTCATTTTATTTTTTCCAAAAGGATAAGCCGCAAAAAACATAACTAATGCAAGGACAATAGTAGCAAGAAAAATTGAATATACTATTTTTCTAATCATTTCTCGCTCCTTTCCGTTTCTCTTACGCCTATAATGTAGATTATCATGGTCAAAGCAGCCCCAATACTCGCTTCTGCCATAGCAACATCAGGAGCTTGAAGCAATAAAAACAACAAGGAAATAATCAAACTTGTAGCGCCCATAGCTACAACAGCAGCTATAAGGTTTTTTAGCTGTATGGAGACAACGGCAAGAATAAGCATTAATATTATCAATATCCAAGATATATATATCATTTTGCTTCCCCCTCTTGTTCTTCACCAAAAAACTCCTTACCCTCATCGATAGTAGTGCTGTCTGTCATAGGTACGCCGGTTTTATAGGCAGCACGCATAAGGGCACTGGAACCAACAGGCGCCGTCAAAAGTATAAAAAGAGCGACTACAAGACACTTAACAAACCAATCAGGATGTATAACACCCACACCTAACACAGACGCAAATGCTCCAAGAGTTGTAGATTTTGTGGATGCTTGCATTCTTGTATAAAGGTCAGGCAACCTGATAAGTCCAAAAGCTCCAAGAAATAAAAAAATCGCACCAAAGTAGAGTAGAAAATACCCTAAGATAAGCCTCATTTTAGAACCCCCTCTCAATAAACCTTGCAATCACAAGAACTCCAACAAATGCGAGAAGTCCATAAACAAGCGCAACGTCTATATAGATATAACGGTCAAAAACCATTGCAAAAAATACAAATAGAGCAACGGTTATAGTAGTCAGCACATCAAGTCCGACAACCCTGTCCGTAACATCAGGACCTTTAAACATTCTAAAGACAGCCAAGATTGCACCGATAGATACAATTGCAAGATAGATCCAGTCTAATATACTCATCCGAAAATCTCCTTTAAATACTTCTCAAAAGGTGTTCCTATCTCCTTGGTTGCTCCCTCAACCGTTTCATCCTTAACATAAATCCAATGAACCAACAAAGTATCATCCTTTACATCCATAGTAAGAGTACCAGGGGTCATTGTTATAGAGTTTGCCAAAGCTAATTTGCCTGAATCGGTTTTAAGGTTTGTTTTTACCTTTACGATTCCAGGCTTTATGGGCATGCTTGGAGCAAGTACTCTATACGCCACATCAAAGTTTGCAAGAATAACCTGCCATAGGTAGTATGGAGCATAGATTATCAAATACAGAACACGTTTTGGAGTTAAATGACTAAGACCGTGTTCTGATAAATAATCAAAACTTCCAATAGCGACCAACAGAGAAACAATGAGACCGACAATAAGCTCATCCGCACGTGTGGTTGCTGTAAGCAGTATCCAAGATACGTATAGCACAACCACCGTAAAGATGTACTTATTAAGCTTTCCTGCTTTCTCCATTCTTATACCTCCTTCCAATATTATACGGCATTTTATTTTTATATACTATTTAGTCAAGAGAATTTTTGGAATAATTACATAGATAGTTACAAAAATACATACCAATGGATGCATAAATACAACAGATGTATAAATGGTTAATAATTAGTTCTTAATTTAGAAAATTTAAAGATTTTTATTGAATTTACATTTCTTTTTCTTTAAAATAAATTTGTTGTAGGGGGTAGCTTATGGAAAAGAGAAAAGAAGAAAAAGAAGAGATTATGACGCTTGAGGTTGTATGCCCTAAATGCGGTTATAAAAAAATCATATACGCACCGAAAGAAAAGATTCCCAAATGTCCAAAATGTGGAACTCAAATGATGATTAGCGAAATATTAACAGAAGGCAAATACTATTAATAAAATTAGGAGGTTTTGTATGAAGAGATTGGTTGCTTTAGTACTTGGTTTTATGCTCCTTGCCACGGCATCGTTTTCAGCCGATATGGATTTATGGAAAAAGTCCACACTAAACCAAATACTCAAAAGAGGGGTTTTAAGGGTTGGATTGGAAGCTGGCTATATGCCATTTGAGATGAGAAGCAAAACGGGAAAAATCATAGGTTTTGACGTTGATATGGCAAAAGCGATGGCAAAGGCTATGGGCGTTAAGTTAAAGCTTGTCAATACAGCTTGGGATGGAATAATACCTGCTTTAATGACGGATAAGTTCGATATAATTATGAGTGGAATGACAATTACTCAGTCAAGAAACCTAAAAATCAACTTTGCCGACCCTTATATAGTAGTAGGTCAAACAATACTAATAAGAAAATCTTTGGCTGATAAGGTTAAAAGCTATAAAGATTTAAACAATCCAAAATATACCATAGCAACAAAGCTCGGCGTTACAGGTGAATTTGCTACAAAGAAGTATATGCCAAAAGCAAAATTAAAAACTTACGAAACAGAGCCTGAAGCAGCAATGGAAGTTGTAAATGGCAAAGCCGATGCATTTGTTTATGACAAACCCTACAATGCAGTATTTTATGCAAAGAAAGGTATGGGCAAATTGGTATTCTTGGATAAACCATTTACCTATGAACCGCTTGCATGGGGAATAAAGAAGGGTGATCCTGATTTTCTTAACTGGCTAAACAATTTCCTAAGACAAATCAAGCATGACGGAACCTACGATAAGATTTACAAAAAATGGTTCTTAAGCAATAGTTGGCTTAAGGATGTCCAATAATCCCTTAACTCAAAAGGCGGAAAAAGCTACTTTTTTCCGCCTTTTTTATGAATCCTTACAACAAATAAACCAAAAAAGGACAAAAAAACGGTGAATAATAAGAAAAAGCAAATATTATGGAATATAGCATACGTTCTTGTCGTTGTCGGTATAGGTTATTTTATATACATCTCAAGCTCAAAGGTTAATTATATATGGAGATGGAAAAACGTTCCATCTTTTATTGTTTATAAGGCTCACGAAGACATTGAATCACCCGTTAAAGGCATAGTCGAAGATTACAAAAATAAAACAGTTTACATAAAAACACTCGACGGAAAAATAAAAACAATTAAGGTAGAACATCCCGAAGTTAAAAAGGGAGATGTTGTAGATACAACCGATGAGATTGGATATAATGAAAGCTATAAAAGCGGACCCTTACTTGTCGGATTATATATGACCTTAAAAATATCATTTTTGGCTATAATCGCTGCCATTATTATAGGATTGATTACGGGACTTATGAGGATATCATCCAACCCTCTTTTAAAAAACCTTGCAATAACTTACATTGAACTCATTAGAGGCACGCCTCTTTTGGTTCAAATATTCATATTTTATTTCTTTATAGGTACCGTATTCCATCTTGACAGGCTTGTTGCTGGCGTTGGCGCTTTAGCTGTATTTGAAGGTGCGTATATTGCAGAAATAATAAGGGCTGGCATTCAATCTATAGACAAAGGACAACGGGAAGCCGCAATATCGCTGGGTATGAATTACTATCAACTTATGAGATATATAATAATGCCTCAGGCAATAAAAAGAACACTACCCGCAACGGCAGGTCAATTCATATCTCTAATTAAGGACTCTTCTCTTGTTTCTGTTATATCTATAACGGACTTAACAAAAGCAGGTAGAGAAATAATCACATCAACCTTTAGCCCATTTGAGATATGGTTTACCGTTGCTGCCATGTACCTTATTCTGACATACACACTATCATTATTCACGCAATACCTTGAAAGGAGAATGGCTAAAGGTGAATAGTATAATAGAGATAAAAAATGTATACAAAACATATCCAAATGGCATTGAAGCGTTAAAAGATATAAATTTAGAAATAGATAAAGGCGAAGTAGTAGTAGTAATAGGAGCATCGGGAAGCGGAAAAAGCACTCTACTTAGAACAATCAATCAACTTGAGATTGTGGATAAAGGGCAAATTATTGTAGACGGCGTAGATGTAACAAATCCAAAAACAAAACTGACAACAATACGCTCTGAAATCGGCATGGTTTTTCAGCATTTTAATCTTTTTCCACATCTGACAGTATTGGACAATGTTACCCTTGCGCAAATCATAGTAAAAAAAAGAAACAAAAAAGAAGCTGAAGATATAGCGATGAGTTTGCTTACCAAGGTTGGAATAGCAGACAAAAGTGATGTTTATCCGACACAACTATCCGGCGGACAGCAGCAAAGGGTTGCTATAGCAAGAGCACTTGCAATGAAACCTAAAATTATGCTTTTTGATGAAGCTACAAGCGCACTCGACCCTGAAATGGTGGGTGAAGTTCTTGACGTTATGAAAAGTCTTGCAAAAGAAGGTATGACAATGGTTGTAGTAACACATGAAATGGGTTTTGCTAAGGAAGTCTCTGATAGAATTGTCTTTATGGATTACGGCAAAATTGTAGAAACAGGAACGCCTGATACCATATTTACTAGTGCAAAAAGTGAAAGATTAAGGCAGTTTTTAAGCCAAATACTGTAAAATGAAAAAAGTTAAAATTCCTATAGAAGAAGCTATTGGCGAATCTATACCACATGATTTTACTAAAATTGATGTAGACAACAACTTTAAGGGCGTATTCTTTAAAAAGGGACACATAATTACAAAAGAAGACATACCAAAACTCAAAGCAATAGGAAAAAATTATATCTATAAAATAATTCCTTCAAAAAGTGATGTACACGAAGATGACTTTGCGCTTTTTTTGGCACCGTTTCTATCGGGTGAAAATATAAGCTTTTCTAAAAAACCTGCAGAAGGCAAAATCACATTCAAGGCAAAAAAAGACGGTTTATTTAAAATTGATAAAAAACGGCTTATAAAATTAAACTCCATAGAAGAATTATCTCTTCCTACAATACACAACAACTTCCCTGTTAAAAAGGGACAGCAGGTAGCAGCATTCAGAATCATACCGCTTTATGCAAAAGTAAAAATACTTGAAAAAGCTAAAAAAATCGCAGACAGTCCGATACTAAAAGTCATACCTTATAAAATAAAAAGCGCTAATGTCATAGTTACAGGAACCGAGGTTTACAGCGGTCTTATTAAGGATAGATTCATCCCACAGATGACAAACAAATTAAAAAACTTTGGAGTAACCGTAAGAAAAACGACAATCGTTCCAGACGATATAGGCTTTATACAAAACGCATTTAACGCGTTATCCAATACAAGTTTACTAATAGCTACAGGCGGTTCAAGCGTTGACCCTGACGATGTTACAAAAGAAGCCCTAAAAGAAATAGGTGTTAAATTTATAAGGGAAGGCAATCCTATCCAACCCGCAAACAACCTAACTATTGGATATTACAACAATACAACCGTATGTATCGTTCCCGCAGGCGCTCTATTTTACAAAGCAAGCGCATTTGATATATTCTTGCCAAGATTGCTTGCCCAAGATAAAATAACAAAAAAAGAGATAGCTGAATACGCTATCGGGGGTCTATGTCATTTTTGCAAGGTTTGTGTATTTCCTGTTTGCCCATTTGGCAAAAACTAAAAAGAGGACACTATGATAACAACAGATAAAGCAGTTAAAATCATTTTGGATAGCGTGAAAACTAAAAACATCAGTGAAGAAATTTATGTCAGCGACTCTTTGGATAGGGTATGCTTTGAGAATATCTATTCAAATATCGATATACCGTCATTTACAAGAAGCGCTATGGACGGATATGCTATTGTTTTTAAAGAAGGTTGTAATAAATACGAAATCATAGAAGAAGAAAATAAATTAAAAAGCGGAAAATGCATAAGAATAAATACGGGATTTCCTATTCCCAATATGGCAGATGCAGTTGTTGAAGTTGAAAAAACAGATATAAAAGATGGCTTTATAATAATAAAAGAAAAAATTGAGCCTGAAAGGAATTTTACAAAGATAGGCAGCGAGCTGAAAAAAGGCGAATTGCTCGTTAAAAATGGCGAACATATAACAGCAAAAAAAAGAGCACTCTTGGCTTATGCAGGCATTGTTACTTTAAGAGTTTATCAAAAACCAATTATTGGTATTATTACAACAGGAGATGAAGTAGTCTTTCCATCATGCAATCTGCCAAAACACAGCGTTTATAATGCTAATTTCTTTATACTTGACGGTCTTTTAAAAAAATGGGGAGCAAATTGTATATATTTCGGACACATACCGGATGAGAAAGATGTGTTTAAAGAAAGGCTTGGGTATGCTTTGGAAAGATGCGATATAGTTTTGACTACGGGAGGCGTAAGCAAAGGAACAAAAGACTATACAAAGGACACTTTACAAAATATCGGTGCAAACATACTCATAGATAAATCAACGATAAAGCCCGGCAAGCCTACAGCTTTTGCCACATACAAAGATAAATACATATTTGCCTTGCCCGGTTGGCCTGCTGCTTTATATACCGTTGCTTATATATACCTAAAGCCATTTATATTAAAATTCTCAGGCTTTAAAGATTATGAAAATAAATTTCTTGAAGGCATACTTGATGAAGATATGCACTCAAGGCTCGGTAAAGATTACTTCAATAGGGTTTTTGTAGAAAAAAGGAACGGAAAATTTTATTTAAAAAACACAAAAAGCCAAAAAACCGATAATTTTTATTCCATATCCCAAGCTGATGGGCTTGTATGGTTAAATACTGAATTAGAAAATACGACAAAGGGGAGCAAGCTCCCCTTCATATTTTTAGACGATTGAATTGAGGCTTTATTATTTTTTGAATAGATTTTCCAAATCTACCACTTTATCACCACCCGATGCATCGCCAAATGGGTTGCTTTCTGGCATATTTGAGCTAATAGTTATATTGCTTTTTGCTTGAATGTATTTGTTTTCTATATCAGAAGGCACATCTTCAAATTCGTATATCACCTTATCCATTCCAATCTTTCCCTTTATTTTTTCTTCAAAAGGGAATCCGTAAGGAACTATAGCAATCTGTATTCCAGAAGAAGACGGCACAACCTGAATCAAAGCTACATCTTCCAATGTATCATTTTGCTCATTATACGTGCCCATAACCATTTCGCCTGTTACCAATTTTACAAATTTCGTATTACTCATCTTTTCTCCTTAAAAGGCATTTTTAATCCATTCTACCGAGTCTCTATTTTCTATTGCTATGACATCAAACCTAACATTTTCTTCGTTAATGTTTAAATCACTTTGCAACATAAAATAGCTTGCACACTTCTTAACATTGCGCTGCTTTTTATTATCTACAAATTCTGACGGATATCCGTAACTTTTAGACGCTCTTGCCTTTACTTCCACAAAAACAACTAAATCATCTTTTTGCGCAATGATATCTATCTCACCAAAGGAACAATTAAAGTTACGCTTTAGTATCGAATATCCTTTTTCTTTAAGCAGACAAGCGGCAAACTCTTCTGCCCACCTACCATAGTTTTTGCTTTTGTTAGAAACCTTTTTTTCTAATCTTAGCAGCTTTGCCTCTCCTGTCTCTTAGGTAGTAGAGTCTTGCCCTTCTTACCTTTCCTCTATGAACCACTTCAATCTTTTCAACTGTTGAGCTAAGGTAGGGAAATATCTTTTCTACACCCACACCGTAAGATTCTTTTCTAACGGTAAATGTGCCATTTAAACCTTTTCCACCCCTTCTTCTTATAACTGTTCCAGCAAAAATCTGAATTCTTTCCTTGTTTCCTTCTTTAACCTTCGTATGCACTTTAACAAAATCTCCGGGCCACAATTCGGGTAAATCTTTTTCGTAACCCTTCACTATGTCCTCTTCAAAAGCTTTCATCTTATCCATTTTCCACCTCTGTATTCAATGTTTTCTCTATTGATTTTTGTTGTCTCCATTCTCTTATTTTTTGATGATTGCCCGATAGCAACACATCGGGCACTTCCATTCCTCTATAAACCCTTGGTCTTGTGTATTGAGGATATTCAATAAGGCCGTTTTCAAATGTTTCTTCTTTTAAAGACTCTTCGTTGCCCAAAACTCCAGGTATCAGCCTAACAACGCTATCCACAACAACCATAGCAGCAATCTCTCCGCCGCTTAAGATAAATTTACCTATCGACATCTCTTCGTCTGCCAAATATCTAACCCGCTCGTCAAATCCTTCATACCTTCCGCATATAAATGCCAAAGATTTTTTGTGTTTTAACTCATGGGCTTTTTTTTGATTAAATATCTTCCCCTGTGGAGTAAATAGCACTGTATAGATGTCGTCATCTTTTGATTTAATGTAATCCATGGCTTCATATATCGGCTCTGGCTTCATTATCATTCCAGCACCACCGCCATATGGATAGTCGTCTGTAGTTCTATGCGCATCGTGTGTAAATTTCCTTAAATCTATCGTCTCAATACTGACCTTACCCTTTTCTTGAGCTCTTTTTATAATAGTCTCCTTAAAAACGCTCTCAAACATATCAGGAAAGATAGTTATTATGTAGATATTCATTCAATTTTTAAAGCCTATCCCACCTTTTTAACAAGACTTTTAACAGCTTCGGACGCCTTTGCACCCTTTGAAATCCAGGCGTTATACTTCTCAATGTCTATTTTTATAATGGCTTCTTCGGATTTAGGGTCATAATATCCCAATATATCCAACACCTTACCATCCCTTTTTCTCCTTGAGTCCACTGCAACTATTCTATAGAATGGCTTTTTTTTAGCTCCGCCTCTTCTTAATCTTATCGCTACCACTGAATCCTCCTTATTTCATTATTCCCATATTCTTCATCATATTCATAGCTTTTGTCTTATTCATACCCTTCATCATCTTATTCATTTCTATAAATTGCTTGATTAGTTTGTTTATATCGCTAACCTTTGTTCCGCTTCCCTTTGCTATTCGTCTCTTTCTACTTGCATTTATTATTTTATAGTTTCTTCTTTCTTCTTTTGTCATCGATAAAATAATAGCTTCTATATGCTTAATCTCTTTATCAAATGCTTCTTCATCATCTATTTTTATCTTATTAATCCCAGGAACCATCTTCAGTATCTTTGTAAACGAACCCATTTTCTGTATCTTTTTTAATTGGTCTAAAAAATCCTCAAATGTAAATTGCTGCTTTTTTAATTTCTTTTCTAACTGTTTTGCTTCCTTTTCATCTGATTCTTCCCTGACCTTTTCTATTAAGCTTAAAACATCGCCCATTCCAAGTATTCTTGATGCAATCCTATCGGGATAGAACGGTTCAAAATCATCGATTTTTTCGCCAATTCCTGCAAATTTTATAGGTTTTTGTGTTATCTTTACGATTGATAGAGCTGCTCCTCCTCTTGCATCACCGTCCAGTTTTGTGAATATAGAACCGGTTATGCCGATTTCTTCATCAAAGCTCTTTGCAACATTAACAGCCTCTTGACCAATCATAGCATCTGCAACAAACAGAATTTCGTGAGGCTTTACGTTATCCTTTATTCTTTTAAGCTCATCCATTAAATCGGTATCTATATGAAGCCTGCCTGCCGTATCGAGTATAATTATATCTCTTCCGTTGCTATTTGCCCAAACTACAGCATTCTTTGCTATCTCTTCAGGCTTTTTATTTTCTTCGCTAAAAACGGGAACGTTTAATGAGTTTCCTAAAACCTGAAGCTGTTTTATAGCTGCAGGCCTATAGACATCGCAGGCAACAAGCATGGGCTGTCTGCCTTTTTTCTTAAAGAATTTTGATAGTTTTGCTGCTGTTGTAGTCTTTCCGCTTCCCTGAAGACCAACAAGCATTATAATAAACGGCTTTTCAACAGGTGCAATTTGAGATACTTCATTTCCTAATATATCCGTAAGCCTTTTATGAACCTCTTCGACGATAATTTGGCCGGGAGTCAGACTTTTCTCTAATTCCCTTCCTTCTAATGATTCTTGAAGTTCTTTTATAAAATCCTTGACGACTTTATAATTTACGTCAGCTTCTAAAAGGGCAAACTTTACCTCTTTTAAAGCCTGTTTTAAATCGTCTTTGGTTATCGTACCTTGGCTTTTCAGCCTGTCTAAAACGCCGTTAAGTTTTTCGCCTAAATCAGAAAACATACAATCACCACCTACCAAGACAGCTTGTAATACTATTACAGAAAAGCCTTATTGTCAATATTTATAGCACTTTTTAAAAAAACATTCTTAGCCTAAAATCTCATCATAACAATTATGCTAAATACATCAATCTTTTTGATTTTTTCCAATTAACAAAAGCGGGTATTGAGATATGCAATATTTATGTTTTTGGTCAAATTAAAAAACCATAGAAAAACCTGTATTACTTTCTCTTTATCATATCCCATGAAGATTTGATTTCTTCAGCTTTTTTATCTTTATTTAGTTCATCTACAGTGTTTTTGAATTCTATATAATCAGACATCTTTTCAATCTCATCTTCACAATAACTCATATGCATTTGGGCATCTAAAATCATTGGCATATCTTGAATTTGGGCAAGTTTTGCCACTTCTTCTTCGCTACTTTCGCCTTCTATTGTGATTATAATAACGCCTTTATCCTTATCTCCAAAATGAACATCGCAAATGCCACTTTCTTCCAAACTTGAAAAAGCGTTATCGTAGTCTTCCGGTTTGACTTTAACAATGATACTTGAAATATTCATAAGGCATTACTCCTTTTTTTGTATAATTTTCCATAGGATAATCTCTGCTGGCGAATAGCTTATAAGTGTATCTTTAACCAATCCCATACCTATCAACGGCATGGTATGTCCTTTTAATATTTGCGTATTTGATGCCAAATTGAAAGAGTAAACTGCTATATCATTCTCTTCGTCTGTTTGGTATATTGCGCAATCCTTATATAAAATTGCCGCATAAGGAAGGAATTTTGTGTCCGTCTCTGCCTTTATTGTTAATGTCTTATAGTTATATACGCCTATCTTTTTGTCAACCGAAGCGTTAAGGATAAGATTCCCAAAAAAGGAAAGAGCCAATGTTTTGTCTTTGTTAATTCCATCTATTTTGGCTACTATTTTTCTTTTTGATATATCAAAAACCTTAACTACACCGCTTTCATCTCCTATAGCTATAAGACTTTTATTTCTGTTTAAAGCAAAGGTAGAAAATACATAGTTTCCAATCTGTTTTTTGTATGTAAAGCTATTTGTTTTGGTATCATAAAGAACAATTTCATCCGCAAGGGTTGCAAAAATAATTTTATTCTCATTCAAAAATTTTGCTTTCATAAGCGTTAACTTTGCAGCAAAAACCTTCTTGAGTTTATGATTATTGAGATTAAAAAAGAATAAAACTCTGCTTTGATTTTCTCCTTGGGTTAGGATAAGAAGTTTGTTTTTGTATATATCAAGAGAGTAGATTGGCATATCCATTAAATCACCTGTAAAATCGTGAATCTTAGGCAGTTTTAACGTATATATCAAGGAATTGTCTTTAAAGGTTCTTATATCCACAGTGCCGTTTTCAAACCCTACAATAAGATAATCTTCATCAAATGTTATCTTAGATATATACTTACCGTATTTCAAAACCTTATACTGTGTTAACTCAAAAGAGTAAGAAGTAAAATTAAAAATAAACACCAAAAACAACGCTAAAAACAGAGCCTTTTTCATTCATAGTCCTCCACAAGGTTTTACTTCGATGGCTTTTGTGGGACAAACGCTTATACATTCTCCACAGCTAACGCACTTTTCGTTAATTATAGGATTAAACATACCTTCAAACGATATTGCATCATACTCGCATACATCCTGGCAACTAAAACAGACAGATTCATTATATGCTAAACAGACAGATGCATCAATTGCAACTTCTCCATTGATTTTTTCTCTTTTGTTTTCAACCTTTAAGACCTTACCGCACGCTTTAGCACACTCATCACAAAAAACACATCCACTACTATTGAATTTTAGAATAGGTATGCCGTCATTTATTGTAATTATCTCATTCTCACAAGCCGATACACACGGTTTCTCAGAACATTTTAAACAAAAGGAAAAATCCGCCCTATCTTTATAATAAGGCGGATATAGATAGGATTTCTTAAAAGGTTTTATGAGTCTTTTAAAAAAATCCCTTCTTGCATACTTCATTTTAGAGATTTAAATTTATTCTCAACTACAGGGTTCACATCTGCCTGCGGTGCATGACATTGCGTACAATTATATCTACTACCCTTTATCTTACCCTTTTCAAGATGGTCAGATGGTATGGCCGTTATCTTCATAGCCTTTGCATTCTGAGGCATATGGCAGTTTAAACATGCATTGTTTTTTATCGTGATAGGAACAAGACCATCTGTAGAATGCGGTATCTGAGGTGGAGCAGTTACAAAAGATTTTTTTAATGGCTTAACGCTGCCAGGCACAGGCTGAGTATTGTTATATTTTATCTTCGGTATATTTTGTGTTTTTGCCAATGGAGCTTTCCTTAAACCCCTTGCATCTACAGACTCATTGTTCGTCGCATTTACTGCTTGTTGACTTACAGCCAACATAAAACCCAAAACAACTGCACCTATGGATAGTTTCCTCATTTTTCAACTCCCTTTACAAAATTTTTTAAATTAAATTTCAAAGCTTCATCGTAGCACACTTCAATACACCTGCCACAGTTTCTGCATTCTATTCCAGTTATAAATCCGCTTTTTTTGTTGATAACGTTTTCTAAAACATGGACTTCTGGACACACCTTAAAACAATTGCCACAAGCAGTGCATTTATCTTTATTATGTAGGACTTTTACGACACTTTTTGAACCTATTATAGAATATGTGGCTCCAAGTGGGCATACATAACTACACCAGCCATTCTTCATTACGAACAAATCGAATAGGAAAATAGCTACAATCCATGTCCATCCAAAGCCCATAGAAAAAATTACCCCTCTTGTCAATATGCCAACAGGATTTATATATTCAAATGCGGCTGTCCCTGTTATAGCAGACACAATAAGTATAACTAAAGCAAACCAATATTTGAATTGGTGCGGAAGCAATAGTTGTCTTTTTCCGTATTCATCTATTTTTAGTTTTCTCCTAAGCCATCCGGCAAGGTCTGTTATCATATTTACCGGACAGACCCAGCTACAAAAAGCCCTTCCTGCTATTAATCCATAAAAGGCTACCACTATCAAGAATCCCAATATCAAATCTGAGCTAATAACTGCACCGGCAAAAAACATCTGTATCACTGCGTATGGGTCGCTTAAGGGAATAGTATCAAACATTTTTGATGTACTTAGGCTACCTACAAGTATATTCCATCCCCATTTATTCGCAGCAAAGAATAGGAATAAAATTACAATTTGTATGACTCTTCTTAAAATGAGATATCTATTGTTCTTAATAAGGTTACTCATCCCATTTTACTCCACGGTTGAGATTTTTAATCGGGTTAAGCTCGCTTCTTTTTGTTTTGGTGGTGGTTGTTGTTGAAGCCTTTTTAACCCTTTCTTGGTCTTTTTTACTCCACCCTTTAACATATCTATCGCTTACTTTACCCATAGCAACTTCTCTTGGTAACACTTTAATTGCCGGTTTCTCTGTAACACATGCCTTTTCGCACATCCCACAGCCTGTGCAGTAATTCCCATGAACAACAGGTATTCTGTAAGCATGTTTACCTGTTCTTTTGTTTTCTTTCCACTCAATAGTGATAGCCTTATCTATTTCAGGGCATGCCCTATAACAAGCTGCACACTGCAATCCCCAAAATGCAATACAGGTATTGGGATCGATTACCGCTATGCCCATTCTTGCGTAATCTATTGCTACTTCCCCTTTGCTGTTTTTGCACTTTTCCGGTGTCAACGCACCACTTGGACAAGCGTTCATACAAGGAATATCATCACACATAAAACACGGTCCTGTTCTTGCAACAAAATAGGGTGTGCCTACAGGCACTTTATCTCCCGGGGCTCCAAGTTTTAATGTAATAACCTTTTGTCCGGATTCCACATACGGATTTTTTCTATTTTTGCAAGCTTCAACACACAGGCCGCACCTTATGCATGTTTTTATGAAATCACTCTCGTTGAGTGCTCCAGGCGGTCTTAGTGCTAAAGGTTTATCTTGATTTTCTTTAACAAACCCTGTAAGCACTGTTCCGCCTACTATCGAAGCTCCAAATGCCTGCGCCATTTGGACTAAAAATTTTCTTCTGTCCACTTTTACCTCAAGCTTTGTAAATTTTTACTGCATTCTTTTTGTAATCCGTTTCTTTACTCAAAGGACATGTAGCATCCAGTGTTACTTTATTTATTAGCACATTTTCATCAAAGAACGGCACAAATACAGTGCCTTTTGGCATCTTATTTCTTCCTTTTGTTTCAATTCTAACTTTTACTTTGCCTCTCCTTGACTCTATTACGACTAAATCAAATCGTTTAAGCCCTAATTCTTTTGCATCTTTAGGGTTCATATAGCAAAGCGCTTGAGGCATAGCCCTATATAATTCAGGAACCCTCATAGTCATCGTTCCCGTGTGCCAGTGTTCAAGCACTCTACCTGTACAAAGCCAGAAGTTATACCCTTTTGTATCGTATTTTGGATCTTCGGGATGAACCATGAATGGTCTAAAGAATATCTTTGCCTTATTTGCAAGATGAATCTTTCCTTTGCTTGGAATTGGACCTTGTAGGTTTCCTATCTTTATAGTCTTAAGCAATGGTCCATAGAATGCGAATTTTTCTCCCGGTTTTGCATTCTTTCTTGCATAAGGATCGTATTCTACATTAAATCTCCATTTTGTTTCTTTACCATTAATGACAGGCCATCTTAATCCTCTTACTTTGTGATATGTATCAAAATCTGCAAGGTCATGACCTTTTCCTGCGCCAAATTTTCTGTATTCTTCCCACAAAGCTTTGTGTATAAAGAATCCGTATCCCTTAAATACTTTTCCATCGCTGCCCACAACATTTCTTGCATCGCCTTCAACTTCCGTATTTGGATGCATCTTGCCTGTTTGTGGATTTTTGGCTATTGGATCGGGCCATGGGAAGTTTTTGCGATATTCAGGTCTATTAAATAAAACATCAAATAATGTATCATCGGGCGAATAACCCATCTCTTTGGCTTTATTTAGAACATCCGGAAGCACAGTGCCGTCAGGCAGTTTATGCTCTTTCCATACCTCTTTCAATTTAAATCTTTTTGAAAATTCCGCTATCGTCCAAATGTCGGTCATAGCTTCACCGGGTGGTATAACCTGCTGTCTCCAATGCTGGGTTCTCCTTTCTGAGTTGCCGTATGCTCCCCATTTTTCATAAATCATAGCCACCGGTAAAATTAAGTCCGCAACCCTTGCTGAAACACCAGGATATGCATCGTTAACAACTATAAAATTATCCATAGTTCTTGCTGCCTTTATCCAGTGATTTGCATTTGCTGTATTCTGCCATGGATTGTTTACTTGAACCCAAGCCCATTTAACTTTACCTGCTTCAAGCTCTCTCATTATTTTTACAAAGTGATATCCAACCTTTGGATTTAGAGTGCCTTCAGGCAATTTCCAAAGTTTTTCTGTAATTTTTCTATGTTTTGGATTTGCAACGAGCAGGTCTGCCGGAAGTCTATGTGCAAATGTTCCAACTTCTCTTGCTGTTCCGCAAGCGCTGGGTTGACCTGTTAGTGAAAATGCTCCACTTCCAGGCTTAGATTGTTTACCAAGCAATAGATGAACCATATAAATCATCTCATTTACCCAACTTCCTCTTACATGTTGGTTAAATCCCATTGTCCAGAAAGAAACATTCTTTCTTTTTGGGTCGCAATAATAATCTGCTAATTTTTTCAACTTCATTTTAAAGCTCTCTATCGATTCTTCGGGATCGCCCTTTGCCACTTGAGCTACATAGTCAAGATTATATGGCTCAATAGCTTTCTTAAACTCATCAAAGGTAATCTGCCAATGCAAAAATGGACCTTTACCTTTATTGTGCTGCATCTTCATTACATCATTTTCTTTCCATTTACCTATGCCGCTTAAAGCTATGGATTCTTCTTTTGTTACAACTTTATGGGCTTCCTTTTCGACTGTATCTTTTTCTTTTGCTGTTACATAAGGAGATTTTGGATTATTCATTCCATATCCAATATCAGGAAAACCTGTCGCAAAGATAGTGTGTTTTTTTACAAAATCCCAGTTTGTCGCCTTTCTTTTGATAATTTCTCTTGCCAAATAGTTCATTATGGCTAAATCTCCCATAGGACGGATAATTAATTCCATATCTGCCATATTAGAGCATCTGTTTCTATATGTAGAGATGTTTATTATTCTGTATTTGTCGGGATTTTTTAATCTTGCATCTGAAATTCTTGACCATAAAATCGGATGCATCTCAGCCATATTTGAGCCCCAAAGGGTAACTGTATCGGTTAGCTCTATATCATCAT
>JAMOQJ010000105.1 GCA_027064065.1 Desulfurellales bacterium
GTATCGGCTTTTATGCCGCTTGGTATATCTACAGCAACAACAAAGGCGCTTGAAGAGTTGATTAGCTCAATGGCTTTTTTGAATATGCCTTCCACGTTTCTGGATAGCCCTATTCCAAAGATGCCGTCTATGATTATGTCGCTTTCTTTAATGATTTCTTCATTAAAATCGTCTTCATTTTCAATAAATTTATATTGAATACCCATATTTTTAATAATCTCAAAGTTAATCTTTGGCGAACTATTGAGTTTATCTTCGCTTGTTAACATATAGATAAAAACGTTTGCACCGTTGTTATGCAGATGGCGCGATATGGCTAAAGCGTCTCCACCGTTATTGCCTACACCTACAAAGGCAACGCATAACGCACCGTTTATATTTTCGTATCGTTTTTTTATTTCATAAAACGATTTTATTGATGCGTTTTCCATTAAAACGATATCAGGAATACCCGTTTCTATAGCTTTTTTGTCCATCTCCTTCATCTGAAACGACCGCGATAACTTCATCATGCACCTCCTTTTTTTGGCATAGCTTTTGCTACCTTCACCACAGGATAAAAAGGGGTGAAGGTATGATAAAAGAAGTTTCGAGTGAAAATATACTCCCTAAAGACAAGTTATCAAGCATAAAATCAAAAAGCGACAAACAAAAGGACTTTAAAATAGCCTTGGGCAAGATTGCGCATAAGGATGCAAAGAATAAGAATGTGGGTAAAAAAAACCTAAAAGCAAAAGACAAGCAAAAACCCAACGGCATATCCCGTCTTGTATTTAAAAAAATAGAGAAAAAATCAGAAGATAAGGAAAAGAAGGTTGTAAATGTCGATTTTGCCGTCATAGAAAACAACATAAAAAGCCTAAAAACCGAAAGTAAGAATAAAAATGCAGCCAAAAAAACCGAAGAAGCTCACAAAAATAACACAAAAAAGATAAAAGCAAACGCACAAAAGATAAACACAAAAAAACTATCTTTAAAAGGCAAAGTGAAGGTTGTTGATAGATTACAGGTAGAGATAAAAGCAGACGAAGAATTGAACGAACACACAAAAAGCAAAGACGAAACACTTCATTCTAACGTAAAAAATACAAAAAAGTTTGAATTAAAAGCAGTAAAGCAGACGCAGAGCACAAATAAAAAAACAAGCAATGCTTTTTCAAAAAATAATAAAACCATTCAAACTAAAGATATAAATGCCACCCAAACAAACAATATTAAGACTTCGAAGAAACTTCAACAACAAAATACACAAACAATTGAATCAAAAAATAGTATCGTACAAATAAAACAAAACAAAGATAGCTCAACGGATAACAAGAATGTAGTCTTTAACATTGACAAAAAAAGCGACAAAACAGCCAAAAACCACACAGAAAACCAGCAAACATTGAAAGAAAACACTAAATACGACAGAAAAACTCAAGATATAAAAGAAGCAAACATTAAGATAACCAACAAGGAAGGTGTAAAACTTGCAACAATTGAAAAAATATCAGTCGATAAAATAGAAAAGAAAGAAGATAAAATCGAAAAGATAAATACCAAAGAAGTAGAAAAACCAAACATAGACTCTAACATTAAAGAAAATAGAACAATAAATAAAGAAAAGATAGACCCAAAAATAATAGAAAAAACACAGACGCAACAAGAAAGAAAAACAGTCCATAAACAGGAAAATAATAAGCAAAATATAAACAATATTCCAACCCAAGAAAAACACTTCAAATCCCAAACAACAACAACCAAAGCAAATACCACGAAAAAGATTGAAAATAGCCCAACACTAAACAATAAAACAGAAGTTAAATCGCAAGAAACAGATAAACAAACAGCTCCTGTAGATATTCAAAAAACAGACAGCCAAGAAAAAACGCTTTTTACAAAAGCCAAACAAAACTTAAAACAACCTGCCGATTTACATAAAGCAAACAAAAATGCACCAAAAACCGATATTGATAGACAAACAAAAAATACAAACAAAATACATTTAACCGATAATAAACAGATTCAAGATACTACCGTAAATCATTCCATAAATACAAAAGACAAAGCAAATGCAAAACAAACTAAAACAATATCAATCGATAACACTCCTTCCAAAAAACCTAATGAGCATAAAAAAGAGATTACAGAAACAGCAAAAACTCAAATAATAAAGGATGTAAAAAAAGAAACAATTATGTCTAATAATTCAAAAATAAATAACAAAGACACAAAACAGAAAAATCAAATCAATGAAACTCAAGGTCTTTCAAAACAAGAGAAGCAAAAGATTCCTGCAACACACAATAGGCAAAACGCAATAATCAATCATCAAAGCCAGACAGAATCAACAAAGATATCTCAAAACAAAACCGACACGTACATTAAAGAAAATACAGATAAAATAAATACCAAGCACACAGCCGATAACAGCAAAGCATCTTTGGCAAAAGAGAATAATATTGAACATAAAGCAAGCAGCATACAAAATGCCGCAAATCAAACACCAAAAAACGCACCCGATAGTAAATATGCGGCTATTACCGATGTTGTAAACGGTAATTTGAAAAAAGAAGAGCATAAAAAAAAGGAAGCTATCACAAAAAAACCAGCTAAACAGACACCAAAGAATAGCACGCTATCCATACATAGCGCCAAACATACAACTGAGCATTCCGAAAAAATACATAGCGAAGGCAATTTTAACACTAACATTCAGCTAAACGAACAAAAAAAGCAGCAAAAAGCAACAATCCATCAAGAAGAAAAACCGACAATAAAACTTGAAACTTCAAAAGATATAAAAATTACAAAAAAGGATACAGAAACAAAAGATATAAAAGAAACAAATAGTGATAAATTTGATTTACAGACAGATAAAGCATCCCAAAACACAGCTATTGGAACTATGCTTGTTCAAGAAAACCATTCAACAAATGCCAAAAATCTAAACATACCATATCCGCTTGATAAGGTTGTTGAGCATATAGAGCACATAAGAAGTATAATGAAACCGCCTTTTGACAATAGCGTAACAATAAAACTTAACCCACCCGGATTGGGACTTATGGAGATAAGGGTTAAAGTGGACAAAGATAAACATCTAACCACCACAATTAACGCCGACAATAGAGAAATCTTCAAAATAATAAACGCCCATGCCGATAAACTTAAGGACTATCTTGTATCTCAAGGATTTAAGGTGGAAAACGTCAACATTCAAAACAACCTACAAGAGCATGGTGGTTTTGGTCAGAATTCTCAAGGTGGAAGCTTTGCCCAAAGCCAAAATCAAGCTCAAACAAACCAGAGAAGTCAATACTATTTCGGCAATACTATAAAAGATGATGTAAAACCGGAAACTCAACAAATGAACAGACAAATATCCAAAAGCGGTTTGGATATAACCGTTTAGGAGGTTATTATGGACGTTGCTTCATTAGCAAATCAGACAAACGCTTTAGAAAGCACTAAAACAAACGAAAAGGCTGTTGAAAACCCTAAGGCGATTTTGGGAAAGGATGATTTTTTAAAGCTGCTTGTTGCGCAGCTTAAATATCAAGACCCTTTAAATCCTTTAAAGAACGACGAATTCGTTCAGGAAAATACAATGTTTTCTCAGCTTGAGCAATTGACAAATATGAATAAGAGCATAAACAATATGTCTTCCAACTTTTCTCAAAGTGATAAAGGGTATGCGGCAATCTATCTTGGTAAATACATATCCACAGGCTCAAACGATATAACCGTAAACGGTTCTTCTATAGAACCAGTATCGTTCAATTTAACAGAAAATGCTGACGTAAAGGTTAGTATATCAAACAGCAAGGGTGAAAATGTGGCAAATATTAGTTTAGGGCTTTTAGATAAAGGTCCGCACCAATTTAAATGGGATGGAAAAGATAATAAAGGCAATCGTGTAGATAGCGGACAATATTCAGTTATACTTTTTGCAAGAAACGAAAATGGTCAATACGTACAGGTTGAAAAAAATGCAGGAAAGGTGGTCTCCGTTCAATTTTCTAAAGACGGAACAACCTTTGTTACAGACCAAAACAAAAAAGTGAAGCTTCAAGACGTAAAAAGCGTTTTTGAAGGGAGCGTATAGCTATGTTAAGGGCTTTATATACATCAAGCAATTCCCTTTTAGACCAACAAACAAGCATAGACTGTATATCAAGCAATGTAGCTAATGTAAACACCGTTGGGTTTAAAAAAACTAGAGCAACATTTGAAGATATACTTTCTCAAACCATACAACACGGCACCATATCAAAAAATCCTATGCAGGTAGGACTTGGAGCAAAGCTTGCCTCAACCGACACAATAATGAACCAGGGAGAAATCCTGCCTACGGAAAATCCCACAGATGTGGCAATGGAAGGAGACGGTTTTTTTACGGTATTAAATCCAACATCAAAACAAGATGAACCGTCCTATCTTTTTACAAGAGCCGGAAATTTTACATTTGATGCTGAAGACAATCTTGTTGCAGCAAATGGAGATTTTGTTGTGGGATGGCTTGCGCAGCAGAACGAAAATGGCTATCCTGAATTGCAGGTTGATGAAAATACACAGATACCGACGACACCTATTCAGGCAATAAATATAAAAGACTATCACAGCATTCCAGCCATTGCTTCAACGCATATCAAATTTAAAGCAAACCTTAACGGCGGTAACGATATAAAAGAGTTTACAAAAGTATCGCCAAACGCAAATACCGATTTTAATATTTTACTTAACCAAAAAGGTGAAGATTTAAATATTAAAAACGGAGACAACTTTCAAATCAGTTACGACGGCGGAACTACGTGGCATACATACACATACAGTCCAAGCCCTGCTGCAGGTGAATTTTCAACACTGGATGAGCTTGTAAATCTTATGCAAACCGATATAGGTTCAAATGCTAAAGTATCTGTAGAAGATGGTAAAATAACAATAACAAACAATTCATCAAGCAACCTAAATATAAAAGTACAATCTGCAACCCAAGACAACGATACCCTTCTTACTATGCTTGCAAGCTTATCCCAAACCGTTCAGCCAAACAGCTCTATAGCAAGCCAAACATTTAACGTTCCATCCCATACGGTTGAATCAACATTTTACGATATAAACGGTAATAAACATAAGATAGACATAACATTCAAAAAAACTCAGCCAAACAAATGGTCATATACAGTAACCCTGCCCGACAACGACGGAACAATAGCAAATAATACAGGCAGTGTAGAGTTTGATAACGACGGTGGACTAAATCAAAATACCAAATCCCCGACTGTTAGCATAACCCTACAGGGACAAACCGAGCCGATGAATCTATTAATCAATCTATGGAATACAGAAGATGGAAACTATCAAGGAAATAAATATTCAGGATTAACGCAGTTTGCTTTGCCATCTGGAACAAGCTACCAAACGCAAGACGGCTCTCCCGCTGGAGAAATAAAGAAGGTAAGCATAGACCAAGACGGCAATATCAATGCTTCATACAGTAATGGAAAAACAGTATCAATAGCAAAACTTGCAATATCGCATTTTACAAATCCGCAAGGACTAAAAAGGGTTGGAGATACTATGTTTGCGATAACGGCGAATGTAGACCCTCAAGATGTTATTGAGTCAAAAGGCTATATAGGTGTTGCAAATCAAGGCGGAAGAGGGTCCGTCTTATCATCAAAATTAGAAATGAGCAACGTCGATTTAGCTGAAGAATTTACGGATATGATAGTGTTTCAAAGAGGGTTTCAGGCAAACGCAAAGGGTGTAACAACGGCTGATGAAATAATACAAACAGCAATACAATTAAAGAGATAATGGGAGGTGATGCCTTATGATGAGATCAATGTGGAGCGGAGTTTCAGGATTGAAATCACATCAAGAAGCTATGGATGTTGTAGGTAATAATATTGCAAATGTAAATACTGTTGGTTTTAAGAAGGGAAGAATAAATTTTGTTGATGTTTTAAGTCAAACGATTGACGGAGCAGCAGGTCCGCAGGATAATCACGGCGGAAAGAACCCTCATCAGGTTGGACTGGGTGATACGGTTGCAACGGTCGATAATATTTTTTCCCAAGGCTCTTTGCAATCAACCGATAAGGTTACCGATTTGGCGATTCAGGGAGACGGATTCTTCATAGTTTCAAATGACGGCGGCAAAACATATAGATATACAAGGGCAGGTGATTTTACATTCGACGCAGATGGCAATTTTACAAACGCCCAAGGTTATATTGTTCAAGGCTGGCTTGCCAATGATATAACGCATAAAGTAGACACAACATCAACAATAAAAAATTTGGTGATACCGCAGGACAAAACGGTTCCAGCGGGCGTTACTGAAAATGTTTCCATCAAGGCAAACCTAAACGGTGGTGAAACAATAAAAGAGATGTCGCCAGCAAGAAAGGGTGGAACAGATGCTTACGGCAATACATACAAATCCGACGATGTCGGTGTTTTATTTGATTCAAGCGGAGAAGCACTTCAGGTTGGAAGCTCAGGTAACGTTGCAACATTGGCTGCAGGAGGGGATAATATATCTGGCGCTTACAATATTGACGGAAATCAAAT
>JAMOQJ010000106.1 GCA_027064065.1 Desulfurellales bacterium
TCGAATCTTTCTTTCTTTTCAGCCTGACCCATTTTTTACCTCCAATAATGTACAATTTTCTACTTATCATAATATAGTAATTCAATAATACACCCAACAACTTTTTATGTCAAATAAAATAAAAATTCAACATTCCAATATTAATTCTAATTAAAATTTCCACCAACACCTATTTGATAATATTCAAATCCAAACTCTTTCAATAATTCTTTATTGTACTGATTTCTTCCATCAAAAATAATAGGGTTTTTAAGTCTTTTTTTTATTTCATAAAAATCTGGACTTCTAAACTCCTTCCATTCAGTTACAAGTAGCATAGCGTCGGATTCGTTTAATGTATCGTATTTATTGTCAAAATATTCTACATTATCAGTATCCTTTAACCAAAAATTCTTAGCATTTTCCATAGCTTCTGGGTCGTATGCCTTAATCTTTGCGCCCTTTGAGACAAGCTCTTTTATTATAGCAATAGACGGCGCTTCTCTCATATCATCGGTTTGAGGCTTAAATGCCAAACCCCATAAGGCAAATACCTTTGATTCCAAATCATTCCCAAACCTATCGATAATTTTATCGACCAATTTTCTTTTTTGTCTTGCGTTTACTTCGCTAACCGCTTTTATTATTTTAGGCTCATATCCGTTTTCCAAGGCTATCTTTTCCAAAGCCTTAACGTCTTTAGGAAAACAACTACCGCCCCAACCAATTCCCGGATATATGAAATGATACCCAATTCTTTTATCGCTTCCTATGCCAACCCTAACCATATTGACATCCGCTCCAACAAGTTCGCAGATATTGGCTATCTCGTTCATAAATGAAATTTTTGTAGCAAGCATCGCATTTGCAGCATATTTTGTCATCTCAGCGCTTCTTACATCCATTGCAATAAAACGTTCATGATTCATGGTAAACGGTCTATACAGCTCTTTCATTATGTTTAGAGACTTTTCACTATTCGCACCAACCACAACCCTGTCTGGTTTCATAAAATCGCTTACAGCATCACCTTCTTTTAAAAATTCCGGGTTGCTTACGACATCAAATTCAAAAGGCACTCCGTTTGGATATCTGTTTTTTAACTCAACCTCTATAGTCTCTTTTACCAAATCGGCAGTTCCGACAGGCACGGTTGATTTATCAACTACAATCATATCATGACTCATATGCTTACCAATATCCTTTGCTACATTTAAAACATACTGCAAATCAGCGCTCCCATCTTCGGATTGCGGTGTTCCAACAGCTATAAATATAATATTACTGTTATCTATCGCTCTTTTAATGTCGGTCGTAAAATCGAGCGTCCCTTTTTTATAGTTCTTTTTGACCAACCTTTCTAAACCCGGCTCATATATCGGGATTATACCTTTTTTTAGGTTTTCTATCTTTTCATTATCCACATCTACACAGATAACGTCATTTCCCATCTCAGCAAAGCACGTTCCCGTAACAAGACCTACATATCCTGTCCCAACCATACTCAATTTCATATAAACAGTCTCCTTATACCTTCGTAATATTCATCCTTTGTCTCATATATCTTCTTTAAATCAAGTTCAAGTGCAATATTCAAAATACTCTTATCAAAACCGAATTCTTTTATTATATCTTTTGCTTCATCATAAGAATAAGCAACTCTGTATGGCCTATCTTGCAAAAGCGCAGCAAGCACGCTCGATAATTTTACGACTTGGACATACCTATCGTCTGCTTCAATTTTAAACGGATATCCTGTTTTATCCATATTTTCGTGATGATATACACTCATATTGATTATATCATTATCTACACCGAGCAGCCCTAAAAACATTTTTGTATAATATGGATGCGATTTTATTATATTAAATTCTGTATCATCCAATTTAGAAGGAGAATTAAGCAAATCCAAAGGAATAAACACGTTACCGAAGTGAGCAAACAGGCTTGCAAGTGTAAGTTTTTCTATATCTAAAGAAAGTTTATAACCCAAAGCAACCGATATATTTTTTAGCAAGATAGAATAATTATCGAAAAACATAGAAATACTATCACTCAAAAAAGCAACAAAATAAGCAATACGTTTTACAAAATCAGCCCTATCAGGCTTTTGTTTGTGTTTTGATACAATACTCAAAAGTTCTCTATCTAAATTATCATCCTTTAATGAATACCAAAATTCTTCTTTCTTTGATAATTCCTTAAAAACCCTAAGCGCATTTTCATCAAACAGTTTATCCTTTTGCGCTATAAAATCATAAATTTCATTAAAAGCAAAGGGATTTGATATACTCCTGTATGCAACTTCAATATTATCTGCCAAAAACAGAACATTACCCAATATCGCTGGATTAATTTCAGATGGCGTATGGTGAAGCCCTATTGCATTAGAAACATCCAAATGAAGATTGAAATAGCGTGCAATCCTTGAAGAGACGGTTGCGTGTTTTGTAAGTTGCTTAAAATTTTCATCTATTATCTGTCTAAATGTCTCTATCCTTGATGCTTCCGATAAAAGACCCGTATCGTGAATAAGTCCAGCTTGAAGCGTCAAATTCAAGCCAAAATCGTCAAATTTTAAACCTTCTGCTATCTTATAGGCGATTAACGTAACCCTTCGCTGGTGATAGGTATCGTTACCGCTTGAGATATCGGAAAATCTCGATATTGTATAAAGAGTTTTATTTACATCCATTATTTCCCCCTTTCGTTTTCTACGTAATTTTTATCTTTATTTTTTAAAATAATCAATACGCTTTAGTTTAAGCGTTGAAATTGCCACGATATGATAGTAATATAAACTTGTAAAATTTGTATTATTCGGAAGGTGCTATGAGCAAAATCGCAATAGTCGGAAAACCAAACGTGGGAAAATCCACTCTATTTAACGCATTAACAAAGAAAAACAGAAGTCTCGTGCTTGACATACCCGGCACAACAAGAGATAGGGTATTCGAATACGGAAATATTAACGATAAAGAAGCGCTATTTATAGATACGGGTGGATTTGAAAATGAAGGAGAATTTGCAGATAAAATCAATGAGCAGGTGATGCTCGCCATAGATTCAAGCGATGCTATAATTGTCGTATTCGATGCCACAACGCCAATAACACTACAAGATGAAGAAATAGTAAAATACGTACAAAAACAAAATAAACCGTATATCTTAACAATAAACAAAAGCGACAAAAAAGAGAAAGAGTTCATATACGACTACTACAAATTTGGAGAAATGATAGAAATTTCGGCTGCCCACAGAATGAATTTAAGTATTTTAAAAGATAAATTGTATGATTTAATAGAAGAAGACGCAAAAAAAGCAATATTTGACGCTAAGATTGCCATAGTCGGACGATCAAACGTCGGAAAATCAAGTCTGCTTAACGCCATACTAAACGAAGAAAGAAGTGTAGTTAGCGACAAGGTAGGGACAACAACCGATTCCGTCGATACACCGTATGAATTCGAAGGAAAAAGATATCTGCTTGTAGATACGGCAGGCATAAGAAGAAAATCAAAAACAAAAAAATCGCTTGATAAATTGGCTTCCATATTTTCCATATTCTCGATAGACAGAGCCGATATAGCAATTCTCGTGCTCGATGCTTACGAAGGTTTAACATCTCTCGATAAACAGATAGGAAACATCATAGTAAAAAAACACAAAGGCGTTATTATAGCCCTAAACAAATGGGATTTGATTCATGATAAAGACAAATTCGACAGATATGCAAAAGCCATTAAAAATGAGATGCCGTTTTTGAGTTTTGCGCCCATTATCCCCACAAGCGCAACGGAGCTTAAAAATACCATAAGGCTTCTAAAAACAGTGTCCGAAATATCGCAAATCTGCTCTCAAAGGATACAAACATCACAACTCAACGCCGACCTAAATAGGATAATCAAGGCAAACGCGCCTTTTTCCAAAAAAGGAAAAGAACTAAAATTAAAATATATGACTCAGGTTGAAACAAATCCGCCACACTTTGTTATATTTACAAACAGAGCCGAAGATATTGAAGAAAATTACAAACGCTATATAAGAAACAGCATGTATAAGATTTACGGCTTTAAAGGCTGCTCAATAAAAATAACATACAGGAATTCAAGCAATGACGAAGAGTTCGAATGAGATAGTCAAAAGGATAAAAGAAGCATACCCAAACCCAAAGATAGAGATTGAGTTTACAAATCCGTTTGAGTTGCTCGTTGGGTTAGTTCTATCTGCAAGATGCAGAGATGCGACAGCTAACAAAATAACAAAAGAACTATTCAAGAAATACCCTACACCGAAACATATGAAGGATGCAACCATAGACGAAATAAATGAATTGATTTCATCATGCAGTATGCACAACAATAAGGCAAAAGCCCTAAAAGGTATTGCTGAAATACTATGCGAGAAGTTCAACTGTGAAGTGCCAAACAAATTCGAAGAGTTGATAAAATTGCCGTATGTTGCAGATAAAACAGCAAATATGGTCTTATCGTTCGGTTTTAACATACCGGCTGTCGGTGTAGATACCCACGTTTTAAGAACAGCAAACAGGCTTGGCATATCATCATCAAAAAACGCTAAGAAGGTTGAAGAAGATATTAAAACATTTTGTCCAAAAGACGATTGGATTGTATTTTATGCCGGATTGATACTGCTTGGAAGATATATATGCAAGGCAAAAAACCCGCTCTGCGATAGGTGTTTTCTAAACGACATTTGCCCAAAAATCGGTGTTTGAATGATAAAAAAAGAAGGATTTGATTTTATATTTGACGAAACTGCCTGCCAAAAAAAATGCAAAGCGCTATGCTGCAAAGGAAATGGCTATGTATTTTTAAGCAACAAAGAGATAAACGAAATAGCAAACTATCTTAATATCGATAGAGAAACATTTTTAAAATTATACACAAAAAAAGCGATATACGGAAAAAGGATTGCATTGGTTGATTTAAGAATTAACAGCGAAACAAGGTGTGTTTTTTTGGATGATAACGATAGATGCGAAATATACGAAAAAAGGCCAAAGCAGTGCAGAGATTTTCCCTTTTGGAAACATCTATCAAAAAAACCAAAAGAAGAGCTAAAAAAACTCTGTCCGGGTATAGTCTATGCAGATAAGTAACGCCGGATTATACATAAAGCTATCGCTTGAAGACATACAGTCGCTTTTGCGCTTGGGCGAAAAGATAGACGTAAAGATAGTAGAAAAGATAGACAGCCACAATTACATGGTAAAGATAAAAAATAAAACCTTAAAAGCCTATTCAGGCATAGAATTCAAGCAGGGCGATAGCGCAACACTTGTCGTTGAAAAGATGAAGCCCACGGTAATATTAAAACTAACAGAAGGAAAACCCAAAGACTTTGTTCCGACAAAGCAGATAAAAATAACAATAAAAAATATAAAATCAAATGACCCACATCTCAACAGTCGCATAGATAAAAAAATCGATTTATCCAACATCATACCGAAAATAGACGATAACGAGATAAAAGAGATAGCATCAAAGATAAAGGAAGCCGCCTTAATGTTTAGAGACACAGCACAAACCCTAAAACATGATACCAACGCACTAAACAACCTGTTTATTCAAATACCCATAGAAACAGACAAACAAAAAAACGACAATATCTACATTCAAGAAGAAGCGCCCAACAAAAAAACGTCAAAAAATGGCGGTTTAAGGATTGTTTTATATACATCACCCAAAAGCTTAGGCGATACAAAATTGGATATGCTGTATACTGGCAATAAAATCAACTGCACCATATTCTGCTCAAGCAAACAGGCATTGGATAAATTAAATAATCACAAAAACGCATTGGAAGAGATGCTTGGCAACAACGTATTACTAAATATTGATGAAATGAAAGAAAAAATCACCTTTTTCAAAAAACAGATAGACTTAAAGATTTAGGAGGAAAATCATGATTGATATAGGTCAAAAAGCAATAGATTTTTGCTTGCCAAACGAAGAAGAAAAAGAATACTGCCTAAAAGATTTTCAAGGCAAGTGGCTTGTTTTATATTTTTACCCTAAGGACAACACAAGCGGATGCACAAGGGAAGCTGTTGGTTTTAGTGAAAAGATTGAAGAATTTAAACGTTTAAATTGCGAAATTGTGGGAATAAGCCCTGATACGCCAAAAAGACACAAAAATTTTATAGAAAAATACGACTTAAAAATAAAACTCTTAAGCGATACAGAGCATAAAGTATTAGAAACCTACGGAGCATGGGGCAAAAAGAAAATGTACGGACGCGAATATTTCGGTGTTATAAGAACAACATACTTAATAA
>JAMOQJ010000107.1 GCA_027064065.1 Desulfurellales bacterium
AAATAGTTTAAGGAATGAAATATAACTTTCTAAACACAACACTTCCTCAGCCTGCAAAGTTTTTAACTTGGAATTTATTGTCATCATAGACAAAAATAGCCCTATAACTTTAATTCATATCCATTTGTGGCATTTTTTAATACCGTTTTGGGAATTTTCCTAAAACCTGTGTTGTTTTTTCTAATTCCGATTGTATTTCAATTATATCGTTGATTGTTAGTATTTTTTTCTGATATTAAAGCAAATCCTTTTATATATGCTTTTTATAAATATCTTTTAAGGTCAAAGCGGATAAATTTATAGGTAGATTTCATATTCATTTTCAAGATATATGTTTTTTGGCAACTAACAATAAAAACAAAACATAAAAAATGAAACAACCAATTACAAATTTATACTAATTTGGTCATAAACTAAAAAAGCCGTTTAGGGCAATAAGCCTTAAACGGCGTCATAACAGTCAAAGAATGGTGCCGAGACGTGGAATCGAACCACGGACACAGGGATTTTCAGTCCCTTGCTCTACCGACTGAGCTATCTCGGCAAACGCAGCACTTTATACAAAAAGATTTTTTAAAAGTCAATACTATTTTAAGAACCAAAAATATTAATAAGCTCTTTTGCCGTCTTTTTAATATCCATATAAACCAAACCAAGTTTGGCGTCAGGGGTTGTAGTAACAGTTAATACAGCCTCTTCTCCAGCCGATGTCAAAATTATATAACCCTTATCACCCTTTATTGTAACCTGCTCAGGAACGCCTTTTTCTAACTCTTCAACCGCTCTTTCGGATAATGAAAGAAGCGCAGCAGACATAGCTGATATTCTATCTTCATCCATACCTTCAGGTAACTTACTGCTTATCATAAGACCATCTGCTGTTACCAAAGCAACACCTTCTATGGACGAATTAGACGCCATCAATCCCTGTAAAGATTCATTTATCATCTTCTCTTTCATGATTCCTCCAACAACTTAAATTGTATTGTTTCTGATAAAAAATTATCAGAAAAATTTGTTTTAATCAAGTTAAAACAAAAATTAAACCAATTACCGACACACCCTTAACAATATTACACAAAATATGCATAGCATAAAATATACCATTCAAAAAACAAAAATGAATAAAAAATTGATTTTATGGCTGTATTTTGATAGTTTTTCAATCTATGAAAGTTCAGATTAAAAGCTCGGAAAACACCATTGAGATAGAAACCAATGAAAATAATCCCTTGGTTGCCTTTGCAAAAAACTCCATATTCATAAACGCCTATTGCGGCGGAAAAGGCGTATGCAAAAAATGCATAGTAAAATACATAACTAATCCACCACAACCAACAGATAAAGAAACTGAAATATTTACAAAAGAAGAGATTACAGACGGCTATAGACTGATATGTTTACATAAACTTAAAGATAATGATTACATAGAGGTATTTGAAGCAAAACCGTCTTTCTCTAAAATTATAAACAACATTTGTGTAGACGATGATAAAAACTATATAGCAATAGATATAGGCACAACAACAATAGCAATTTCGTTAATATCCAATGGAAAACATAAAGATACACTAAATATACTCAATCCGCAGGTATCCTTTGGCGGTGATGTCATAACAAGAATCGCATACTCAAACGAGTTTTCAAAAGAAACCCTTGTTAGTGTATTAAACAGCTCTATCACCAAAGCGATAAAAACTCTAAAATTAAAACATAATATAAATTCTATAAAAGAAATTGTTGCAAGCGCAAACCCTACAATGATTGCATTCTTCTTAAATCAAGACCCAAAAAGTATAGGTGAATACCCATACACTCCGCCATTTGTAGGCTCTTTAAAAACAAAATGGAACGATATTGACACATATATACCGCCAATTATAGGCGCCTTTGTAGGCTCAGACATAACAGCAGGACTTATAAATATGGACATAAAGAAAAATTTCTTATTCATAGATATAGGAACAAACTGTGAATTTATCTTGAAATACAAAGATAAAATATTTGCAGCAAGCGTTCCTGGCGGTCCGGCTTTGGAAGGAGGCGGCATAGATTACGGAACTATAGCAAAAGACGGAGCTATAGAATCTTTAGAATTTGACTCTACCTTAAAAATAAAAACAATAAACAACAAAAAACCGATAGGCATAGCAGGATCTGGACTCATAAGCGCAATAGCCCTATTAAGACAGTTTGAAATAATTGACACATCGGGCAGATTATTGGAATCTTGGGAGATAGAAGATGCTCCATTGCAACTAATCAACAGAATAAAAAAGAATGGTTTCTTGTTAGACAATAATATATTTTTAACACAAAACTCAATAAGAGAATTTCAACTCGTTAAAGCTTCTCTAAATGCTGGGCTACAATTGTTGCTAAATAAAACAGATATCAACATAAATAAAATTGATACTATATATCTTGCAGGCGGATTTACCAAATCCTTAACAAAAAAAGAGTTAATAAACTCTGGACTATTAACATTAGATAAGGAATTTATATTCTTGGGCAATAGCTCTCTAAACGGTTCAACCCAACTGTTTTGCAAAAAAAACAGAGAGTTTTTAGAAAACATATCAAAACGCATAAGCTACATAGAAATAGCAAATGAAAATAATTTTCAAGAACTATACTTAAGCAATATGGATTTTAAATGAACACAACAATAATAACCATAATCGGATTTTGTGCAGCATCCTTAACTACTTTTAGCTTTATACCTCAATTTATAAAAATTTTAAAAACAAAGAAAACCGAAGGATTAAGTCCTTTAATGATGATACAGATAACAATCGGTCTGGCTTTATGGATTATCTATGGACTTTTAAGGAAAGATATAGTACTAATTAGCGCAAACAGCGTAGGTTTTATCATTACATTAGCTACGCTGTTTGCTTATTTTAAATATTCAAGGACGGAAGAGGAAAGATGAAATTAACAGTAGCTACATGGAATGTAAATTCTATAAGAGCAAGAATAAAAAATATTGAAACTTTTTTGAAGAAAAATGAGATAGATGTTTTATGTATGCAAGAAACAAAGGTTGAAGATGCCCTATTTCCAAAAGATATATTTAAGGATATGAATTATAATGTGGCATTTTTCGGACAGAAACGGTTTAACGGCGTTGCAACTATAGCAAAACTACCGTTTAAAAAGATAGAAACAAACATAGTTGGAAACGAAAAAAATCAAAAAAGAACTATTTTGACAAAAATCGATAACATAACAATAATAAACTCATATTTCCCAAACGGACAATCGCCAGATAGCGAAAATTTTCAATATAAGCTGGATTTTATCAAAGGATTTAGGGAATACTTAGACGATAATTTTGATACAAATAAAGACAACCTTATCATTGTCGGGGATTTTAACGTTGCAAAAGACGAAATAGATGTCTACGATACAGAAGCAATGGAAGGCAAGATAGGCTTTCATAAGGATGAGCGCAAAGCCCTTCAATATCTATACGAATGGGGATTTATAGACGCCTTTAGAATGTTTAAAAAAGACAAAGCCTTTAGTTGGTGGGATTACAGGGCATTATCTTTTAGGAGAAATATAGGATTAAGGATAGATTATATATGGATATCTAAAGCCTTAAAGGATAAATGTGTAAAATGCTATATAGACAGAGATGAAAGAAAAAAGGAAAAACCATCAGACCACGCACCTGTTGTCGCTACGTTTGAGTTATAAGGAGGAAATATGAATTATCAAGATGTAATACTATCCCTATCAAATTTTTGGAAAGAAAAAGGGTGTATAATATTGCAACCGTATGATATCGAAGCGGGAGCCGGAACATTTCATTGGGCAACAACGCTCAAATCATTAGGAAAAGACAAATGGAACGTAGCCTACCCTGCGCCATCAAGAAGACCGACAGACGGAAGATACGGAGAAAATCCAAACAGACTGCAACACTACTATCAATATCAGGTAATAATGAAGCCGTCTCCTATGAATATTCAGGATTTATATCTTGAGAGTCTTGAGTATATGGGCATAAAACTCAACGAACACGATATAAGATTTGTTGAAGACAACTGGGAATCGCCGACGCTCGGCGCTTGGGGGCTGGGTTGGGAAGTATGGCTTGACGGTATGGAAGTAACACAGTTTACCTACTTCCAACAGGTCGGCGGATATGATTTAAGTCCTATACCGGTCGAGATAACCTACGGAACAGAAAGGCTTGGAATGTATATACAGGGCGTAAACAACGTATTTGATATGAAGTGGAATGACGATTTCACATACGGCGATATCCACAAACACGACGAGTACGAATACTCAAAATACAACTTTGAAATAGCCGATACCGATATGCTGTTTACACTGTTTGATATGTATGAAAAAGAAGCAAAAAGATGCTTTGAAGCAAAACTCGTAAGACCCGGATACGACTACTGTATGAAATGCTCTCACGTATTTAACCTGCTTGACGCAAGAAACGCAATAAGCGTAGCGGAACGTACAACATTCATAAAAAGGGTTAGAGAGCTTGCGGCATATGCAGCCAAAGTCTATATGGAGGATAAATAAAATGAAATTGTTATTCGAACTGTTTACAGAAGAACTGCCCGCATCGGAAATGAGCGGACTTGACAATAGAGCAAAAGAAACCCTAACATCTTTACTTGATGCAAATGACATAGGCTATCAAGACCTTAAAATTTACATAACACCAAGAAGAATAGCCATTAAATTTAAGTGTGCAGACAGTATAAACGCAAAAGAAAAAAAGGTAATGGGGCCACCCGAAAATATATGCTTTAAAGACAATAAACCTACAAAGGCTTTGGAAGGATTCTTAAAAAAGAACAACGCAACAATGGATGATATAGAAATAGAAGATACAAAAAAAGGAAAATATGTAACACTAATAATAAAAGGCGAAAGCAAAGCCGTAAAACCAATGATGCCCAATATTATGCAGAATTTCCTGCAAAAGTTACACTTTAACAAAAAAATGAGATGGGGAAGCGGTGAATTTGAATTTATAAGACCGATACACAACATAACATTTACTATCGATGACGAGATAGTAGATTTTGAGTTTGCGGGCGTATCTTCTACGTCATACACATACGGACACAGATTTTTAAGCAAAGACAAAATAAGGCTCACATACGACAACTACGAAAAAGAACTTGAGAGTGGCTTTGTTATCGTAAACCAGGAAAAAAGAAAGCAGATAATCCTAAACCAACTTGAAAGTATCTGCAAAAAAGAAAACCTTCAAATGATATACGACGATGATTTATTGGATGAAGTAACAAACCTAACCGAGTATCCAAAAATAGTCTTGGGTAGCTTTGAAGAAAAGTTTTTAAAACTCCCAAAAGAAGTGCTAATAACATCTATGAAAGACCATCAAAGATACTTTGCTTTTATGAAAGATAATAGATTGGCAAACAAATTTGCCGCTGTATCCAATATTGAAACCGACGATATGAGCATTATTCAAACGGGATACGAAAGGGTTTTAAGGGCGCGCTTTGCAGATGCTGAATTTTTCTTTGAAGAAGATTCAAAACACAGACTTGAAGAGTTTGTTAGCGGATTAAACAATATGACGTTCCAAGAAAAACTTGGCACTCAATATGACAGAACGCTAAGGCTAATGGAATTAAGCGGATTTATCGCGTGGCTTCTTCAGTTTAGCCAAGACAAGGCAATGAGAGCGGCATATCTATCAAAAGCCGACCTACTAACGCAGATGGTTTATGAATTTCCAGAACTTCAAGGGGTTATGGGAAAGGAATACGCCCTATTATCCGGCGAAGATAAAGAGGTAGCAGAAGCCCTATATGAACAATACCTACCAAAAGAAGATGAAGTGCCAAAAACACAGGCTGGCATCTCGCTGTCTATGGCTGATAAATTTGACCTGATAGTCGGAGGATTTATAGCAAACCTAAAACCCACAGGAACAAAAGACCCGTATGCTTTAAGGAGAGCGGCGCTTGGCATAATAAAGACAACACTCGACAACAAATTGAGTTTTGAATTATCAAAACCAATCGACAAAGCCCAAAAACTCTACAAAAAAGACACCAACACAAAAGAAATAATTGATTTTATAAAAACGAGATTTACAAATTATTTATCAGACTATCCACATGATGCTTTAAGCGCTGTTGTAGAATCAAAATTTAACGATATATACGACGCATACCTAAGGCTTGATGCATTGAATAAACTCTTTGAAAACGACCCAAACAAGGAAAATCGCTTTGCCATAAAAAGAGTTTTTAATATAGTAAAGGATTTCGACAAAAAAGATGTAGATAAAAGCCTGTTTACGCAAGATGAAGAAAAAGAACTGTATAATGCTATAGAAGAGATAGAAAAAAAGGTCAACGAATTGGTATTCGACAAAAAATATAACGATATTTTAAATAGTGTCGTATCAATAAAATCCGTTATCAACAAGTTTTTTGATAATGTAATGGTTATGGATAAAGACGAAAAAATAAAAAACAACAGATTGTCGCTGTTGAATAGGCTAAAAAGCATTGTGCTCAATGTAGCCGATTTTAAATTCTTAGAGATTTAAGGGGTCTTTATGTTAAGATTAAAAAATGCTGTTGGATTGACTTTTGATGATGTATTGTTAATCCCTGCAAAATCGAATGTTGTGCCGAAAGATACGGATATTTCAATAATGTTGACCGATAGGCTTCAACTAAAAGTGCCAATAATATCGGCTGCTATGGATACGGTTACAGAATACAAAATGGCAATCGCAATGGCTCGTCATGGTGGATTGGGAATAATACACAAGAATATGCCCATCGAAGAACAGGCAAAACAGGTAAAACGCGTAAAAAAATCAGAAAGCGGTATGATTCTTGACCCTATAACAATAAACCCAAGCGCATCCATCAATGAAGCCTTGTTATTAATGAGCCAATACCACATATCCGGCATACCGGTAACCCAAGAAGATGGAAAGCTTGTAGGCATCATTACAAACAGAGATGTTCAATTTGAAAAGGACTATTCACAACCTGTAAGCTCTGTTATGACTAAAGATAATCTAATAACAGCATATGAAGGCATAACATTGTCGGAAGCCGAAGAGTATCTAAAAGAACACAAGGTAGAAAAATTGCCTATAGTGGACAAGAACTTTAAACTAAAAGGGCTTGTAACCATAAAGGACATTAGAAAAAAGAAAGAATATCCATCTGCAACAAAGGATATACACGGAAGACTCATATGTGGTGCTGCAATTGGCACAAAAGACGGGCTTGAAAGGGCAAAAGCCCTACATGAAGCTGGCGTTGATGTTATAGTTATCGACTCTGCGCATGGCCATTCAGTAGGTATTTTAAACCTTGTAGAAAAGGTAAAAAGCTCATTCCCTGACATAACGATAATAGCTGGAAATGTGGCAACAAAAGAAGGAACAAAGGATTTAATAGAAGCAGGTGCTGACGTGGTCAAGGTCGGAATAGGTCCAGGCTCTATCTGCACAACAAGAATAGTAGCAGGCGTAGGCGTTCCGCAAATTACGGCAATTTCTGAATGCTCTGAAGAAGCTGAATACTACAACAAAAGAATTATAGCAGACGGTGGTATAAAATATTCAGGCGATATGGTCAAAGCTCTATCGGCTGGAGCAAGCGCTATTATGGTTGGCAATCTATTGGCAGGCGTTGAAGAATCTCCGGGCGAATCGATAATATACCAAGGAAGAAAATACAAGGTTTATAGAGGGATGGGCTCAATAGGTGCAATGAAGGAAGGCAGTAAAGACAGATATTTCCAAGATGATGTAGAGCCTGAAAAATTAGTACCTGAAGGCGTCGAAGGAAGGGTTCCATACAAAGGCGAAGTAAGTGATGTTTTATACCAATTAATCGGTGGGCTAAGGTCTGGTATGGGATATGTTGGGTGTAAAACAATAGACGAATTAAGGAATAAAGCAATGTTTATACAGATTACACAGGCATCATTAAAAGAAAGCCATGTTCACGATATAATTATGACAAAGGAGCCGCCAAACTACAATGTTTAGAAAAATAATTTTTATCATTGCGCTGTTTGCATGTTTTTTTCAAACGGCACAAGCAAGGGAAATAGAAGTATATTTTACGCCATCCTATAAAGCACTTAACGAAGTTGTAGATTTAATAAATATAAGTAGAAAAAGCGTCGATGTTGCCATGTATAATTTTACATCAAGACCGCTTTCTCACGCATTAGTATTAGCAAAAAGACGAGGGGTAAAGATAAGGGTTGTCTTAGATAGAAAAAGCAATAACCCGAAGGAAAATAGATTTACAAAATATTTATACCTTAAGTCAAAAGGAATAGATGTTAGATTTGCCAAGCCGCACAGACATTGGGACAGGGACGGAATAATGCACAACAAATTTGCTGTGATAGACAATAAAATCGTCATTACTGGCTCTGCAAACTGGACAGCAAGCGCATTTGTTATAAACGATGAAAATATAATAATCATTTCAAGGGAAGATATAGCAAATGTTTATGAAAAGGAGTTTGATATACTTTGGAAAAATTCTCAAATAAAATAGAGCGCATAATGGATGCAAATTTCAATAGAGCAAGAGAAGGATTGCGCGTTTTGGAAGATATAGCACGCTTTATTCTCAACGATAAAAACATATCAAAAACTATTAAAGAGATGCGCTCTTCAATTTCATCCATACAAAAAAAACATTCTGATACGATACTGTTTAGAGATACACAAAATGACATAGGAACAAAACTCAATTCAAGTCAGGAGAAAATCAGAGAAACACTAAAAGATGTGGCAATAGCCAATTCAAAAAGGGTTCAGGAATCTTTAAGGGTTCTTGAAGAAATGTTTAAATTAACAGACACGGATACATCTCAAGAGTTTAAATCCATAAGGTATAATAGCTACACAATAGAGCAGGATATTCTTGAAAAACTAAAAAGGGTCGAATGATGAATCAAAAAAATATAAGAAACTTCTCAATTATAGCCCATATTGACCATGGAAAAAGCACTATCGCCGACAGGCTCATTGAAAACACCGGTGGATTAACAAAGAGAGAGATGAAAGAGCAGGTTTTGGATTCTCTTGAGGTTGAAAGAAAGCACGGCATAACAATAAAGGCTCAAACAGCAAGATTGGAATATGTTTACAAAGACGAAACATATCACCTAAATATGATAGATACACCAGGGCATGTCGACTTTGGATATGAAGTATCAAAAAGCCTAAAAGCATGCGAAGGGTGCCTTTTGGTCGTCGATGCCACACAGGGTGTCGAAGCCCAGACCATAGCCAACGCATACCTTGCCATAGACAACGATTTGGAAATAATACCGGTAATAAACAAAATCGATTTACCGTCTGCAGATGTTGAAAAAACAAAGCAGGAGATAGAAGACGCTTTAGGCATAGACGCAAGCGAATCCATAGAGGTATCAGCAAAAAACAACACAAACATAGACAAAATACTAAATGCCATCATCGAAAAAATCCCATCGCCAAAGGGTAATTCCAATGATAAATTAAGAGCTTTGGTTATAGATTCGTGGTATGACAACTACAGAGGTGTAATATTCATTGTAAGAATATTTGACGGAAGCCTTAAAACCGGCGACAAGATTATGATGTATTCCAATAAAAAGGTCTTTGAGGTTGAAGAACTTGGCATCTTCACGCCAAAAGCCAAACGCATGAAAGAATTAACAACAGGTAGCGTCGGATATGTAGTAGCAAACATAAAAACCATAAGCGACGCAGTTGTAGGCGATACAATAACACTTGCAGACAACCCTACCGATAAACCGTTTGAAGGTTTTGAAAAACCTAAACCATTCGTATTTGCAGGTATTTATCCAACAGAGCCTGAAAATTACGAAGACCTAAAAGAAGCGTTGGAAAAATTGCAATTAAACGATTCTTCGCTTGTTGTGGAGAAAGAAAAATCCGATTCGTTGGGCTTTGGTTTCAGATGCGGATTCTTAGGCGTTTTGAGTATGAATATAACAAAAGAACGGCTTGAGGAAGAGTTTGATTTAGACGTTGTCATAACAAGTCCCAGTGTTCTTTATAGGGTTAAAAAAACAGACGGAGAGATTATAGAAATTTCAAACCCGTCTATGCTTCCGCCGCCTCAAAAAATCGCTGCCATATATGAACCGTTTGTTAAGGTTGAAATTATTACACCAGCCGAATTTGTGGGCAACATCTTAAGTCTTTTGCAAGAAAAAAGAGGAACTCAAGACAATATGTCATACATATCTCAAGATAGGGTATTGATTCAATATTCAGTCCCGCTTGCCGAAATTATAACCGACTTTTACGATAAACTAAAATCCCTATCAAGAGGATACGCATCATTCGATTACGATTTTAAGGGTTTTGAGCAATCAAATCTTGAAAAACTGATAATCTTGGTTAACGCAAAAGAGATAGACTCATTTTCCATGATAGTTCCAAAAGAAAAAGCCTATAGGATAGCAAGAGAAGTATTAAAAAATCTAAAACAGTTCATACCTAAGCAGTTGTTTGAGATACGCTTACAGGCAAAAGTTGGTGGTAAAATTATAGCAAAAGAACAGATAAGCGCATTAAGAAAAGATGTACTTGCAAAATGTTACGGTGGAGATATAACAAGAAAAAGAAAACTGTTGGAAAAACAGAAAAAAGGCAAAAAAAAGATGAAACAGCTCGGTAATGTAGCCATATCAAAAGAAGCTTTTGTTAAGCTTGTTGAAATAAATTAGGAGGTTATCTTGAATAAAGAAAAGGCTTACGATTGGATTAAATCTATATTTATAGCATTACTTATAGCTCTATTTATAAGGGCATTCATAGTTGAAGCATTTAAAATACCATCATCTTCCATGGAAGATACGCTTCTAATAGGCGACCATCTGCTTGTTAATCGTTTTATATACGGCATTCGAATGCCTTTCACAGGTTCCACCATAATTCCGATAAGCAAACCAAAACATGGCGATATAATAGTCTTTAGATATCCGCCTAAGCCAAGTGTATACTTTATAAAAAGATGCATAGGCATTCCGGGTGATGTTATAGAGATGAAAAACAAGGTTCTGTATAGAAACGGTAAAATAGTAAACGAACCTTACGTTATACACAAAGACCCTAATGTATACCCAAGAAACACTCAATACAGATTGGTAAAAACACTCTATGGCTCAAGGGATAATTTCGGACCTGTAAAAGTCCCGCCACACTCTTATTTTATGATGGGAGACAACAGAGATAATTCTTACGACTCCAGATATTGGGGGTTTGTACCAGAAAACGATTTAACAGGAAAAGCTTTTATAATTTATGGCTCTTGGGAATTTTCTCCATTTGTAATAAGGTTTAATAGATTTTTTAAATTGATACATTAACATATGAAAGAAAATACGATTATAAATATACCTAACACCATCACAACGTTAAGGATGTTGCTTGTTATACCTACTGTATATTTTTTGATAAACGATTTATATATTGCAGCAACAGCTCTATTTATTATTGCTGCCATTAGCGATGTTATAGATGGATTTTTAGCTAAAAAGCTTAACCAAATTACAAAATTTGGAACGATTTTAGACCCTATAGCCGACAAGATACTGATAAATTATACAATATTCATCTTTACGATAAAAAACGATATTCCCCAGTTTTTGTTTTTTATCATATTCACAAAAGACATAATACTTATTATAGGTAGCACAGCTGAAATATTTTCTCAAAAAAACGCACAAAACACAAAGATAAAAGCATCTATTTTTGGCAAGATATCTACATTTTTTCAAGTCTTGCTTATACTGTTTATATTGATTTACCAATTAAAAATATATATAAATAACACACTCATTTATATATTGGTATGGACTGTAGCAGTTTCATCAATCATAGCCCTTTTGGCGTATACTGAAAACTTCAGAAAGATTTTCAAAGGAGCAAATATATGAAAATAAATATATCAAAAAGAAACATCGGAGGAAACGACAGGAAAGCTCGGCTGATAGGCGGCTCATTTCTGACACTCATCGGATTATTATCCAAACAAAATTTAATTACGCTTGGTGGTTCTATTATACTGTTTACAGGATTAACCCAAAAGTGCATTTTTTATGATATACTGAATATAGATACATACAATAATTAGAAAGATTTTACTTGAGAGAATTGAATAATTTTGGTATAAGGCATTGGTTAGAATTTAGGAGGTAGTTTGAAATGGCAAGAAGATGTGAAATATGCGGAAAAAGGGTTCAGACGGGTTATAAAGTAAGCCATTCCCACATAAGAACAAAGAAAAAATGGCTACCAAATATTCAAAAGGTTAAAGCAGTTGTAGACGGCAAGGTAAAAAGAATTAACGTCTGTACATCTTGTTTAAGATCAGGCAAGGTTGTAAAAGCCGCTATAGATTAAACCTTTATCTTCCTATCAAAAAACGGATTTTTGGTGGTTGCTGATAGTGGTATACCGTAGGCGCCACCAACCTTTTCTTCAAAAAACCCAGTCTCTTTTGCTGCCTGCCCTATCGATAGCATAATTCTATTATCTACTCCAAAAATGGCTGACAGTTTTACCAAACTGCCTATGGCAATCCCGGCATCTGTAACGCTAATTGCACACATACCGCCTTTTTCTTCGCATTCCACACACGTTTTAAATCCGCAAAATCCGCAGTCAAATCCATGATAAAACATCTTGTATCCTATAAATATTATATGGCTTATATTCTCACAATTTATAGCGTCCCTTTCGTAAAAAGAAAAACCACTCCTTTTTGCTATCTCTTTGGATTTTAACAATATTTTTTCTTTTATTTTATCATCTTTAACAAGCTCGATAACAATATCATCTCTACCCACGCCCTTTGGTGCTGTAATTGAATTCATAACAAGAATCTTTGAAACAATATCCAAAGCTTCATCAACTGCAAAACTCATATATCCATTCTCCTTTTTACATACTCTCTAAGTTTAATTAATGATTGAGTTTTAATTTGAGATACCCTTGATTCTGTTTTTCCTATAACTGATGCAATCTCCTTCATATTTAAATCTTCGTAATAATACAAACTCAAGACAGTAAGCTCAATTTGGTTAAGAGAAGAAAGCGCTTCTTTAAGCAACTCTTCTTCCGCTTCTTCTTCTAAAACTTCTAATGGCGTTTTTTCATATTTATTCTCCAAAGATTCAATAACAAGCATATCGTCACTAATTGTTTCGTCAATGCTAAGCATAGTTTGATTTGAACTGTTCATCATAAGTTTATTAAACTCATCAAGTGTTAGATTGGCATTTTCTGCAACTTCTTCATCTGTCGGGTCAAATATGCCCTTATCCATAAGCTCCCTATACGAAGCAGCAACTCTTTTTAGCTTGTCTCTTGCATAGCGAGATACCTTATCCACACTTCTTATTTTGTCTAAAATTGCCCCTCTTATTTTTGTGTTTGCATACGATTTAAATTCAGAAAAACTTTTAGTTGTATCCCAATTATCCAAAGCCTTCAAAAGCCCAATCATACCAACTTGAACAAAATCTTCTTCTTCAAAACCTTCGGGCATTTTAACCACAAGCTTTTTTACTATTCTTTTTACTATGGGATAATAAAGTTGGACTATTTCTTCTTTATTCATTGGATACTAAACATTAACTTGCTTTGGCTTCTTCGCTATATTCATTTGTATCTTCTTCAGAATTTTCTTCAGATTCTTCTTCTTGAGAAGCCTCACCGCAACCTTCATCTTCTTTATGTGAAAAATTTATCAAAACAAAATTGATAAATGACGCCGTTATAATGCCCAATAGATAAAAAGCAACAACGGTAAAAAATGTTTTTACAAAAGCATCAAAAAACTCGGTGCCGTTATAGGTAAAAATTAAAATACACACTGCCGATGCCACAAGAGCATAAAACGATGCTATCCATTTAGGGTCGACAGTGAAAATATCATCTGGCACTTAACCCTCCAAGAGCGCAAGCAGTTCTTTTTCATCGATAATATTAATATTAAATTCTTTAGCTTTATCAAGTTTTGAGCCGGGATTATCTCCAACCACAAGATAATCCAGCTTTTTACTTACACTGTTTCTTACTATACCACCCTGTTTTTCAACAAGTTCTTTGTAAAATTCTCTCGGTTTAGATAATGTACCTGTAAACAAAAAACTCTTATTCTTAATTTTAGAATCTGTTTTGCCATACGACTTATCATCTACAAAATAAATGCCATATTCCAAAAGCTTATCAATTGTATCTAAATTCTTTTTTTCGTTAAAAAATGAGACAACGCTATCGGCTATCTCTTCACCTACACCGTCTATAGACAACAACTCTTCCCTTGATGCCTTCCTTAGGTTCTCCAAATTCTTAAACCTCTCGGATAATAATTTAGCTACAAACTCTCCTACATGCCTTATGCCTAAAGCATATATAAACTTAGCAAAAGTTATGCCTTTGGAACGTTGTATGGCGCTCTCTAAATTTTCAGCCAATTTCTCTCCTACCCTATCAAGCTTCATCAATATGTCTTTGTTTAATGTGTATATATCACTCACATCCTTAACTATACCTTTATCGACAAGCTGCTCTATTATCTTTGAACCAAATCCATCTATATTCATAGCCTTTCTTGAAACAAAGTGTTTCACCGACTCTTTAAGCACCTTAGGGCAGTTTATATTTGTGCATCTGTAATATGCTCCATCTTTTGCAATATGAGAACCGCATACTGGACAGAGATTTGGCATCTCAAACCTTCTTTGCGTTCCATCTCTTAAATCTTTAACAGGTTTTACAACTTCGGGTATAACATCACCAGCCCTTTGCACAAATACCGTATCGCCAATCATAATGTCTTTTTTCTCTATTTCGTCCATTGTATGAAGTGATGCTCTTGATACAACTACACCGCCGATATTTACAGGCTCTAATATAGCAACAGGCGTTAAAATACCCGTTCTTCCAACATTTACTTCTATATCCAAGATTTTCGTGGTAGCCTGTTGAGCTGGAAACTTAAAGGCTATAGCCCATCTTGGCGATTTCGTTGTAAATCCCAATCTATCTTGCAACTCAAAGCTATCGACCTTCAACACCACACCGTCAAGCTCAAACGGCATATCGTCTCTTATCTCTTCAAGATACTTTTTATGTTTTATAGCTTCGTCAACGTTTCTGCATAATTTATTCAACTCACTAACAGCAAAACCCATATTCTTAAGCTCTTCTACAGATTCGTGTTGATATCTTATTGTCTTTTTATAACCTTGAATATCCCTTAGATAGTAAGCAAACATAATTAAATGTCTTTTAGCTGTTTCTTTCGGGTCAAGCTGTCTTAAAGAACCTGCAGCTGCATTTCTCGGATTTGCAAAAACCGGCTGGTTATTCTTTATCCTTTCTTCATTAATCCTTTTAAACTCATCCTTTGTAAGCAATATCTCACCTTGAACATCAAGATATTTTGGTGGATTGTCGATTACAAGTTTAAGAGGAACATTTTTTATAGTCCTTACATTATTTGTTACATTTTCACCTACATAACCGTCTCCTCTTGTTGAGGCAACAAACAAAGAACCATCTTGATAAATTAAACAAACAGAAAGTCCATCAAACTTCGGCTCTACAAAATAGGATATATCATCGCTTTCGCTCATCTTTAAAAATCGTTTTATCTTCCTGTCAAACTCGAAAATATCGTTATCGTCAAATCCATCATCCAAGGAAAGCATTGGTATCTTATGCTCTATCTTTTCAAACTTATTTAATGCAACGCCGCCCACCTTAACCGTTGGGGAATTCTCGTCAAAAAATTCTGGGTTTTCATCTTCAAGCCTTTTAAGATTCTTCATCATTTCATCATATTCGGAATCGGATATAATAGGGTCGTCAAGCACATAGTATCTGTAGTTGTGATAGTTAATCTTAAAACGTAAATCTTCTATTTTTTTTCTGATTTCATCCTTTGACATATTAAATTACCCCTTGTAAAATTTTAGAGAAAATCCATTTTTTGAGTCATACACAACGTAACTAAAATGTTCAAAGAAATCACCGCAATTTATATACAAACCACTATCCATTTTTTTTAATAATGGAGTATGGGTATGGGCTAAAATTACAACATCCTTACCGTTCTTAGTTAATTGTTCTGCAAATGCTTCCAAAGCTACATCAGTCCTTCTGTCGGTCTTATCTTTTAACCTTTTTTTGCTAAAATGAGATGCTTTTTTAGACATATCGAATAAAAATCTATAATCTATTTTACCTATCAACTTCAATGAAAAAGGATTTTTTAAAGCCAATCTAAACAACCTATAATAAATATCATTCTTATCAATCCTATCGCCATGTTCCATATATACATTCATTCCATCAATCTCTATCTCCAATTCCTTCTCAACAACATTCACATCTAAAAATCGTTTTATGGCGTAAAGATTGTATTCGTGATTACCTTCAAATAAAAAAACTTCTGTCTTCTTAGAAATAACGTTTAAAACACCAAAAAGCTCAGCATGATGAGAATAAAAAAAATTTTCATATCCGTAATAAAATTCAAACAAATCGCCCAATATGTATATAGCATCAAATTCAGTGTACACATCAAGCAAAAAACTTAATATAGCTTTACTTTTTGGAAAATGAGCATCCGACAAGAAAAGGCACTTCATGGTTTTACATTTTATAAGCCATATATTTTGCAACTATAAAACCAAATACAAAACCACCTATATGAGCAAACCAAGCTACACCACCGGTATAACTTGAAGAGATACTTAATAGTCCGTTTAGATACTGCATAAAAAACCAAAAAACTATAAATAGCCAAGCGGGTATCCATAAAAACGTTATAAATATGAATATTGGAACCAGTGATAAAACCTTAGCATGCGGGAAAAATACAAAATATGCACCGACAACAGCAGAGATTGCTCCACTTGCACCTATTAAAGGTACGGTTGATGATGGCGCAATTACTCCTTGAATAAAGGTTGCAGCCAATCCACCAGCAAGATAAAAAAGCAGATAATTTGTATGCCCCATCTCGTCTTCCACGTTATCTCCAAAAATCCACAAAAACCACATATTGCCTATAATGTGCATAAATCCACCGTGAAGAAATAATGAAAAAAACGCTCTTGTAAGTGAATGAAAAAAATCGTGGTATTCAAAAAGAATCGCAGGGATAAACGCATGGTTATAAATAAATACACTTAGGTTGTGTATATTTAATTCATACATAAACACAATAATATTTACCACTATTAGCGATATGTTGACTATGGGATAGCTTGATGAAGGAATATCATCCTTTAAAGGAAACATCGCTCCTCCTTTTATATTTTTCTATGATGTATTTTACCAGAAAGTAAAAAATAATGCTAAAAATTAAACCTATGATTACACTGCCTGTAAAAACAGCCAAAAACACTTCATAGCCACCACTAATATAATGTTCTATAGTGAATGGCTTTATGGAAAAATTTGCATTTATATCCAAGATTAACGCTCCCAATCTATATTCTGCATAGTATACAAAGGGAGCACTCCACGGAGTATTAACCCAAGAACCTATAATTAAACTAACCTTGTTTAACTTAAAAACAAACGCCAAAGCTATAGCTATTATCGTATGCAAACCAAAGAACGGCGAAAGCGATATAAGAACACCCAAGGAAAATGCCAAAGACAATCTATGTGGAGTATCATCGAGATTTATTAAAGTTTTAATAAGCTCTCTATAGTTAACATTGAGTTTCACGCATTAGTCCTTTTTAAACAAATCTTTCAAACTAAAACCTTTTTTATCTAAAGCAGACAGTCTTTCATAAGCCTTTACGTTTGAAGGGTCTATGGATAGAATTTCTTCATATTCTTTTCTTGCAGAGTTTTTTAAACCTATCTTTTCAAACACATAAGCTATCTTCAATCTAACAACAACATCCCATTGATTTAAATCGTAGGCTGCTTTAAAGTGTTTAAGGGCATCGTGATAACGCTCTTTCTTCATATAAGCTTCACCCAAAAGAAACTCAGCCTCTCTTTTTAATGCATCGTTTAGATTTGATAAAAGCTTTATTGCAGAATTAAAATCACCAGACGATATTAACACTTTCGCTCTTTGAAGAACCTTTTCATCAAAATCCTCATCGCTTTTTTTTATCTCTTTTTTGCCCGTTAGGCTAATATTTTTTATCGCATTATAGGCTTGTGTAATTTCAGCAAAATGCACTTCTGCTTTTTTTCTTTCTTCGTCCGATACGCACGTGTCTGGGTGATATTTTTTTGCAAGCTCATAAAATCTCTTTTTTACATCTTCTTGAGATGCACTACTATTCAACCCTAAGACTTCGTAAGGGTCCACTATCCATAACTCCTAAGATGCTTTTTGAGTTTTGCTATTATGTTGTTTTCCAATTGGCGCACTCGCTCTTTGCTTATATTATACTTTTCGCCAATCTCTCTTAACGTATGAGCTTTTCCATCGTATAACCCATATCTTAACATGATAATATCTTTTTCTCGTTCAGGCAGTGTGTCTAGAAATTTATTTATCTCTTCAATTAAAGACTGTCTTATATGTTTATCTTCTGCCGACTCTTCTTCAGAATGTATTAAATCCATTAGAGTTGCATCCTTATCATCACCTATAAATTGATCCAATGAATCAAAAGATAATCTTGAAAATTCAGAATTTTTAAATTCTTTTTCGCTTAATCCGCTTATTTCCATTATCTCTTTCTCTTCGGGATATTCATTATATTTCTTTTTATATTCACTTTTTATGCTTTCAATCTTCTGTGTTCTGCTTTTTGCCTTTATTGGTATTTTAATAGGAGTGCTTTGTTCAATCAAAAACTTTATGATGGATTGTTTAACCCACCAAGACGCATAGGATATAAATTTAATATCCTTATCAGGGTCAAACTTCTTTGCAGCCTTTATCAAACCTAAATTGCCTTCGTTAATCAAATCAAGTAACGATACGCCAAGGTTTCTATATTTTTTTGCCATACTAACAACAAATTTTAGATTATGTTTTACTAATTTTTTTAGCGCTTCTTTATCGCCCTTCTGAATTCTTCTTCCTAATTCCTTTTCTTCTTCAATACTTAAAACAGGAATTTCGGAGATTTCCTTTAAATAAGCTGATAGCGCATCGGTCGCTTCATTATCTTTTACCTCTTTATCTTCCATCGTGTAGATTCCTTTGTATCTTCAAGAATAATGCCTTTTTCGGCTAATTCATTTCTTATTGCGTCGGCTTTTTCAAAATCTTTATCTTTTCTTGCCAAAGTTCTTTCTCTTATTCTATTTTCAATCCATTCTATATCCACATCTTCAGGCTTAAACCACCTACCCGATATTGTTGAAAAAACGCCTAAAACAAAAGATATCCTATCCATAGCATCCAAAAATTTATCTTTATATGCCTTTTTGGGTTTTAAAGATTCCTTTTCACATCTGTCTAAATATATATTAAACTGCTTTATAATGTGAAATACGACGCCTATAGCCATAGATGAATTAAAATCGTCATCCATAGCTTCTTCGAATTTGCCTATCAAACCATCTATCTCTTTTGCAAACTCTTCATCGTCATGCGAGCCTTTTGCGGCAAACTCGGTCTCTTCAAGTCTTTTGATAAAATTGTAATACCTATTCAGAGCTTCTTTTGCGCTATTTAACCCGTCAAAAGAAAAATCTATCGGGCTTCTGTAGTGTGTTAAAAGCAAAAAATATCTTAAGGTTTCTCCGTTAAATTGCTTCAAAATATCCTTTATCGTGAAGAAATTACCCAAAGATTTACTCATCTTTTCTTTGTTTATCTTAACAAATGCATTGTGCATCCAATATTTTACAAACTCTCTACCTGTTGCTGCTTCCGATTGAGCTATTTCATTTTCATGGTGTGGAAATATTAAGTCTTCACCGCCACCATGAATATCGAAGGTTTCGCCTAAATATTTCATACTCATTGCAGAACATTCAATATGCCAACCGGGCCTTCCCTTTCCCCAGGGCGAATCCCAGGCGGGTTCGTTTTCTTTTGATTTTTTCCATAAAGCAAAATCAAGTGGATTCTCTTTTTTATCGTTTATCTCAATTCTCGCTCCGCTTTTTAATTCGTCTATGTTTTTGTGAGACAGTTTGCCGTATTCTTTAAATTTGTCTACCCTATAATACACATCGCCGTCTACTTCATACGCATAACCCTTATCTATCAAAGTCTTTACTATATCTATTATCTCTTTAATATGCTCGGTCGCCTTAGGCTCATAGGTCGGTCTTTCTATCCCTATGGCTTCCATATCTTTATAATATTCTTCTATATATTTATTTGCGATATCGTCGCACGATACACCTTCTTCGTTTGCCCTGTTTATGATTTTATCGTCAACGTCGGTAAAATTTTTTACAAAGGTTACATCGTAACCTTTATATTTTAGATATCTATAAATAATATCAAAACTAACGGCGCTCCTTGCATGGCCTATATGACAATTATCATAAACCGTAACGCCGCATACATAAATTCCCACCTTTTTATCATTTAACGGTTTAAATTCAACTATATCCCTTTTTGCAGTATCGAAAATCTTCAACATTTCACCTACCTCAAAACATATTCTTGCGTTCTATCCATAATCTCTTTTAGATTGCTATTATAAGTGTCGAAGAATATAGTCATATAGTTTTTGTATTGACTAACAACCACACCTTCTCCTATGTTTGTGTTTTCTGGTATGTTATGATTAACCCTGTCAACCATAACCTTATATCCAACAATATTCGTCAGCAAAGGTTTTGGTTCTTTTGTTATATGATAACCCTTAGCACATCTTCTTTTTTTGATATGCCAATGGGCTTTCGGCACCCTTACAAACATATAAAGCCCAACATGTCCTGATAAACTATCATCGTGAATGAATAAAAGCTCTATTGGCAATTTGCACAAAATAGCTTTTGTCGGATTAGCCTTTATTTTTTTATAGGGATATACAACACTAACCACATCGTTTTCAGATATTTCTTCAGACGCTTTAACAACTTTACCCTTATAAATATTGGGTTTAACCATCTTTTCAATCTTGATTTCGCCTATCGGATAATACATATCCTTAGGCTCATTCGGACAAAGAGAGTTAGATAAATAGTCCTTCATTTGCCTATAAACATAAAATTTCTTACAGCAACCCATAGTTTTTTTTGTTGTAATATAAACCGTATCACCTGCTTTAACTTCTATATTATTGTATCTATCAAAACTAATTTTTCCTACATTAAATGCATCTTTATTCCACACACAAAAGCCGCCGCCACAATCAGAATAATACTTTCTACCGTCAAAATATACAGGTGAGTCGTATGTTACCCAAAGAGTTTTTTTCTCAACCTTCTTTTTTGCAATAATTTTCGGTTTTTTATAGATAGTTATGCCGTGTTTTGTAAATTGGATTATCTCTCCTGGGAATATCAGGTTAGGGTCGTTTATGTAGGTATTATTTATCCAAATTTTACCCCACAAAAAAGGGTCGTCGTAGTGTTTTTTAGATAAATCCCAAAGCGTATCTCCATACTTAACCACATACAAATTATTGCTGTTTTTAGCGTATGAACCTACAGAATAAAAAAAGCACAAAACGGCTATTAAAGTTAATATTTTCAGTTTTTTCATTATAGCCCCCTATTTCTTTAACAGTTTAGTATATTTACTTTTAGGAAACCTTTTAAATAAAATCTTCTTATACTTTTCACGTTCTTTAGGGTTGTTTTTGTAAAGTCTAACCAACGTATACAGGGCGGCATCTGTTTTTCCACCAAGTTCTATAGAGTTGTTAGGATACTTATCAACCAACTCTTTCAACATATCCACGCCCTTTTTAACTTTATTTAGATGCAGATAGCTATATGCCAACCAAAACATTGCATTATCGATATATCTGCTATCTTGATGGTTTTTAATAAAATCCTCAAAAAGATGTTCTGAGCCTTTAAAATCATTATGATTATATAATTTTAGTGCAGCTTTATATAACTCTTTATCTACACTTGTCTTATGTATCTCTTTTTTTGGTTTGCGCTCTTCTTTCTTTTGTGTATCTTGACTTGAATCAAAAATATTTACTATTCCGTCATATGGTCCTGTCTTCTTGGGCTTTGGCTTTACATAGTTTTCATTAACTTTTTCTTGTTTTTTATCGTCACTGTCGATTTTCGATGCTGGCGGTATGTAGTTAGCCAACGAATCATCCATAGCCTCTTTTGCAATGCGTTTTTGAATAATTAAGAGTCTTGTATCAAGCCTATCAAGCCTTATGGAGTTGTTATGTATATTAACCCTGTTTTCTTCTATCTTCTGCTCTATCATCTTTAATCTTGATGCAAGATTCTTATAACTTCCCTTAGAAGAAACTCCTTTATTATCAACCGTAGCACAACTATATAGTAATAAAACCGATACCGATAATGCTATAATCTTTTTCATTCTTCCTCCAATAATGTGAGATTTTAAAACAAAGCGAATACATTGTCAACTTACAATACATTTTATTTTACACTCAACAAAAAAATTGTATAATTGCTACAAAATTTTTTGGAGGTGTTTATGTCTAAAGTAAAACTGCTAATCGCTCTTGCTTGGTTCATTTTATCTATCTCTCCATCTTCGTTTTCAGCAAATCCAAACGATGAATACAAAGACATTTTAGCAAGATTAGTTCCACCAAGTATTCATTACAACATCACGGTAGAAAAAAACAGCATTATAAAAGGTTTTAAACAACTAAATGTTGCAATAGAAAACAAAGAAAAAGGTGTAGTAAGACACAAGTATTTATGGATTTCAAATGATAAAAAGATTATTATACCTACAGTATTTGAAAACAAAAACGGCAAATTTAAAAGGGTAAGACCCGAACAATCTATAGAGAGAAAGCCTGTTGATTTATCATGGTTTTTTGAAATGATAGACAAATTGCCTAAAGAAATGAAAAAATCCTATGGAAAAGGCAAAGATGTTTATATGTTATCCGACCCTTACTGTCCATTTTGCAAAATGGAGATAGAAGAGTTGGTTAAGTTAGCTAAAGACAACAAAATAAAACTACACATTATACCATTTGACGTACACGGGAAAAGAGCTGATAAAGCTTCTTTGATATTTATAGACATAGAGAATAACAAGGGTCTGCTCGAAGCAATAAATAAAATAGGCAAAGCAAAATTTAAGGACGTCGATAAAGAAATTGAAAAAAACAAGGATAAACTCGATAAACTAAAAGCTAAATACTCAAAATATTTGCAGCAAGTAGGCGATACTGTATATAATCACGGCATACACGGAACACCCGTCGTTGTAATACCAACAAAAGGTAAATCAGCATATATAATAGTTGGATTAGAAGATATATCTCAATACGCTAAATGAGCATAAAGAATGCATTTAAAAAGCTACTTGTCATTTTTTTCATATCTTTTTTTGTGCTACTTCTGGGCGCCACCTTTGCGTGGCGTCTACTCAATACAAATTCGCTCAAAAATAAAATAAAAAATGTAGATATAAACAAAGAATTGTCCATAAATTTCAAAAATCTCAACATAAAAAAATCGTTCCCATATCTAATAATACAAGCCCAATCTATACATATACGCTCAAACTCCATAAATATATCGGCGAATCTTGTTGAAAATAAAGTTTCAATACTGAAATACTTGTATGCCTATCTACTAAAAAAACAATATTACGGAAAAGTAAAAGCAAAAAATATAAAAATAGAAATCAACAACAAACAAACATCAAAGAAATCAGATACTATACCTATTATTCCATTAGATATACAAACAAATAACATTGATATCCGATACAACAACAATACAGCAAACGGAAAAATAAAACTCACATACACTCCATTAACAAACAAATATAAGATACTATTTAATGGAAAAATAAATAAAGTAAAAACAGACATAAATGGGCTTGTAGGCAAAAATAATATAACTGCTATATTTTCTTATGATATACGCAATATAGGAGAAATAAAACTGAATTCCATAAAAGGAAAAGCATCCTTGAGCAACTTTCAAAATATATTGTTTACAATATCCACAAATAAAATTATCTACAAAACATTAACAATAGATAGTCCAGAAATAAAAGGCAGAGCAAAGATAACCAAAAACTCCATATCCATAAAAAATATTTTTTTGATGTCAAAAAACGGTTATAATTTGGAAATTAACGGTAGGGTTGATAAAAATAATCTTCTTAAATCCAGCCTTAAGGGACATATTTCAACACCGTTTATCAATATTCAGCCCATTATAAAACAGTTTGCACCAAACACAATTAAAGATTACATACTCCAATCGCATATTTCCCTTAAGCATATATCTTTTGAAGGAAATCCGTCTTTAGAATTTATTCGCTCTGGAGTCCTACTTGTAAAGAATTCAAGATTTAGATTGGATAAAAAGAGTTCAAGTTTTTTTATAAAAAAAGCAAAAGCAAAAATCTCAAAGCAATCTATCGATATAATTGCAAGCGGAAACTTTGAAGATATTACTTTTAAAGATTCAAAAATGCAAATACATAGAACAAAAGGCTATCCTTGCGATATGGACTTATCTTATCAAGGCAATGCTAATGATTTGGTAAGAGTATTTTTAGAAGAAAACATATTTTCCGATAGCGACCTAAAGGTTTTTGGAAAAAGTAAAAAACTAAAAGGTAATTTTGCAGCAACAACCGTAATAAGAGATTACAGGTGGGGACCAAAACCTTATTTCTTTTTCGATATAAACATACATTCAAACGGTTTAGAAATATTTAATGAAAACATACCAAGTAGATACGTAAAATCGTGGGGTGATATACAAATCAGGCGGAATATAGAGTATAAACAGATTAAGAATCTATTTATAAGATTTAAAAATCTCAAACTTTACGGCTTAACATCTAAACTTTATACACAAGATACTATTTTGTATATACAGCCAAAAATAAAATTTAAAGGCAAATTTAAAGCCGATTTGTCCAAAGACGATTTTAACTATCTTGAAAAAGCAATAATAGGTGAACAGTTTATAAAAAGCAAAGTTGAAGTAGGCTTATTGGGTTCTTTGGACGGTTATATAGATAATTTTAAATTCAAAGGAAAAATACTCTCAGATACAAAAATGCTATCTCAAACGCCAAAAGACGCATTAAAAATAAAAACGGCAGGATTTTATAAAAAACATATCCTACACATATCCAAACTAAACATAAACAAAAATTTGAACGCAAACGGAACAGTCAATACGAAACTATTTTCTTTCAACACCAACATCAGTTTAAACAACTTTAGCATATCATCCTTAAATGGCCTTATGGAAAGCAGATATATATTATTAAAAAATGGTATTTTAAAAGGCAAAATACATGTAAACGGAAATAAACAAAATCCCATACAAACAATACAGGGAAATATATCGGTGCAAAATGGATACTATTCCAAGGATATAAACTCTATAAACGCATCAATAGAATTTGACAATAAAAAAGCATATATAAAACACGCAAACCTACACATATTGAATAATAACATTAACGCAAAAGGGTTCGTTGATTTTATGGACTATGCCATTTTCGATATAACAGCAGATACATTTAATTTAAACATAAAAGATTTACAGGGCAAAACAACAAATAAAACAACCATAAAAATTCCAAATATGGACATTAATATTACTGCAAAAACCAACAAAATAATCTTAAAAAATAAAAACAACACCCAAACATCAAAAAATCTTATAATAACTCTAAGAAAAAGAAAGAACGGAATCGCAGCATTAAATATCTTAAGCAAAGATACCCGTATGCTATTTTTAAAAAAGCAAAACCACATCACAATCGACATTAAGGATTATATAATTATGCCTCTTTTAACCAATAACAACAGAAAAGATAATATGCTAAGCATACAAGCAGATTTAATAGCCGACAACAAAAGCGTAATAAGTTTGGAACATCTAAAGGGCGATATAAACGTTCAGTCAATAAACGGAAAATTCAAAAACGTTTCTGACACCCTAAAACTTTTAAGCGCAACAAACATAATTGAAATTATAATTGGAAAAACCAAACTTGACAATAATATTGAATACAACAAAATAGTGGCAAACCTATTTATTAAAAACGGTATTATTAAAACGAAAAACAACAGCATAGCTGCACTATACGGTAAAAACTTAAACATATTTGCACAGGGTAGTTATAATATAACACAAAATTATATAAATGCATATATAACCTTTACAACATTTAGGTCAATTAATACTCTCATCTCCTACATACCCGTAATGGGTTGGATTGTGGGCGGAAAAGAACGAAGTTTTAGCGGCGTTAGCCTGAGAGTCAATGGATATATAGACAAAAAAGTCAAAATAAGCGCTGTGCCGCTTGAAAGCTTAGGAAAAGGATTTTTAAATATGTTAAAAAGAACAATAACGCTACCTTTTAATGCTTTTGGAGTTGCCAAATGAGAAATTTTAGAGATGAGTTGGGTAAAAAGATTCTTATATTGGATGGAGCTATGGGCACTCAGCTACAAGAAAAAAATATTCTCGAAACAGGAGCATGCCCAGACTATCTGAATATCACCCATAAAAAAGATATACAGGATATTCACAAGTCCTATCTTGAAGCGAAAGCTGACATAATCGTAACTAACACATTCGGCGCAAATAGAATAAAATTATCGGAATTTGGGTTAGAAAAAGAAACCTATAAAGTCAACTACGAAGCCGTTACATTAGCCAAGGAAATCGTTGGCGACAAGGGTTTCGTATCGTTATCCGTCGGACCTACCGGCAAATTCATAGAACCGGTAGGAGACGCCGATTTTGACGAAATAAAAGAGATATTCAAAGAACAGGCAAAAGGAGCAATCGACGCAGACGTAGACCTATTTTCACTTGAAACCTTTATGGACATAAAAGAGATAAAGGCAGCAATCGTCGGTATAAGAGAATTGACCGACAAACCCATCATAGCGATGATGACATTTGCCGAAGACGGACGCTCTATACTTGGAACATCGCCGGAAGTATTTGCAAAAACGATGGAAGCTATGGATGTGGATGTAATAGGCGCAAACTGCTCTGTAGGACCAGATTTGTTAAACAAATTTGTCAAAAAGATGGCAAATGTAACAGACAAACCCTTAATAATACAACCAAACGCAGGCATACCAAGGCTTGTTGACGGAAAAACAATATTCCCGGTAGGTCCTGAAGAATTTGCTCAATACGCCGACGATTTTAGACAATATTGCTCAATCATAGCAGGATGTTGTGGAACATCGCCAGCACACATAAAACTATTAGCCAAAAAACTTAAAGGTTTGGAAGTTAAAAAAAGAGATATACCAAAATCAACAACACTAACTAGCAGAAGCAAACTTGTAGAAATAGGATACCAAAAACCCGTTGTATTCATAGGAGAAAGACTAAACCCTACAGGCAAAAAACTCTTAAAAGAACAACTAAAAGAAGGAAAAACCGGACTTTACAGAAAAGAAGCAATAGAGCAAACAGAACACGGCTCAAAGGTACTTGATATAAACGTAGGCGTTCCTATGATTGACGAGCCGGCAATGATGAAAAAGTGCGTTTTAGCCGTTCAAAGCGTCGTTTCAACACCGCTTGTAATAGACTCTTCCAATTATGACGCATTAGAAGAAGGATTAAAGGCTGCAGACGGTAAGGTTTTGATAAATTCAGTAAACGGTTCGCAAGAAAGTATGGATAGGATTTTGCCGCTTGCAAAAAAATACGGAGCTGCGATTTTGGCTTTGCTTTTGGACGAAGAAGGTATACCAGAAACCGCCGAAGACAGACTTAAAATACTTGACAGAATAGTAAACGAAGCAAAAAAATATGGCATAAAAGAAGAAGATATCATCGCAGACTCTTTGGCTCTAACAGTTGGAAGCGACAAAGAAAGGGCGTTTGAAACCCTAAAAACGATTAAATTAATAAAAGAAAAATACGGCATATCGACAACATTGGGCTTAAGCAATGTATCGTTTGGGCTACCAAATAGAACACTCATAAACTCTTCTTTTATGGCAATGGCAATATATAACGGATTAGACAGCGCAATAGTTAATCCATACGACAATCTTTTGTGGCAGATAAAATACGCAAGCGACTTAATTACAGACAGAGATAAAGACGCGTCAATCTACATAGAAAACGCATCGGAAATCAGCCTTGATTCAACGGCAAAAAAGAAAAGCGCTAAAGTTGAGTCAGGTTTTGAAAAAAACTCTCTGGAAGATAAGCTATATATGTGTGTAGTGGAAGGAAACGAAGAAGAGATAGTTCATCTAACAAAAGAAGCATTAAAAACAAAAGAACCGCTTACTGTAAGTAACGAAATATTGATACCGGCTCTCCAAGCCGTCGGCGAACTGTACGATAAAGGCATATACTTCTTACCACAGATGATAAAATCGGCAAACGCTATGAAAAAGGCGTTTAACATTCTAAAGGAAGCCATCAAAAAAAGCTCTACAAAAGAAAAAAAAGGTAAAACCATAATAATGGCAACAGTCAAGGGTGATATACACGACATAGGAAAGAATATTGTTTCTCTTTTGCTTGAGACAAACGGATTTGAAATTGTGGATTTGGGAAAAAACGTCGATGATGATACGATTATTGAAGCAATAGAAAAAACCAACGCATCTGCCGTCGGTCTGTCCGCTTTAATGACCACAACAATGATAAATATGAAAACGGTTATAGACAAAATAAGAGAAAAAGGGTTAAA
>JAMOQJ010000108.1 GCA_027064065.1 Desulfurellales bacterium
TCCGTTCCATCAATATTCATTACTCTTAAATAAGTTTTGCCTTCGTTAATGGATATATATGCTACCTTTTTATCATTAGGTGATACAGATGGACTTGAATTATATTTGCCATTATAGGTTAAACGTTGAGTTGTAGAAATGAAACTATCCAAACTCTTCATATAAATCTGAGGGTTTGCTGTCCTGTTTGAAACAAAAACCATTTTTGAAAAATCGGATGTAAAGGATGGAGATACATTTATTCCATAACTATTGGTTAGATTTCTTAACACTTTTCCCTTTTTGTTTACAACAAAAATATTAACAACTCCATCTCTATTGAATGGAATGGCAAATTTATCTTCATCGTATCTTATCGCTGATATACTCAAATCAGAATCAAAAAATAACCTTTCTGCTTTACCTGCGTATAAATCAAATAAAAAGATGGAAGGTTTTCCATACCTATAAGACAAAAAGCTTATGGTTTTTTTATTTATCCACTTCGGCAAAATGTTCATAGTATGCCAATTGGTTAACCTTAAAACATTATTGCCGTTAAAATCACATATATATATGTCTCTGATTTTGCCACTACCTTTTGAAAAAATTATTTTACTTTCAAATGGTCCATAAATACCTGTAACATACTTTATGAGTTCATCTACAACAATATTACCAATCCATTCAAACGACTTACTATCAGAAAAATAGGTTTTATCCCCAAACACCCTACCCTTTGCTACATCGACCATCTTAACACTAAGGTAGGCATTATTGTTTTTTATAAATGCATTGCCGTAAATCACATAATCCAATCCATCAACCTTACCCAACCCACCAACAACGCTTGAAGGCGCTTCGTATGAAAAATGTTGGCTTTCATCCAAAGAAAACAATCCTGATATTTTTATATCTTTTCTTATGGTATTTAATAAATCGTCTATCACCTTTGCTTTTTTTGGATTATCAAATCCCCATAACCCAATTTTTATCGGTTTATACTGTGGATTTTCTATTGTAAATGTAAACACCTTTGCATTTGCCTGACAGCCAATAAAGACCAATACAACTATTAAATAGATAATCTTTTTCATTCCTTCTCCTCGCTGTTGAATGTTATTATAAATTCCACAATGCCATTTTCCACTATATCCTTCGGTGGCGCAGGAAACGGTTCGCTAATTTTGATAGCATTTATTACAGTACCATCAAAATACACGCTTCCCGAACTCTTTAATATTTGTATATAAATTAAATTCCCTCTAAAATCAAGTTTTATATCTACTGTTGTAGAAAAATGCTTTGTTTTTATTAAACTTTTTTCTACACCCCAATTTTGATGAATAATGCTATTTATCAATGTTTGATACTCATAAGCCATTTTGTCCGCGTTTCCATTATTTTTTTTATTGTTTGTATCTTGCTTGTTTTTTTGTTTAGTAACTTTTTCTTTTAATTGGTTTATTCTTTTTTTCAACCTTTCTTGTATTTTTTGCTCTTCTTGTTTTTCTTTTTCTTTGACGAGCTTTTGCCTTAAAAGTCTTTTCTTTTGCTCGACAAGTTCTCTTTTTAGTTCTTCAATCTTTTTTTTATTTTTAGTTGTTATAGTTTTTTTAACTATCTTTTTTGGTTTAATCTTTGCTGTTTTCTTTGGCTTCGGCTTTGGCTTAATCTTTGGTTTAGGTTTAGGTTTAGGTTTAATTTTTTTTGGTTTCTTTTTTTTGGTGTGGAAAACGGGCTTTTTATCTTTTTTCCCTTTCAAAAGCTCTTTTTTGGCTTGATGTTTAATATCCAATATATCTACGGTATAGACTTTTTTTATTTCTTTATGAATTGAATTGCTTTGCACAAAAATCAGATAAACAGCTATAAGTACAATGTGAACTAGTATTGCAAGCAGAAAGCTTATGAGTTTCATCTTTTAGGTTCTGTAGCCAACCCTACTCTATTTATACCGGAAGACTTTGCTATATCGATAACCTTCACGACCACGCCGTAGGCTACGTTTTTATCGGATTTTATGATAACTTCTTTGCTTGAATGGCTTTTTAAGAAATCTGTCAAGGATTTTTCATCAAGCGGCACTTTATCTATATAATAATTCCCGTTTGAATCTATGGATATCACTATATCTTTTTTGCCTACATTGCCCGAAGCTGATGATGTTTTTGGTAGGTTTACCTTTATGCCTTTAACAAGCATTGGAGTTGTAACCATAAATATTATCAGAAGGACCAATACAACATCAACAAGAGGAGTTATGTTTATATCGGCAAATTGCCTTGAGCGTCCACTATATCGTTTCATGCGAAATGGCTTCTAAAAATCCTTCAAGCTCTCTTACTATTGATGAAAATCTAGAATATAGAATATTGTATCCTATAACGGCAGGAACAGCTACAAATATACCAGCTGCCGTAGTAATTAAGGCTTCTGAAATTCCAGGAGCAACTGTTGCTATACTAACATTTTCCGCTATACCTATACTGCTAAAAGCGTTTATTATCCCCCAAACTGTTCCAAATAAACCTATAAATGGAGAAGTAGAGCCAACAGATGCAAGCCAAGAGAATTTTCCTTCCATATCTTTTGCCACAAGTTCTAAAAAAGTAGCAGCTGATGAGTAAGATTCCTTTTTGAGCATATAGATATTTGCAGCCAAAGAACCATTAGCCTTTGCATAAGAAAATAATGAGCTTTTATCTTCAGAGTCTATGAATTTATTGAGAAATACCTTATTTTTTTTGTCTATTGTCCTTAATTGAAACCATTTATAAATTATAAAACTCCAAGAAAACAAAGACATGACCGCCAATATGCCAAGCACAATGACGGCCATAGAACCAATATGCTCAAAACCGAAATAATTTCCCATATTGTTACTCAACTCAAGATGCTAATTTTAGCATGTTGGAATATTTTTCATATTTTCTTCTTGTGCTTTCATAGTCGCTATCGTCAAAATTCATTGAAGACAGCTTATTTTTAAATTCTTCCGCTTTTTTAGAGGCTTCTTGGGTGTCTATATCATCCTTTGTGTATACTTCATCTGCTATGATGATAATTTTGTCTTCTGTAACCTCGAAATATCCACCAACAAGTAGATAGCTAATTTCTTCACCGTTTTCTTCTGTTATATTTATTATTCCAACATCAAGTATTGTTATAAAGCTTTCATGTCCAGGTAGAACGCCAAATTCACCAACTTTACCCGGAGCTTTGATATAACTTATTTTACCTTCAAAAATCTTCTTCTGAGGCGTAACAATAGAGCAATCTAAAATAGACACTTTAACCCCCTAAACAAGCGTTTTTGCTTTTTCTAAAGCTTCTTCAATTGTTCCAACAAGATAGAATGCCTGCTCAGGAATATCGTCATGTTTTCCTTCTATAATTTCTTTAAAGCCTTTAATGGTTTCCTGTATCTGTACATATTTTCCGCTCATACCAGTAAACTGTTCAGCAACAAAGAACGGCTGGGATAGGAATCTCTGTATCTTTCTTGCTCTGTTAACCGTAACCTTATCTTCTTCAGATAATTCTTCCATACCGAGAATAGCAATAATATCTTGAAGTTCTTTATATCTTTGCAATATCTCCTGAACCTGTCTTGCAACCTCATAGTGTTCTTGTCCGACAACAGCTGGGTCCAAAATTCTTGAAGTTGAATCTAATGGGTCAACCGCAGGATAAATTCCAAGCTCAGCCAATTTTCTTGAAAGAACCGTTGTTGCGTCAAGGTGAGAGAATGTTGTTGCTGGAGCTGGGTCTGTCAAGTCGTCAGCAGGAACATAAATTGCCTGAACCGATGTAATAGAGCCCTGTTTTGTTGAAGTAATACGCTCTTGCAATTCACCCATCTCTGTTCCTAATGTAGGCTGATATCCAACGGCGGATGGAATTCTTCCCAAAAGAGCCGAAACTTCACTACCAGCCTGTGTAAATCTAAAGATGTTATCGATAAATATCAAAACGTCCAAATGTTTTTCATCCCTAAAATATTCGGCTACTGTAAGACCTGTCAAACCTACCCTAGCTCTTGCTCCAGGCGGCTCATTCATCTGACCGTAAATTAGAGCAGCTTTATCTAAAACGCCAGACTCTTTCATTTCATTCCAAAGGTCGTTTCCTTCCCTTGTTCTTTCGCCAACGCCGCAGAATACAGAATATCCACCATGGTGCATAGCAACGTTATGAATAAGTTCCATAATAAGAACCGTTTTACCAACACCTGCACCACCAAACAATCCAGTTTTTCCTCCTTTGCCGTATGGGCAAAGCAAATCGATAACCTTAATGCCTGTTTCAAACATTTCATTGCCTGTTGCTTGCTCATCTAAAGGTGGAGATTCTCTATGTATAGGCCACTTAACGTCATGTTTTATATCACCCATTTCGTCAACAGGTTCGCCTACGACGTTCATAATTCTTCCAAGAACGCCCTCGCCTACTGGTGTTGCAATGTATTCACCTGTGTTTTCTACTTCTGTTCCTCTAACAAGTCCGTCTGTAGAATCCATAGCAATTGTTCTTACTCTATTTTCTCCAAGATGCTGCTGAACCTCTAAGATTAAATCGGCATTTGCTCCTTCAATCTTATCCTTGGGAATTTTCAATGCTGTATATATTTTTGGCAAATCGCCACCTTCAAACTCAATATCTACAACTGCTCCAATAACTTGGACAACTTTACCTTTTTCTGCCATATGTAACTCCTTTTTATCTTTTTATTGTTTCATAGCTTCTATACTTGTTGTTATTTCTATAAGCTCTCTCGTAATAGAAGCCTGTCTTGCTTTATTAAATTCAAGTGTAAGATTTTTAATCATCTCGCCTGCATTGCTTGTTGCAGCGTCCATTGCTGTCATTCTTGCTGCGTATTCTCCAGCTAATGATTCAAGCATACTGTCGTACAAACTTATTTTAGCATACTTGGGTAAAAGCTCATTTAGTACGGTTGCCTTGTCAGGTTCAAATTCGAATTTATCGTATGTTTGTTCTGTTGGAACCGTATCTCCAAATGAGATAGGTAAAACCTTTTTTACAACAACTTTCTGAACCAAAACATTAATAAACTTGTTGTATACTATATATATTTCATCCGTTTTCTCTTCGATAAAGTCTTTTATGGCATTTTCCATTATGTTGCTTGCATCAAGATAATCGGCTTTATCTTTTAATATGTCTGAGTATGTATGTTTTGGCTCTACACCTCTGAATTTAAAATAGTTATTAGCAAATTTCCCTATCAAAGTAAGATTAATTGTTTTACCTGCAAAGTTGTTCTTAATCAGCTGTTCGGTTTCTTTTAACACGTTATGATTGAAAGCGCCGCAAAGACCTCTGTCGGATGTTAGAACTATTATATCAACAGTTTTTACATCTCTAAATCTTAAAAGAGGGTGCTCAAGATGGGATGTGTATTCAGTCAATGATGATATAACCTGTTCCAATCTGTTTATGTATGGTCTAAACTGCAAAGCTGCTTCTTGAGTTTTTCTCAATTTTGCAGCCGCAACCATTTTCATGGCTTTGGTAATCTGTTGGGTCTTTTTAACGCTTGCTATCTTTCTTTTAATATCCTTCATGCTTAGAGCCATAGTAGATTCCCCTTTTCAAATTAAGGTTTAAATACCTTTTTAAAGTCTTCCAAAGCCTTATCTATTTTAGCCTTTAAATCATCGTCTATCTTTTTCTTTTCTTTTATTTCAGGCAGTATATCTGGATGCTGAGCCTCTACAAATTTATAAAGCTCAGCTTCGTATTTTTGAACATTTTTGACGTCTACGTCATCCAAAAATCCCTCGTTTCCTGCATATATTATTAGTATTTGTTTCTCAACAGGGATTGGTGCATATTGTGGTTGTTTTAGAATTTCGGTCAATCTTGCGCCTCTGTTTAATTGTTGCTGTGTAGCTTTATCCAAATCGCTACCAAACTGAGCAAATGCCTCAAGCTCTCTATACTGAGCAAGTGCAAGCCTAAGTGTTCCTGCTACCTGTTTCATGGCTTTAATCTGTGCTGAACCACCAACCCTTGAAACGGAGATTCCAGCATTAACAGCAGGTCTAATACCCGCATAGAACAGGTCGCCTTCAAGATAAATTTGGCC
>JAMOQJ010000109.1 GCA_027064065.1 Desulfurellales bacterium
AATGACTATTTGGCAAATCGCCTAAAAAACGCAGGCTCTTTTGTTATAACCATAAATCCTGATTCGTCTTCTTTGTCTGTTTGCAAACCAAATCTATTTTTACAAAAAAAAGCAAAAGAAGCGTTCGATATAATAGAACAACTGATATTTTAGCGTTTAAAACTCTATCTTCTCTATGGCTTGACGCTTATCTTTATCAATAATAAATACAATTACGTCCCCTTTTTTCAGCACAAAATCGTAGCTTGGATAGAGCCACTCACCCTTTCTTTTTATTAAAATAATTTCCAAAACCGAATCTATACCGCTCTGTCTTATGCTTTTATTGGCAAGATTGTTTATCGTCTTTTCAGTTATAATCTTTTCAGTTCCGTTCAACAGCTCAAACGTGGTTGGATTTTCTATGGCGTTTTCAATTGTTTTTATAAGCTGTTCGGTGTATACGATTGGAGTAACGTTGTTTTTTTTAAACAATTCCCTATTTTCAGGGTCGTTATCACGGGCAAAAATCTTATAAACGCCAAATTCGTCCTGCAACAAAGATGCGACCTTTAAATTTATCTCATCACTGTTTGTAACAAGGAGTGCCGTATCCTTGTATGTTGGGTTTATCTTTCTCCACACATTCAAACTCAAAGCATCACAACAATATATCTTTGCTATACATCTATGTTTAAGTTTTTCACATTTTTCCCTATTCTTTTCAATCAGGACTACACTTTTTCTTTTTTCAGTTAGTCTTTTTGCTATATTAGAACCCACCCTTCCGCCACCTACAACCAATATTCTTGAAAGCTTAGGTGTAAATTTCTGCTTTTCTATGAGACTAAAAAGCGTAGGTGATGTAACACAACTAAAGGCAGCAAGCAGTATTATTGCCGAGTTGATTTGCTGGTCGATAATGCCAAGCTTTAATCCTATAATGGATGCCGCTATAATAAGACTCAATCTTCCACTTAATAAAAAACCGCCTGCAAGCATTTCTCTAAAGGAAAAACGCAATTTTAAAGGAAACGACGCCAATATTTTAATTAAGAAACTGCCAAGGATAACCGAAATAACAAACAGTATTCCTTCTTTGGTGAATATCGGTATTTCAGCTTTTGCTCCCTGATATATGAAAAAGAACGGTATAAAAAACCCGTATCCCATAGCGTCAAGTTTTAATTGCATAATTTCGGCTTCAGTTTTAACTATTTTAGAGATTAAAATTCCCGCGATAAAACTTCCCAATATTATTTCAACACCAAGCTTTTCAGCCAAGAATAAAAAAACAAACAATATGGCAAAAGAGCCTCTTATGCCTATTTGTATATGGGATTTATGTTTTAACATATTAACGGCTTTTCCAACCCATCTGTTCTTGGATGCCAAAGAGATAAGAATCTTCAATAAAAATGCAAACAAAAAAATACCAAACATAACAGCTATTTCTTTAATACCATTTTCTCTTTCTTTCATTATTGCAAAAACGGTAATCATAATAAGCGTAGCAAAATCAGCTATAATAGCACTTGTGGTTAAGGTTTGTTTATAAACCTTTTTTATATCGAGCCTTGCTTTAAGTGTTGGAAAAACGATAGCCACAGACGTCGTTGAAAATATCAATGTCAAATATAAAGGGTCTTTTGCGCTATGGAATGTTTTTATAAGAAAAACAGAAAATAGATAAGAAAATAACAGTGTTAAAATAAATATTAAAACAGCTATGAAGGTTGGCGAACGCACAAAATCCTTGCTTTTAAGGCCTTTAAAATCAAATTCACTTTCAAGTCCACCCAAAAACATAAGATAAATAAGACCGAAATATGATAAAAATTCCATTATAGGGTCGGATGTAACAACAAGGTGTAGACCGCTTTGACCTATTGCCAAACCGACTATAATTTCAAGAGCAACCGAAGGTATAACTCCGCCCATAAAATGTATGGATACAAAAGGTATAATAAAACTTAGAATAATAATCAAAGTAAGTGAATCAAAATGCATCTATCAATCTCCATATGTTTAGTTACGTTAATTTTAATTCAAACCAATGTCAAGGTAAAGTAAAAACTTAAGATAGACAATTTGTAAAAATAGAGTAAGCTAAAACAATATAACTACCAAAGAGTGTTTAATAGTAGAAAAAAACGGTTTTTAGAGAATATCCCTTTCTTTCACTTCGGAAGTGGAAGAAAGGGATGCGCAGAAGAGAAATGAAAAAGGCTGCTGCTTAAGAAAATGAGAGAAAATAATCTTAAAAAAAGCGGAAATATCTATAAAAAAGGAAAAAGATTTTTTGAAAAATTGTCTTGACAAAGGGTCAGTATTTCAAGGTAGAAAAATCTTATCTAAAAAGATGCAGCAGGCGATTAAATCGCCTGCAATCCGTATTTTATACTCCAAAATATCTATCCAATCTATCAAATGCTTCGGTTATTACCTCTTTCGATGAACAAAAACTCATCCTAAGATGTCCTTCGCCTGTCGGTCCAAATGGCGCTCCCGGCGTTGTTGCAACCTTTGCTTCTTTTAGCAATTTCATACAAAACTCAGCTGAATCTTCACCGCCCTTTGCTATAATCTTAGGAAACATATTATAAGAACCCAAAGGCTTTTGATAGGAAAATACGCTACTTAACCTATCAAGACGCTCACACATCAAATCTCTCCACTCAAGATAGTGTTTGTGAAATTCCAAGATACAGTCTTGAGGACCCTCAAGCGCTTCTATTGCGGCATATTGAGAGATAACCGGTGCACATATTGTCATGGGTGTATGCGTTTTCATTATGTGTTCCATAATTTTAGGGCTTGCAACGTTATATCCTACACGCCACCCTGTCATTGCATAGGTTTTTGTAAAGGTAAAGTTTTCTACAACCAAATCCTTCATCTCAGGCATAGAACCTATGCAAAAATGCTTTGCACCGTCAAATACAAAATATTCATAGGCTTCGTCAACAACTATAAAAAGATTGTTGTCCTTTGCTATATACGCCAATTTTCTCAAATCCTCTTCTGGGAATACTGCACCTGTCGGATTTGCTGGATTACAAAGCAAAATAGCTTTTGATTTTTTAGTAATAGCCTTTTCTAAAGCGTCCAAATCAAGCCTAAACCCTTCTTCTTCTATTGTCGGAAAATAAACAGGAACAGCCGAAGACATTCTAACTATCAATTCGTGTGTGGAATAATTGGGAGATGGCATAATTACTTCATCACCAGGATTAACTATAGCCAAAATCGCAGCAAAAATTCCTTCTATCGAACCTGTTGTTACCAACACTTCATTTGGTGAGGCTTCAATATTATTATCTCTTTTAAGTTTTTTAACTATAGCTTCCCTTAATTTCATTAATCCCGGAGGCGGTGAATACCTGCTCGTTAAATCTTCTCTTATAGCCCTAATAGCCGCTTCATTTATGTGCTCAGGCGTGGGCGCATCCGGCCTTGCCCAAGATAAAGCTACGGCATCCGGGATTTGGGCAGCCAAGGCTGACATCCTATGGATAGCTGACGGTTGAATATCTCTAACCTTTTTAGACATCTCCAATATACTCATTATACAACCTCCAAAACTTAATTTTTAGAATTATATATCAATCATTGAAAAATGGTAGAAAAAATTAAGGTTTCAACAATGGTAGCAATAAAAAAAAATAATCTAATGGTTGCAATTGAAACTAATTTGTGATATATAACAATTCAAGAAAAAAGATGGAGGTTTGTGGAATGTTTAAGCGGTTAATACTGCTTATCTCCATATTGTTTTTATCGTGGTGCAATATGGCTATATCTAAAGATATCTACACAGTAGATAAAGCTGTTAATGAAGCCATATCAAACAGTTACATAATAAAAGAAGCCATACAAAACCAAAAAGCCGCACTCAATCAATACAGAAGCTCTGTTTCAGACTTGTTTCCTAAGGTTAATTTTTCGTATAACTACACATATTTAAAAGACTATCCATACTCAATTTCAAATGAACATAAAATAAAGGTCGGAGAAAAAAAGAGCGTTGAGTGGAATATAACTATAACCCAACCTATATTTACTGGATTTGCCATCATCACAAAAAAAGAGATAGCAAAACTGGGGCTAAACATCAGTAGATTAGAAAGAAAAAAGGCTATTTTAGATGTTGCCCAAAATGTAAAGATAGCATATATGAAGATACTTTTAGCGAAAAAATACCTAAAGGTAGCAGAAGAAGAGGTAAAAAACCTTAAGGCTCATGTCAAAGATGCAAAAAATTTATACGACACAGGCGTTATAGCATATAATGATTTGCTAAAATCACAGGTTGCCCTTTCAAATGCTATACAAACAAAAATTAATGCCGAAAACAATCTAAAACTTGCCATATCATCATTTAATCTGGCTTTAAGGAAAAATATCAATGCAGATACAGATGTTGAAGATATTTTAAGCATAAAACCACACAACTACTCTTTAAACAACCTAATAAAACAGGCAATGCAAAAAAGACCCATCTTACAAGAACTAAAGTTACAGCTTAAACAATCACGCTTAGGTATAAGATTGGCAAAAAGCGAATACTACCCACAGATTTCAGCATTTGCACAATATAAAAAAACAGGCAGGGATATATTGGCAAACAAAAACGATTTATCAAATAAGCATAATTCTATGGTCGGAATCCAAATGAATTGGAAGATATTCGAATTCGGGAAAAGGTCATTCAATACACAAGAACAATACCATAAAACACTTGCATTAAAGGAAAAAATCAATTCCATAAAGGACAATATAAAATTAGAAGTCAAACAATCATTCTTAGATTTAGACTCTGCAAGGCATAATATCAAGGTAGCACAAGACGCCCTAAAACAAGCCAAAGAAAATTACAGAATAACAACGCTTCAATATCAACAGCAAATTACAACTTCAACAGAGGTATTGGATGCTAACTCATATTTAACACAGGCTGAAACAAATTATTATAACGCTCTTTATGGATATTACGTAGCATTGGCAAAACTAAAAAGAACCATAGGAGAAAAATAGGAGGATTTAGAAATGAAGTACTATCTAAAAACAATTGCTTTTACCGTTTTATTGTTGCTTTTTGGAACAAACGGATATTGTGCAAACGAACAAAAGATGCCACCCGTTTCGGTTGATGTATATAAGGTGGCAAAACCTGCCGATATGCCGGTGGAGCTAAAGTATCCGACAAGAATTAAAAGTATGCAGAATGTAAAGATTGTAGCACGCGTTAGCGGAACGCTCTTAAAAAAATACTACACAGAAGGTCAATTTGTTAACAAAGGTGATCTTTTATATATGATAGAGCCAGACACATACAAGGCTCAAGTAGATGCCGCAAATGCTCAACTTCAGAGTGCAATTGCAGCATTAAATAAGGCAGAAAGGGATTGGAAAAGGGTAAAAGCCTTATACAAGGCAAATGCTACAAGCCAGCAAGAAAGGGATGCTGCTTTATCGGCTTACGAGATAGCCAAAGCAAATGTTGAAAGAGCAAAAGCAAATTTAGAGACCGCTCAAATCAATTTAAACTACACAAAAGTGAAGGCAACGATAAGCGGTATTACCGGATTAAAAGCCGCCGATGTCGGCTCTTTTGTAACAAACGGCACGCCCCTTGTTACTATTACGAAGGTTAATCCAATATACGCAGAATTCTCTATGCCTGATATAGATGCAATGAGAGAAAAATACAACATAAAAAACGGTAAATGGACAAAAGCAGCAGAAGGAGAGCTTAAAGCATATCTTGAGATAAACGGCAAAAGATACAACAAAGAAGGATTTGTAAACTTCATAGACACAAATATAGACCCACAGACATCAACCGTGAAGGCAAGAGCCGTGTTTAATAATCCAGACAGGCTTCTGATGCCGGGCGAATTCGCTCGTATAATCATCAAAGGACTCATTAGAAAAAACACCATTCTTGTGCCGCAGAAGGCTGTTTTACAAAACCCGTTAGGCATGATTGTTTTTGTTGTTAATAATGGAAGGACAGAGATAAGGCCAATAAAGATTTCCGAAACATCCGGCAAATACTTTGTTGTGGAAAAAGGGTTAAAAGCCGGGGATATGGTTATAGTAA
>JAMOQJ010000110.1 GCA_027064065.1 Desulfurellales bacterium
CATTATTGCTGTGGGATAGTTATTGTAAACCTCTTCAAATAAATTTTTATCGTAGTTGCCCAGAATATACATTTGATTGAAATTTGAATTAAAGGTTTCTTTATCGCACAATAGAACATTTACTAATGAACGATTCTTTATTAAAATTTCTAATATAACTCCTTCCTTTGAGTATTGTTGGTTCATGATAGTATGACCATTTCTAGCAAGTACAGCTCTTTGTATTGGTATTTTGTTATTAATTGTGCCGGTTTTTAAATCAAAAACCGAACCTTCGCATATCAATTTGTTGCGGTGTAATGCGCTACATCTTAGCCTTTGAAATCCGCCAAATTTAGATTTTTTTGTTTTGAAATTCCAGTTGCCGAAATACGATATTGAAAAAAACTTAGGTATCATGTCTCTTGTAAATAATAGATAATCATTCTTGGTTTTAAGCGGTTCTTTGTAGTTTAGTATTTCGTTTACAACCTCTTTTGGTTTTTTGCCGTTTTTTATTTTTGTATAAATTACATCCGTGCCGTTTTTGTCGACAAACGATATGATATTATACAGGTGTTGTTGACTGTTATCTGTAAAGCCTTTAGCTATCAAATATGTTCTTGCTCCACCGTGAACGCCGCCGTCGTGATATGTGGCATATCCATCTATATCTTCAATCGCATATCCATAATCCCACCAGCTAAAGATGTTTGCATATTTTATTTTGTGTTTTATATCTACGAAGGATTGAATAATGTCTGGTGCTATTGATGGTCTTGGCACAAACTTGATTGCGCTGTATAAAGATATTCCATATACAACCAAAAATGTAGCTACAAAACTTACCGTTATTGTTTTATATTCATTTAGGTTAAAACTTTTTTTTGCATAGCTTATAAGCATATCGATTAAAAATCCTATGCCGATGCCGGCAAAAGGCGCTAAAAACATAACCGTTCTATTTGAGCTTTTGAAAGCCACAAGCCCTAAAGCTAAAATGGGCAATATAGGTATAATCCTCATTTTCAAAAATATAGCAGATATCGCAAACAACACTAAACCTATAGCCGCTATGGTTGGCGAAGATAGTATGTATTTTAAACTTTCTTTTAACGGCATATGGGTTGTTTCTGTTATAGTGTTAATTATGTTTGGAAAGTAGTCTACAGTTTTTGAAGGAAAAACATACGAATGCATAAATCCTATTATTCCATAGATGTAATTATGTCCCAATGCAAGCAATATTAGGGTAACAATGGATGTTGCAATTAATATGTTTTTATCCTTTATTCCTTTCATAAACAGAAGCAATATTGCTAAAAATGCGTATACCGACATTATGCCGGCATGCCCATACCATCTGATTAGCAAAAATAGGGACACAAACATCAAGATAAAATTTAACGCTATGTAGGCATATCTTTTTGATTTATACATAAGAAGCATAAAAAGAGACGCTAAAAACAGAAAAAACAGTTGCAGTAAATCCGTATCTACTCTACCCATGGATGTCCTTATGTAATACATCCAGCTAAATGTTCCAACAAAAGAGCCCACTATGCCGGCCATAGGCATTTCTGCAAGATAGAAATAAAACGCTAAAGGGATAATAAAAAGACTTGCCAATACCGGAACCAAAAAAAGACCCGAATAGTAAATGCTTAGACCTGTTAGTGAAGATGTTTTGGCTATAACGTAGCTAATTAAAGGAACTGGATTGTTTTTCATAGTTCCTTCTGGGTATCTGCGCAGTTTGTCTTTTTTAGATTGGTAGTATGTGCCGTTTTTGTATTCCTTTGCATGTCTAAGCCAAATATAAGCATCAAGCGTTGTCATTGCCGGGTAGTTATCAACAAAGTAAAGTGCGCTATGTTCCTTCCAATGATTGTATTGGTTGTATCTGGCGTAGGTTGATATGGAAAATATAATTAACACAAAAACGATGTATATTTTCCAATTCAGATATTGTGAAATCTGTAATCTATCCATAACACTAAAATCCTTATCTTTCATTTTACGACCCAATCCTTCTCAATTATTATTTCTCCATCATAGTATATTCTTCCTGAAAATACATCGCCCTTTTTAAACGTTCCGACTCCTTTTGGCGTTCCTGTCATTAAAAGGTCAAAATCGAAAAATGTGAAATATTTTTTCGATTCTTCAAAAATTTCGTGTGGTTTGTATATCATAAGGCTTGTATCGCCTTCCTGTTTAAGTTCGCCGTTTATGTATAGTTCTATTTTTAATTTATCAACGTCTTTTCCGTCAAAATCAACAAATTTGCTAAACACAGCCGCTCTGTCGAACGCTTTGGCTTTTTCCCACGACAAACCTTTTTCCTTTAATCTTGATTGCACATCCCTTAAGGTTAAATCCAACCCGAAACCGACTCCTGCAAATTTATTGTTTTTTATTAAAAACGTTATTTCTCCTTCATAATGACATTCGCCAAATGGCGGAACGCTCAATTCGTCCGTAATTGAACTGTTGGGTTTGATAAATATCGACATTTCGCTTGGCATCTCGTTTTTTAATTCTTCTATATGAGCCACGTAATTTCTTGCTATGCAAACAACCTTGCTCGGTGCTACCTTTTGGGAATCAAAAATAATAGTATTCATATTACCTCCTACATGCAACATTTCATATAGTATATCCAAAAAATATAACTAAAAAAAGAAAAAATTGTCGCTATACATATATTGGCGCTTGTTAAAGCTTCATCTGCTCCCATTTGGCAAGCCATGATATAGTTAAGCGTAGCAGGCGGTGCGGCAAGCATAATCAAAAGCACCTTGGCTTGTGTGTTTTCGATTGGCAAAAACCTTAAGAGCATAACTCCGATAAAGGGCAAGATTAGCAGTTTCAAAATGCCGCTTAAGACAATCTCTTTATGCCTTTTTGTCATTTCCTTAAACTTTAACGATGCGCCTATTCCGATAAGGGCAAGCGTAAGCGCGGGTTTTGATAAAATTTGCAGTGCTCTTTCGATTAATGACGGTATTTGAATCGAATATACACTAAATAAAACGCCCAAGACCGAAGCAACTACGATGGGCGTAAAAAACGAATCAAATACCATTTTTTTGTAGTCTGTTTGTTTTGATGCCGAAAGGGAAGCTATGGAAAGTATGTTTACAAATGGCACAATAAAAGCGATAAGCATACTGCTTATGACTATACCTTTATTGCCGAACATATAATACGCAACCGGCAATCCCATATACGCAAAATTGCCTCTAAATGAGCTTATGTATATAGCACCGCGTTGTTTTTTGCCTATTTTTAGCAGTTTTGCCAATAATACGGATATTATAAAAACGGTAAAAACGCTCAAATATAAAACTATAATCATATTATGGTCAAACATGGATTTAATATCGGAGTTTGCTATCTTAAGAATCAATAAAGATGGTAAAAACAGATAAAAAACAAGGGCATTATTAACCTTTATCGTATTTTCGTCCAAAAAAGACAACCTTTTTGCAACTAATCCTACGATTATGACAATAAAAATAGGTGCAACGGTTAAAAATGCGTTTTGCATCTAAAGTGTAGTAACCGTCCCTACGTTGTTGAATATGATTTTATCTTTAAACTCACAATACAGCGTAGCCGTCATCAACATTCCTGTGCAGTGAGACGGTCCCATTATCTTGATATAATCCCTTTTCTTGAGTTCCTTTATGGTTTTTTCTCTTTGCAGTCTGCCCGCAGGTCCTAAATGCGTTCCGCCCAAAAATCCTACAACCTTTTTATTAAACTGTTTTTCTACGTTGTCTATTATGTTTATTATGCCTCTGTGTGCGCATCCGAACAAAACAAAAAGCCCGTCTTTCAAATCTATAACAAGACTCATGTCATCTTCGACGTAATCCTTTACATATCCGCCGTCTTTTTCATAGACAAAGTTTTTGTCTACTTCTTCAAAATCGGTGTGCATATCTTCAAATCCGCTTGTAAATATACCGTCAAAAATTTCTACAGGTTTTTCGTCAAGCACGAATGATGCACCCTTTTTTTCAAAAAATTCCCTATCTTCTATGCCTATGTATCTTAAGTTTCCGTCGTCGCTTAATTTCGAATAACGTTTCCTAAATATATCGGGATGCGCATAAACCGTTGGCTTCGTATGCTCCAAAAGATATTTTAGTCCACCTACATGGTCATAGTGTCCATGGCTTAATGCTACAATTTTTATTTTGCTCAAATCTATGTTTAAGAGTTTTGAGTTGTGAATTATGGCATCGGTTTGGCCTGTATCCCAAAGTATAAATTCACCGTCTTTTTCTATGAGCATCGACAGTCCGTGCTCGGCTTTAAATTTTGCTTTTGTAGCCGTATTTTCCACAAGTGTGGTAATCTTTATCATCTGTATTTCTCCAATAAATTTTTTAAATCAACGGTTTGTTCGTAAATCGCCTTTCCTACGATAACACCCATAAGTCCGTATTTTTCTATTGATGAGAGTTTTTCTATATCCTGCTCATCTTTGACGCCGCCTGATGCTATAACATTAAGACCGGTTTTTAATGCTATGTCTTTATAAAAATTTATATTTATGCCGCTCAACATACCGTCTTTGGTTATATCGGTAACGATTGTTTCCTTTATTCCCATCTCTTGCATCTTTGATAAAAACGATATGTAGTTTATCTTTGTATTTTCTACCCAGCCGGATATCTTAACAAAACCGTCTTCTACATCTACGCCGACTATAATTTTTTCCTTAAATTCATCAGCAATTTCTTCAAATGTTTTAGGGTCTTTTATCGGCATAGTGCCCACGATAACCCGTTGAACCTGACAGCATAAAAGTTCCATTATATCCTGTTTTGAGCGAATTCCTCCGCCTACTTCAATTATAGATGTATTTATATTCTCGGCTATTTCTCTGATTATTTTTCTATTATTTCCACTTCCGAACGCGCTGTCCAAATCTACTATGTGAATCCTTTTTGCACCCAATGATTCAAACCGCTTTGCAATATCAAGCGGCGAATCCGAATATACGGTATAATCTTCTTTCTTGCCTTTTTTTAATCTTACAACTTTGCCGTCCATTAAATCTATCGCGGGAATGACAATCATAATTTACCCTCACAGATATCGCAAAAATTTTTTAAAACCTTTAGTCCGTTTGTCTGGCTTTTTTCTGGATGGAATTGCAAACCCCAAACGTTATCTTTATTTATTGAAGATGTGAAATCAATTATGTAGTTTGTTGTTGATAGTTCGTCGATTTTAGCTTTTGCATAAAACGAGTGCACAAAATAAAAATAACTATCGTTGTCTACGCCTGAAAATATTGGATTTTTTTCTTTTATGTTTATTGTGTTCCAGCCCATATGCGGAATGGGAAATCCTTTTTTGTCGGGAAATTTTTTTACCTGTCCCTTTACTATCCCAAGCCCTTCATGTTCGCCAAACTCAAACGATTTTTCAAAAAGCAACTGAAGCCCAACGCATATGCCTAAAAACGGCTTTTTTGAATCTATAAAAGCATATATCGTATCTACAAGGTTGTATGCTTTTAATTTATTCATACAATCACCAAATGCGCCTACACCAGGCAAAATAACGCCGTCTGCTGATAGTATCTCATTTTTGTTCTTTGTAACACTTGCTTTTGAGCCCACAAACTCTATTGCTTTAGAAACGCTTCTTACGTTTCCGCTATCGTAATCTATAACCGCTATAAACGCCATTTTGACTCCTTGACCTAAAAGTTAATTAAATTCTAATGTTTTTTGTTTTTTGTATCAAGGAAAAATTGAGCCTGTTTGTATCAAAACCAATATGCAAGCTTGAATGTAAATCGATTTTTTATTGTTTTTTGCGTATATGTGATAAAAAATGATATAGTTTAAAAAATCAGTGGCGATGTGGTTGTAATAGGAGCAAGATACGTCTGGGTTATGAATGAATGCAAAAAATTTATGGTGGAGAAAGCTATATTAAAAACAGTTGATAGGCTATTAAAAAACGCATTTTTAAAAAAAGATGAAAGTGATATTATCCATTTTCTTCTTGTAGCTAATCGTGATAGTATGGAATTTGTTAGAATATTTAGATGTGAAAAGTTTGAAATTGC
>JAMOQJ010000111.1 GCA_027064065.1 Desulfurellales bacterium
AAAACATTCCACCTACTTTGATAAAATAATCCGCATATTGTGTTGTTTCTGTTTGATTGGTGTCAATAACAACCGTTTTTGCTTTATTTAGAGCATCTATCCATATACTATTTTCTGGCATTGTTACTACAGGATTTGCTGCCACTACAACAATTATATCAAAAAAGTTTTTTCTTAAAAATTTAGGTATGTCCACTATGTTTATTGTATTTTTTTTGTTTATATCTATTTTCTTTATACCTTCTTTGGATGAGCGTGAATAGTACAGGTTATTTATGTTGTTTGTGTGATACGCCAATCTGTTAATCCACTGTATAGCATTTTTTCCGTTTGAATATCGCTGCAGTCCCATTCCTACTATTATTCCGGTTTTATTGTTGTATGTATTATTCACTACTGTTTCCAACTCATTTTCGCTTATACCTACAATGTTTAAAAGATTTTTGTCGTATTTTTCATAACCCAGTTTTGCTAAAATCAAATAAGCCAAAATACCGTCTGTTGCCGGATTTATTTGAATATAGTTATTGGCAATTTGGGCAGTTTTTGATTTTATAGGGTCTATGTAGATTATATTTTTGCCTGTTTTTTTTAGCTTATTTAAGTATAAAAATAGGTGGGGCGATGTAACATAAGCGTTTTTTCCAAACAATATAATAGAATCCGTTCTTTCCAAATTCTCAATGTCTGGATTTATACATACACCAAAATCTTCTGTATGTGCTATAATGCCTGTTTCGTCGCACGGTGAGCCGTTTATAAAATAGCAATTTTCAAAATGCGAAAACAATTTATCCCAAAAACCCATATAGTAGCCTAAGCTGCCGCTGCCTCTGTAGAATAAAATTTTTTTATTCCTATTTTTTGAAAGAAATTGCGCAAGATTTTCAATTGTATTATCATTTTTATAGAAACTATTTTCTTCAATTTCTCTTTTGTAAAACCCTTTTAATTTTTTACACACAAAACCCTTATTAAGAAATTTGTCTTTTATCGGAGTAAAAATAACCTTTGAGTTTTTGATTTCTATATAAAACTCACATGCGTCAGGGCAGTCTTTTGAGCAAAAATATTTTATTTTATCCATTCCGGTTTTCCTAAAACTTTTTTGTAAAAGAGAGTATGCACAAACTCTTGCTCTATGCTTATTTTATCTTTTATTAAAGAGAGTATCTCTTTTGAATGATTATAATTGCATTTGGTTATGTCCTGATTATGTTTTGGAAGCATATCTTTATACTTTTTTATTATCGTTTCTATTGTTTCTTTATCTGGGTAGAATTCTATGTTGGGTAGTTGTTTTTTAAAGGCTTCAAATATAGCCAATCCTTCAAAATCAACATCTCCAAAATGTATAAGTTTGTTGAATTTCAATTTCTTTATAAAAGCACTTAAGGAATTTATCAGATGAAATCCTTTGCTATATAAGAATATTGCGTTATTTGGTTTTGCACTCATAAAGAACGATAGATTTTCGGATATTATGATATTACATTTGTCTTGTTTAAGTTCTTTTATATCCCCACCAAAAAAAGCGCAAAGGTGTAGCTTTTCGGTTAGTTGACTTATGTTAATGCCATTTATTTGAAGATTCGTATCCGTTCTAATGTAGATTATATTAGGTCTTTCAACGGTTGCAAAATGGTTGAATAGTTTTCTTAATTTACTATTTTTGTCTATAATTTTTGAATCGTTGAATAGATATGCCGAAACAAATCTTAAATCTTCTCCTTGGTATTGAGTATGCATAAATTCGATAATTTTTTTTGCTTTATTGTAAAGGTGTGTATCGTTAGGGCTGATATTGGCAATTTCTAAAATTTTATCCATCTATAAGCATAAATACGGCATTTTTACCTTTATCTCTTGCGTAAAACAGAATTGTTTTGTGTTTAAATAGGCTTAATTCCTTTATGTATTTTACCCTTGTGTAAAGATAGAACGGCTTGGGTAGTCTTTGTAATTCTTTTAAGTTATTTATCGGTTTTAAACAACTTCTTGTATATGCTACAAGCGTATTATTTCTTATTTTATATTCATATAATGAAATAGTGTTGTTTACCACTGCCTTCCATATCCTTTTTTCAGGCCTATACATCTCAAACTGCATCAATATAATGGATGCTATAATGTGAAAAGCTATCACCTTTTTAAAAAACATCCTATCCGTACTTTCAGTAAAATTAATTAAAGCCATAAAAAAAAGTCCAAACAGGGCTGTTGGTATCAAATAAATTAGGTGTGCTATGTATGCATATATGGAAAGCCCTATACCAAGCAGTATTTCAAAGATGAACATTCCAATTTGTATTCTTTTTGTGTTCTTTAATGTTTCCATATATCGTCCAAATAATATGGCAATAGGTATAAACGATGGTGCTATATAGTGTGCAAGTTTGTTTTTGGAGATTGAAAAAAACAGTATAATCCATCCTGCCCATAAAAGTAGAAATAGATTATTTTTATCTTTTATGTTGATTTTATCAATTAACTGTTTTGAGTATCCAATCCACATATATGAAACTACCAAAATAACAGGTATGTAATAAAAAAACGAATGTGGATGCTGGTGAGCTTTGCCTGTAAAACGTTCTATGTTATGATATATTAAAAATTTATTTATGAACTCCATTCCGTATTGGTTATACATTGTAATATACCACGGTGTGGAAATTATGAGAAAGACAATAAATCCAAATATGTTTTTTGTTGAAAATAGCTCCTTAATTCCGCTTTTTTGCTCGACTACCCAAAGATATATAAAATAGGTAAATCCAGGCAAGACGATGCCTATTGGTCCTTTTGTTAAAAATCCTAAAGCCACAAATATCCACGCTATAATGTATCTGTTTTTTATAAAGAAATAAATAGCTGCAAACTCAAACAGTATCAAACTTGCATCGGGATATACGGCTCTTGTTAAATAGAAATAAAAAAAGAAAGATAAAAGAGCAATAACGGAATTTATGGATATATTTTTATCTTTAAAAAAGTTGTTGGATAGCGAGTAGGTTAGTATCATAATAAAACTGCTTGCTATGATTGACGGAAGCCTTGCTGCGTATTCTATTATACATAACGGGTCGTGGCCGCTTTTTATAAACTCGTCTACGAAAAACATCTTAAACGGTATGACCAGTTCAAGATAATAAAGTATTGGTTTATCGAATCTTACATGGCAGTTGAAAAAAGGTATGATATAATTTCCTGTTTCTATCATTCTGAGTGCTGCATCAGCATATTGTGGTTCATTGGGTGGAAAAAACGATATGCACACACTACCTATGGAAAATAAAATGAATGAAAATATAAATAGATTTACTCTATTTTTAAATACAGTCTCTTTCAAGGTTGTTTATTAAGCTTTGCCTAAAATTATCTTTTGTAGTTTTTTAAACGAATCGGTGCCTGCAAATTCAATCCAATAAAACACTAAGGTTTCTGACGGAATGACAGATATGCCGTATCCGTTGTAGAAATCCATTGCTGTATTGTAAAAATCTGTTTCTCTTGATGTTACTGCATCTTTTGCAATGATAACGTTATACCCTTCAGCTTTTAGGTCAATTGCCGTGGATAATACGCAAATATGCGATTCAATGCCGGTTAATATTATAGTTTTCTTGCCGGATTTCTTTATCTCATTCTTAATTTCGTCTATTTTTAAGGCTGAAAATGACATTTTATCAAATCGTTTTGCATTATAGTTTTCAAGTAAAGATTTTAGTGGTTCAATTGTTTCACCCAAGCCCTTTGGGTATTGTTCAGTATATATCGTAGGTATATCAAACTCCTTAGCTGCTTCTATGAGTAGTCTGATATTTTTTGTTGTTTTTTCTAAGTTTAACATAACCTTTGTTAATTTTTCCTGCATATCTATAACGACCAAAAGACAATCCTTCTTATCAAGCATACTTTAATCCTCCTTTAGCCTTTTAAATTATCCGATGAATACTTTGATATGTTTTTTGCTTCATTCTCTTTCTTTTTCATATTTTTTTCCATTGTTTCTTTTAATGCTTCCATTTTTTCTAATATGTAGTTGTTGTCGTCTATCATTTCTTGAGCAAATTGCTCTTCTTCTTCATCCATCTCTTTCATCTTAAATATCTTTTTAAGTTCAAAAAAGGTGTTATTTCGTTCTCTGAACAGGTTATCCAATTCTGCAAAATTTTTTTCACCTTCCGAATCCAATATTTTTTTTATGGATTCTGCGTTGCTTTTTAGTTTGCTATATATCTCCATTCTTTGTTCTTTCATTCACACAACCTTTCTATTAATAAGCCTTCACGAAGACTACCATTTGTAGTAATTAAAAAATCTTTTGAAAAAAACTTTAATATAGAGTTTACTATTGCTGCTCCAACTACAATAACATCTTCTCTGCCTTTTTCAAGTATTTTATATCTTATCAATCTTTCGCTTGATTTAAGAGACATTAGCTCTCTGAAAATTTTTTCTATGCTTGTTTGCTTGAGTTTATATGTTTCTGTTTTTTTATATGAGTATCGGTCTAAATTTAGCTCGATTGCCGCAAGCGATGTTACTGTGCCAGCGTTACCTACCAAGAAATCAATATCTTTATTAAAGCTTTCATGTTGGCTTAATGTTTTTATAAAATAGCTCTGGGCTTTTTCTATTTCGCTGTGCATCGGTGGGTCATGTTCAATAAACATCTCAAGCATTTTAACAACACCAAGCGGTATGCTAATCGAACTCTTTAATTCTTTTCCTTCTGAAAACATAAACTCGGTACTTCCGCCACCCAAGTCAAAGGCAATCCATTTTTTGTTTTTTATAATGTTTTCTATGTTGTACACGATGCCTAACTGCGTAAGGTAGGCTTCTTTATTTGGTGATATGATATCTATATTAAATCCTGTCTCATCTTTGATTGTTTGTATAAACCAATCTTTATTTTCAGCTTCTCTTACGGCACTTGTTGCTACAATAAAAACATATTTGGCTTTAAATTTTTCTATAATATCTTTATAGTATTTAAGTATTTTTATCGTTCTATCTAAGGCTTTATCGCTTATTGTCTTTTTCGCTTTAAAACCTTCGCCGATTCTTGCTATTTTGCTTTCTTGGTGTAAAAAATCAAATTTGCAATTTTCTAACTGTTTGGCTATGAGCAATCTTACGGTATTTGTGCCCATATCAATTGATGCTATTGTCATAAACTAAACAAACCCTTCAAGGCTATAAAAATACCGCCTGCGAGAATTGCCGCTATTGGTATAGTTAAAAGCCAAGATAGAACAACATCTTTTAATACCTTTGTATTTAATGCATCTATTCCTCTTGCAAGCCCTACGCCAATTACAGCGCCTATTAATGTATGCGTTGTTGATATGGGAAGACCCATCTTTGAACATACAAGCACAGTTGTCGCAGCACCGAATTCGGCAGCAAAGCCTCTTGATGGTGTCATATCGGTTATTTTTCTACCAACAACCAAGATTACCTTATAGCCATACATGGATAAGCCCACAACAATACCTACAGCACCTACGCTTAATACCCAAAGGGGCATAGCTACTTGTTGAGAGTTTACTAAAGCATTGGCATATACAGCGCCCATCAATGGCCCGACTGCGTTTGCAACATCGTTTGCTCCGTGGGAGAATGCCATATATGATGCTGTTATTACCTGCAGTATTGCAAATACACGCTCTACCTGCGGGTATCTTCTTTTGTAGGGTAGGGTAGTATCCACAGGTATTTTGGAGACGATGATAAATATAACTATCGCAAAAGCAATTCCCACGCCAATAGCTATAAGAAGAGCGTATGAAAACGATAGATTAAGATGAAGATTTTTTAATCCTTTATAAAGCATTGAGAATACCAGTACAATAGAAACCATAAAAGCTAAGAATGGAGCATATTTCTTTGCTGCCACTACAGGTTTTTCGTTTGCAAGTATGAATTTTGAGATAAATACGAATATGATAAACGATATTATGCCTCCGCTTATTGGCGACACAACCCAGCTTGCTACTATTGTTATTAGTTTTGTCCATTCTATTGAAGAAAATCCATGACTGACAATACCAAACCCTATAACGCCTCCAACTATGGAATGTGTTGTTGATACAGGCATACCCAATTTTGTAGCAAGGTTTACCCATAAAGCAGCAGCAAATAGAGTGGATAACATTCCGTATGCAAAAACCATTGCATTGCTTGAGTACTCATAAGGATTTACTATCCCTTTAGCTATGGTTAAACTAACATGATTTCCTACTAAGATTGCACCTGAAAATTCAAAAACAGCGGCTATAATGATGGCTTGCTTGAAGGTGATGCTACGCGCACCAACACTTGTACCCATTGCATTGGCAACGTCATTGGCTCCTATATTCCATGCCATATAGAAGCCAAATGTCGCAGCCAGTATTATTAATATAACAGTTACATCCATTGCTTTACTACTGTGAAATAATCAATCTTATTCTATTTGCCATTTTTTCAGCCGCATTTGCAATTCCGCCAGTTGTCTCTATTATTTTAAGCCATAAAACCAATGAAGAGCAATCCAATTCCTGTTCATTATTGAAGACCTTTTTTGTAAGATTGTATTGAAATTTATCGGTTTCATGCTCTGTTTCATTGATTTTATCAAGTAGGTCTGAGACAGTTTTTGTTTCAGGTCCTGCAAAACTTGCAGCCTTTAATGTTTCAAGCTCTTCTATAACCTCTTTGGATAGATTGACGACAATCAATACTCTCTTTACAAACTCTGATATTTCAGCCTTAACATTTTCAGGTATTTTTACGGTTTTAAAGGTCATTAAAACACCGAGATCTTCTGTTTTGTCAGCAATAGCGTCCATAGACGATATGATTTGCAACAGATCGCCTCTTGCTACAGGCATAAATATACTGCTTGGAAGACTCTGTCTTATTTCATTTTTAATCATATCTGTTTTATATTCATGGTCTGAAATTTCTTTTGCTATTCTTTCTATATTTTCTTTGTCGCTGTTTAAAAAAGCCTCATACAGTGTCGGCACTCTATCTGTACATTCAACGACCTCTTTCATCATTTCGTTCAATGCAGCAAATGGAGATTTTCTGAATATATCAAAAACACTCATAAACAATCTCCTTAGCTATTTAATACTTTAATTTTTTCTACTATATTCCTTGCTGCATCTTCAAATGCTTTAGATACGGGCGAATCTGGATTTGAAATTACAACAGGCTTACCTTTATCGCCACCTTCTCTAACTTCTAAATCTATTGGTATTTCTCCTAAGAACGGCAGTGAGTTTTCAGCTGCAAATTTCTTTCCGCCACCGTGCGAAAATATATCGGTTCTTGCTCCGCAGTTCGGGCACACAAAATAGCTCATATTTTCTATAAGTCCAAGTACAGGAATTTTGAGTTTTCTAAAGAAATCGTTTGCCTTTGCTGCATCGCTCATTGCAACATGTTGAGGTGTTATAACTATAATACCACCTGACACCTTTGTGGCATCTGCCAAGCTGATTTGTGCATCTCCTGTTCCAGGCGGTAAGTCTACCACAAGAAAATCCAAATCTCCCCACGTAACATCGTTTAGAAATTGTTTCATTGCTGAATGGATAAGTGGTCCTCTCCATATTACGGCTGCGTCTTTTGGCACCATATTTCCTATTGACAGTATTTTTACGCCATATTTTTCTATAGGAAGTATTTTTTCTTTATGTTCTTTGTCTATTTGAACAGGAGAGCCTTCTATGCCCATCATTGTAGGGATGTTTGGTCCGTATATGTCTGCGTCCAATAAACCTGTTTTAAATCCTAATTTTGCCAAGCTTACAGCTATATTCACGCTAACCGTTGATTTACCAACGCCGCCTTTACCACTTGTAGTGGCTATGACATACCTAATGTTAGATACCTTCTCTTCTTCTTTTACTATTTTTTCTATTTCAAGCTCGACATCCTCTACGCCGTCTAATCTTTTTAAAGCAGCAGGTATGCTGCGTTTTAGCATGTCTATTACGCCTTGATTTTCCTCTTCTGTTTTAATTTTAACCAACACCTTTGAGCCGTTAATTTCCACATCATCTATTATGCCTTCTTTTACTACGCTATGTGTTTTTCCCGGGTAGAAAACCTGTTTTAGCGCATCTAAAACTTTTTCTTTCATATTTATGCCTCCAATTTTTAGGTTCCTATTGTCCAGCTTGAGAGATATTCCTTTTGCTCGTCTGTTAGTTCGTCATGCTTGATTCCTAATGTATCGAGTTTTAAGGAAGCGATATTATCATCTATCTCTTTTGGAACCCTGTAAACTTTCTTTTCAAGATTTTGACCGTTATTAACTAAATATTCCGCAGACAAAGCCTGATTGGCAAATGACATATCCATGACGCTTGATGGATGCCCTTCAGCTGCCGATAGATTAACCAATCTTCCTTCTGCAAGTAGATATATTCTATTACCGTTCGGTAATTTATACTCTTTAACAAAATCCCTTATTTCTTTTGTTGATATGGCTATTTCCTGCAAGCCTTTTACATCTATCTCTACATCGAAATGTCCTGAATTGGAAACTATTGCACCATCTTTCATGGCTTCAAAATGTTCTTTTCTTATTACGTGTATGTCGCCAGTTACCGTACAGAAGAAATCTCCAATTTTAGCAGCTTCTATCATGGGCATAACCCTAAATCCGTCCATAACGGCTTCAAGTGCGCGCAACGGGTCGGTTTCAGTAACTATAACATTTGCACCCATACCTTTTGCTCTATCGGCTAAACCTTTTCCGCACCAGCCGTATCCAGCAACGACAAAAACGCTTCCAGCTATCAGTCTGTTTGTAGCTCTTATAATGCCGTCAAGTGTTGATTGTCCTGTGCCGTATCTATTATCAAACATATGCTTTGTGTTTGCGTCGTTTACTGCTATGACAGGGAATGCTAAAACTCCATCCTTTTCCATACTTTTCAGTCTAATGACGCCTGTTGTCGTTTCTTCGGTTGAGCCTATTATGTTGCCTGCCAATTCCTTTCTGTCGGAGTGTAGAAGCGATACCAAATCTGCTCCGTCATCCATAGTTATGTTTGGTTTTTTGTCCAATACGGCGTTAAGGTGAGAATAGTATGTATCTCTGTCTTCACCTTTTATGGCAAAAACCGGTATGTCGTAATGTTTAACTAATGCCGCTGCAACATCGTCTTGTGTAGATAGCGGATTTGATGCACAAAGATACACATCTGCTCCGCCGGCTTTTAATGTTATAGCCAAGTTTGCCGTTTCGGTTGTAACATGCAAGCAAGCGGCTATAGTTTTTCCTTTTAGCGGCTGTTCTTGTTGAAATCTTTTTTGGATTGAATCCAAAACGTCCATTGTTTGAAAAGCCCACTCAATTCTATCTTTTCCCTTATCAGCCAAATTGATATCTTTTACGTCGTAATCCATCTTACACTCCTGCCTGTTTTCTTAATATTTCTGCTTTATCGGTTTTTTCCCATGTGAAATCTTCATCGTTTCTTCCAAAATGCCCGTATGCCGCCGTTTTTTTGTATATAGGTCTTAATAAATCCAGTGTTTCTATGATGCCTTTGGGTGTCAAATCGAAATTATCAACTATAAGTTTTTTCATCTCGTCTTTTGGTAATTTGCCTGTTCCGTAGGTGTGAAGCATTATGCTTACCGGTTCTCTTACGCCTATTGCGTATGCTAATTGAACCTCGCATCGTTTGGCTAATCCCGCTGCTACTATGTTTTTTGCTATGTATCTTGCCATATATGCTCCTGAGCGATCGACCTTTGATGGGTCTTTGCCCGAAAACGCACCGCCGCCGTGTGCCGCAACGCCGCCGTATGTGTCGACTATGATTTTTCTTCCGGTTAGGCCTGTATCGGCATGCGGACCGCCTAAGACAAATCTGCCTGTCGGGTTTATAAAAAACATTATGTTTTCATCCCATAAATCTTGAGGTATTACATATCTTATAACGTATTGAACTATATCTTTTCTTAGTTGCTCTAATTCTACGTGAGGGTCGTGTTGAGCCGATATTACAACCGCCGTTACCTTATCAGGCGTAAAACCGTTGTATCTTATTGTTACCTGTGTTTTACCATCTGGTCTTAAGTATGGCAACAATCCCTGCTTTCTTACTTCTGTCAGTCTTTTTGCCAATTTATGGGCAAGTGTAATGGTGAGAGGCATATATTCTTCAGTATCGTCCGTTGCGTAACCGAACATCATACCTTGGTCACCAGCACCTAAATCTTCTCCTCTATTTACACCTATTGCTATGTCGGGCGATTGTTTGTCTATAGATGTTAAAACAGCGCAAGATTTGTAATCAAGTCCATAATCAGCGTTGGTGTATCCAATATCTTTAATGGTTTGTCTAATTACTTCAGGTATTTCTACGTATGTATTTGTGCTTATCTCTCCAGCTACAAATGCAATGCCAGTTGTTAACATAGTTTCGCAAGCAACGCGGCAATTTTTGTCGTCTTTTATGATAGCGTCCAAGATAGCATCGGATATTTGATCAGCTACTTTATCTGGGTGGCCTTCTGTTACAGACTCAGATGTAAAAAGGAATGTTTCGTTTGCAGACATTTAGCAAAATCCTCCTTAAAAATGGTGCCGAAGAGGGGACTTGAACCCCTACGGGCAAAAAGCCCACTAGACCCTGAATCTAGCGCGTCTACCAATTCCACCACTTCGGCAAAAACTAAAGTAAAAAGAATTATATCCATTATAAACATCATGTCAAATATCTTTATAAAGATTATTTTTGTAATGGAGCGTGTTATAAATAAGTTATTTGCTTTCTCTTTATTTGACTTTTTTATATGGTAATGCTATAAACTGCTTTTGTGTTTTTGTGGCTTTAGCCATTTTAAATTTATTATTTTAAGGAGGGCACATGAGTGAAGGCACTTGGAAGACATGTTTTGGCTGAGTACTTTGATTGTAACAAAGAACTGTTGAATGACCCGAAGAGATTGGAAGAATTTATGCAACAAGCTGCAAAAGAAGCTAATGCAACAGTTATTTCGTCTTCTTTTAGAACCTTTGAGCCGTTTGGTGTAAGCGGTGTTGTTATTGTGGCTGAATCCCATCTGGCTATCCACACTTGGCCTGAATATGGATTTGCTGCCGTAGATTTTTTTACATGTGGCGATACTTCAAACCCTTGGAAAGCTCATGAATTTTTAAAAACGGTTTTAAAACCGTCTCATACTGAAGAAAAAGAGGTATTAAGGGGCGTGCTGGATGTAGAAGAATTTAGATTTAAGCCCTATTTGATACAACAGCAACAAAAAAACAATAAAATTGCTTGTCGTTAATATAATAGGAGTATAGCCTATGTTTAATAATGCTCCTAATATTTATATGATAAAAGCGGCTAATGCCGAAGGATTGACTGAACTTAATGCGTTCGATGTTGCTTTACTTAAAAGCGGCGTTGGCAATACAAATTTGGTGAAAATGAGCTCTATTTTGCCGCCACATTGCAAAAGGGTTGATGATATTAAGCTTCCTTTAGGTGATTTGGTGCCTGTGGCGTATGCTGCTATTTCTTCCAGCAAAAAGGGAGAGCTTATTTCTGCTGCCGTTGCCATAGCAATACCAAAAGACAAAACAAAAAACGGTCTTATTATGGAATATGAGGATTACGGCATCACAAAGGAAGAAGCAGAGTCTCATGTTATAGAAATGGCAAAATGGGGTATGGAATATAGAGGGTATGAGATAGATAAAATAGAAAGCATAGCCGTAAGCCATACGGTTGAAAATCACGGAGCTGCATTTGCCTGCGTTGCTTTGTGGTGGGAATAGATGGATTTCTATTGCGCAAATCACGATTTTAAGAAAGCTAATATAGTTCTTTTGGGTGTGCCGTATGATGGCACATCCTCTTATCGTCCCGGTTCTCGCTTTGCCCCTAATGCAATCCGAGAAGCATCGTACGGCATAGAATCATATAGCCCTTACCAAAAAAAAGATTTGCGAGATTTAAAGATTTGCGATTTGGGCGATATGCCATTAAGTTTCGGAGATAAAAATCTAAACCTTGATTTAATAGAGTCTTTTTCAAAAAAGATAATTTATGGAAGAAAGAAACCCGTTTTTCTTGGTGGAGAGCATCTGATAAGTTATCCTTTAATAAGGGTATTTAAGGAAAAATATAAAGAATTGGTAGTTTTGCATATAGACGCTCATAGTGATTTAATAGATAGCTATAGAGGAGAACAATTATCCCATGCAACAGTTATGAGAAGGGTGGCTGAAATTGTAGGGTTTGATAATTTGTATCAGCTTGGAATTAGAAGCTTAAATAGAGAAGATTTATTGCTTCCGTATAGAGATGAAAATATGTGTCTATTTAATCTTGATAAAGCTAAGGAATTTATTCAAAAAATCGGAAATAAACCTGTGTATTTGAGTTTGGATTTGGATGTTTTAGACCCGTCAATTTTCCCAGGCACAGGAACGCCAGAGCCGGGCGGTGTTACATATAAAGAACTGTTGGAATGTTTGTTTTTATTTGAGACTCTTAATATAGTAGGTGCTGATATTGTTGAGTTATCGCCTCATTATGATCAAAGCGGAGTATCCAGCATAACGGCGGCAAGCATAGTAAGAGAGCTGTTACTTCTTATTTAGTATATAGTCAGGTATATCTTCAAATTTTTCAAAACATAAATCGGCGATTTCAGAACTATTTTTGCCAATTAGAATTGTAAATATGCCTAATTCCTTTGCGGTTTTTAGATTTTTTTCATAGTCATCTGCCATTGCGTAGTTCTTTGCTTTTGTTATATTCATTATCTTTTCGTATGGATATTTGTTGGGTTTTCCTATAAAGTCTGCGCTGATTATGTCAAATATATCTACAAAATTATCTATTATGCCCAAAGCGTCTAAAACCTGCTCGGCGTGTTTTTTGGGAGCGTTTGTGAAGGCTATCTTGGTAGCGTGTATGCTTTTTAGTTTTTCTGATAGCTGTTTGTTTGGTTGTATAACTGTTTTTATATCTATGTCGTGCGTATATTCCAAGAAATGGTATGGGTCTATGTCATAATGTTTTATTAAACCTGACATTGTTGTTCCATATTTATTCCAATATTCTATACGGGTTTTATTAACCGTTTCGCTGTTCATACCGAGAATTTCGTGCATATATCCATTTATTTTTTCGTCTATTAAGTCAAATATGCCGCTCTCTTTTGGATAAAGCGTGTTGTCGACATCGATAAGGAAAAGATTCATAAAAACTCCTAAAATGGCGGAGAGGACAGGATTCGAACCTGCGGTACGCTTAATGCGTACAGTTGATTTCGAGTCAACCGCCTTCGACCACTCGGCCACCTCTCCGATAGCAAGTTTAGCAAAAGGAAGTCCAAACGTCAAAGTTTTTCTATGTTGGTTAGATTGTTTTAAAATGCTTTACTGATAAGGAATTCTAAAGTTTGGAAAATTTAAAAAAGTTTTAATTTTCATTTTATTTATTCTAATTTTCATATTATAATTAACAAATAAAAACTTGCTATTAAGTCCAAAAATACCTACCAAATTGAGACTAAATCTACACAATATCTACAGGAAAAAATCCCATAAAAACTAGGAAACGACTAAAACGTTAAAAATAAAGTATGCAGAAGTTGCAAAGAACAGCTAAGGCAATAGAAATACGTAATAAGGGCAACCTATAGTGCAATGACGATAACTAAAACGGTTGTAGGAACTCTTAATTTAGCAAGGGAGATTGAAGCAAAGATTAAATCTGAGCTTATAAACGGTGATTATTGCGATAGACGCCAAGCAAAAATAGTTGGTATTTGTTTTCGAAAATTATATATTTGTTTTTATGAAAAAATACAGACTTGTCGTTTTGGCTGTTGTTTTATCTTTTTTATTGCATATATGTTTGATAGGTTTGGGATTTATCTTTATGAAAAAGGGTTTACATAAGACAAAGCTGAATAAAAAGCATTATTTTGTTGATATTGTTGTTTTACCTAAGAATAAAAACCGTTCAAAAGAAAATGAGTCGCATAAGATAGCTTCAAATATTTCAAAAAAAGCTAATGCTAAAAAATTTTCCAAAAAAGAAAAATTGCCCGCTGTTTTAGCAATTAAAAAAAAGAGACAATCTAAAACTAAAAACATTGCTAAAAAGAAGGGTAATATAAAATCAAACTCCAAAACAATCAAGCCTTTTAAGATTAAAGGAGAGCTTTATAATAAAAATTATGTCGACACTTACAATAAAAAAGTTTTTCAGTTTGGAGAGTCAAAATATTATAAATATAAAAATACAACAAAAGAAGCAACCGTCTCTATAGGCACTCAATCAATTAAATATGCTTCATATCTAAAGCATATAAAGGATAAGGTTCAAAATACGTGGGTCTACCCTGAAGAAGCACGCTTAAACAATCAACAGGGTGGGTTGTTGTTGATATTTACCATAGAAAAAAATGGAGATGTGAGCAGGGTAAAGGTAATAAATTCAAGCGGATATAGACTGCTTGATGAAGCTGCCGTTAACGCAATAAAAGAAGCAGCGCCTTTTCCGCCGCTTCCTAAAAGATTACATATAGATAGGTTAAATATATATGCAACGTTTTTATATAAACTTACATTCTATTATGTGGAATGATTCAATGACCCCTGTTTTGATAGACTGTCTGCTTCTTTATTTTGATTTCTTGGTATGTGAGATAGTTTGAATTTGTCAAATTGTTTTATAAGTTGTATGGCTTCATTGTATAATGCTTTTAGTCTTTCATTTTTAACTGAATATTCACCATTTAGCTGTTTTACCATCAATTCCGAGTCGCTAAATACATTTACGTTTTTTATATTTAGCGATAGCAATCTTTTTAATCCTTCTATCAACGCTGTATATTCAGCTACATTGTTTGTTGTTTTGCCAATATAGCTTGAATGACTATCAATAACCGTGCCTTCTTTTTTTATTACAAAACCTATACCGGCATCACCGGGATTTCCCTTAGCAGCACCATCAGTAAATAGTTCATAATTATTATTATCTTTTTTTGATAGGATTTGAAAAACTTCATCAAAAAAGATATCGATATCTTTACTGCTTAAGTCGGGATATTCTGATAAAATTTTTTCTATAGAGCCCAATTCTTTTAGTTTTTTAAAAAATTCAATCGTTTTCACTATCTGTTTTTTCTTCTTTATATAACATTCTTCCGCAGTTTGGGCAGAATATTATATCATCCGTCTCTTCTAAATTTGTGATTGTTTGCGGTGTTAATTTCATAAAGCATCCATAGCAAGCGCCTTGTCTGACCGGAACGATGCTTGTTCCCTTAGTCCATTTATTTAACTTTTCATATTTATGCAGAAGCGTTTCGTCTATATTGTCTATGAGGTTTTCTTTGTTTTCTTTTATCTGTTTTATTTCTTCTTTTATCTGTTTTCTTCTTTCGTTAAACTTTGTTTTGTGTTCTTGAAGTGTTTTTTGAAGTTGAGCATATCTATCTTCAAGCTCTTTAATATCCTTTTCCTTTAGTTCTATATCTTCTTCAAGCGCTACTATCTTTTCTTCAAGCACGCTTTTGTTTGTTTTTGCTATGTCAATTTCTGTGTTAACCGCTTGAGCCTGTTTCTCGTTTGTTGCGCTATTTAGCTTTACCTCTAATTTTTTTAGATTTTCCAGTGTGTCGTTTAATAAATCTTCCTTAAATGCTTTGTCTTTTTCTATTTCTTCTTTTTCTTCCTTGGCGTTTTTTAGTTGCTCTGCTTTTACGTCTATAACTTCTACTATCTTAGCTTCTTTCTTTTCTATCTTGTCGAGCTCTTCTTCCAAAAGCGCTACCTTTTTATCGAATTCTTGAATATTCAATAAATTTTTTAAATCTGTATTCAAATTACACCTCCCTTATTTATAAAACCATGGTATTGAATCTTTTTTACTGATTATCAACTTTATGTCATTTATTTCTTTTTTTAGTGTATCGTATAAGATATTTTTAGAAAATTTTTCCGTATGAAAATGGGTTGCATCAACCATATTTATCCCGCTATACTTTGCAAAAAATGCCGTATGATGTTTCAGGTCGCCTGTTAAAAACAAATCAAAATCCAAATCTTTAATTTCATAGACCATATCGGCACAACTTCCTGTGCATATGGCTATTTTTTTAATTGGTTTGCTATTGCCTTTTACAAATTTTACACATTCTGCACCAAGTTTATTTTTTATGTAAGATACAGCTTCTTCAATAGGCATTGTTGATTTTAAATTGCCTATGCGCAAAGGTGGGTATTCTTCTATTATTTTTACATTTTCTAATTCAAGTAGTTTGCATATATAATCGTTTAAACCGTTTATTGCTATATCAAGATTGGTATGGAAGGCATAAATGCCTATGCCGTGTCTGATGGCTTTTTGTATGGCATTGTATGGATAGAAGTCTTTATATATCTTTTTTGTTGAAGAGAATATTAAGGGATGGTGTGCTATTATAAGGTTGCAGTTGTTATCTATCGCTTCATCAATAGTGTCTAAACCAACATCCAAACTTAGTAAAATGCCTTTTATAGAACTATCTTTGGGAGAAATTTGAAGGCCTGAGTTGTCCCAGCCTTCTTGAAGGGATAAAGGAAAGTATGCTTCAAGAACCTCAATTACTTTAGTAACATCCATTAATAAAAAACTTGGTGGGCCCACCAGGACTCGAACCTGGGACCAACCGGTTATGAGCCGGTGGCTCTAGCCAACTGAGCTATGGGCCCTTCAAAACTAAAAGCAAGACAAATATACAAATTATTTTTGTATTGTCAAGTGAATTGTTATATGGTCAAGATTGGTATTTTTCTTAATATGTGTTATATGTATGCTGTCATAAAATATTAAAAATTTTGCTTAACGAAGGAAAATTTGACTATGTAGATTAATTGTATCGGCTTTTGATTTAGTAATTAAAAATTTACTTCTTGATTTTAGGTTGTTTATTTAATATTCTTTTGCAAGTTATTTTTTGAGGGGTTGGAAAAAGAAAAATGAAATCTGAAATTGAAGTTTTGAAAAAGCAAAAAAACGCTGTGATACTGGCTCACTACTATGAACGTAGCGAGATTCAAGAAATTGCCGATTTTATAGGTGATTCTTTGGCTTTGGCTCAGATTGCTAAAGATACCGATGCTGATATGATAGTATTTTGTGGTGTGAAGTTTATGGCAGAAACGGCGAAGATACTATCGCCCAAAAAGAAGGTTTTGCTTCCTGTTTTTGATGCTGGATGTCCTATGGCTGATATGGCTACAAAAGAAGCAGTGCTAAAGAAAAAGGAAGAGCTTGGAAATCCCGTTGTGGTATCCTACGTAAACACAAACGCCGATGTTAAAAGTGTATCGGATATATGTTGCACATCGGCAAACGCCGTCAACGTTGTCCAAAGTTTGAAAGAAGACAAAATACTATTTGTGCCGGATAAAAATCTCGGCGAATACGTTAAGGAAAATGTAAAAGATAAAGATGTTTATCTATGGGATGGATATTGTCCGACCCATGAGCTTTTTAGTTTAAAAGAACTTGAAAACTTAAAAAAAGAGCATCCAAACGCAAGGGTTGCCGTTCATCCAGAATCGCCCAAAGCCGTTAGAGACGCAGCCGATTTTATAGGCTCAACATCAGGTATTATAAATTATGCGCAAAACGAAGACGCGGATGAATTTATTATAGGAACAGAAGAAGGCGTTTTGTTTGAGTTAAAACGGACGACAACAGACAAGCAGTTTTACATAATAGGAAAAAGCTCTATCTGTGAAAATATGAAAAAAACCAAAATAGAAGATTTATACAATGCCTTAAAACTTGAAAGATACGAGATAACATTAGATAGAGAGATTATGGAAAAAGCCTATGAGCCCATCAAGAGAATGGTTGAGATAAAGAGGGTATAGATGAACCCTGTTTTCTTGGAAGAACTGTTTAGGTTTTATCTGCTTGAAGATGCATATTTTGCCGATTTAACAAGTGAGGCTATATGCGATAACAAGACAAAAAGCGCTGTTATAAGGGCAAAAGAGGATTTGATTTTGGCTGGTTCTGTTTTTATCGAGCCGCTTTTTAAGATTATGAATGAGCAGTTTAGTATAGAATTATATAAAAAAGACGGTCAATTTGTAAGAAAGAAAGAAGAGATAGCAAGGATAGAATCAAAGGACTATGCGCTTCTTTATCTTGAAAGAATCTGCCTTAATATGATGCAGAGAATGAGCGGTATTGCTACAAAAACAAAAAAACTATCTGATTTAATAAAGGATTATAAAGCAAAGATTGTTGATACAAGAAAAACGACGCCGGGCTTTAGATTTTTCGAAAAATATGCCGTAAGGGTAGGTGGCGGCATAAATCATAGAGTAGGGTTGTTTGATGCCGTTTTGATAAAGGATAACCACATAAAAGACGCAAACGGAGTGGCAAACGCTTTACGTATGGTAAAAAGCACTGTTTCATTTACGTCGAAGATAGAGGTAGAGTGCGAAAATGAAGAGATGGTTAAGGAAGCAATAGAAAATGGCGCAGATATAGTGATGTTGGACAATATGGATATAGAAGAAATGGCAAACATAATAACAAAATATGAATCAAACGGGGTAATATTCGAAGCAAGCGGCAATATAGACGAAAACAACATAGTCGACGTTGCAAAAACCGGTGTCGATTATATATCTATAGGCGCTATAACCCATCACGCCTTGTGGGTGGATATTAATATGAAGATGGAGTAGTTTATGAAGGTGGCTTTGTGTCAGATAGATACGATTTTGGGTAAAATTGACAGAAATATCGTAAAAATCAGCAATTATGTAGATAAAGCAATATACGACAAGTGCGACATGGTTGTTTTTCCCGAACTTGCCTTAAGTGGTTATGGGTTAAGAGATTTAGTGTTTGACGTTGCTTTAAAAAGCGACGATAGTTTTTTTGATGAAGTAAAACAAAAAAGCAAAGATATAGATATAGTTTTTGGATATGTTGAAGAAGATGGCGGATATACATATAATAGCGCTCTGTATTTTTCAAAAGGCAATATGGTTTACAATTACAGAAAGAATTTTTTGCCTGATTACGGTATGTTTGAAGAAGGAAGGTATTTTGCAAGCGGAGATACCATAGATACGATAGAAACAGATTTTGGTAAGGTTACGCTTTTTATATGCGAAGATTCTTTCCATATATCTGCACAAGATATAGCTTTTCAAAATAATACCGATATATTGATAATTTTGTCGGCAAGTCCTTTTTGGATGGACTCAAAGAGTATTAAGCCGGATTTGTGGAAATCCGTTTGCTCTAATTTTACTCAATTGTCTGGTAGTTATGCTATATTTGCAAACAGGGTTGGTTTTGAAGATGGCGTCGGATTCTTTGGAAACTCCTTTGTGATGGATACAGACGGTAATATCATAAAAGAAGCGAAGATGTTTAAAGAAGAGATGCTTATAGTTGAGTTTGATGAGCGTTTAGTATTGAAGGCAAAATCCAAAATGCCCATATTAAAAAATGAGGTTGCAAGGTATGCTTATTGATAAACTAAGGATTGATTGCAATATTGTAGCAAATTATTTAATAGAATTTACGCGTCAAGAGATATTGAAAACCGGTCTTAAAAAAGCCGTTTTGGGATTGTCAGGCGGAATAGACTCATCGTTGGTTGCATACATTGCCAAAGAGGCATTGGGCAAAGAGAATGTATACGGTATAATGATGCCGTATAAAAGCTCAAGCAAGGAAAGTTTGAGCGATGCGATGAAGGTTGTCGAAGATACTGGCATAAATTATAAAATCTTTGAAATAACCAAACCGGCAGATGCCTATATAGGCTACTTTGAAGATATGAGCAACGTTAGAAAGGGAAATGTCTTTGCAAGGATGAGAATGATAACGCTTTTTGACCACTCTTCTGAACTCAATGCGCTTGTTGTGGGAACGAGCAATAAAACGGAGTTGCTTTTGGGATACGGAACTTGGTATGGTGATATGGCTTCTTGCTTAAACCCGATTGGCGATTTGTATAAAAATCAGATTTATCAGCTTGCAAGGTATTTTAAATTGCCCAAAACCATTTTAGAGAAAAAACCGTCGGCGGATTTATGGGTTGGTCAAAGTGATGAAGATGAACTGGGTTTTTCTTATGACGATGCTGATGTTATACTTTATCATCTTTTTGATTTAAGGTATTCAGTGGACGAGGTTACAGAATTAGGATTTTCCAAAGAGTTGGTTAGCGGTATCTACGAAAGGGTTAGAAGGAATCAGTTTAAAAGATTGCCGCCTATTATAGCAAAGATTAGCAAAAGAACCATAAATATAGATTTTAGATATTTAAGAGATTGGGGACTTTAATTTTTAACTTGAAACGGAGCGTGCACCTTGAAACTTAAAGATATAGGAGAGGTTTGCTCTTTTAACGTTCAAGAAGATAACAAAATAGAATTTCTTACCTACGATTCAAGAAAAGTCAAAGAAAATTCTCTTTTTTTTGCAATTAAAGGGCATAGCGTTGACGGAAATGTTTTTGTCAAAGATTTATTAAGAAGATATAAAAACATATACGTTTTAAGCGAAAAAGAGCATAACGACGCCCGTTGCTTTAAGGTTTTTGACGTTAAGGAATGTATGGGAAGGGTATCTTCCGCTTTTTTTAAAGAGCCTTCCAAAAAGATAGACGTTGTCGGAATAACGGGAACAAACGGCAAAACAACAACGACATATCTGTTGCGTTCTATCTTTAAAGATAGCGAGATAATGGGTACGACGGGTTATACTATTGGTGATAGGCTTTATAAATTAAACAATACAACACCGGAATCGTTGGATATTCATAAAATACTGTCCGAAATGGTAAGGTGCGGCTCAAAAAAATGTTTTATGGAGATATCATCTCACGCAATTACGCTCAATAGAATAGCAGGTGTTGATTTTAAACTTAAGGTTTTTACCAATATTTCCCAAGACCATCTCGATTACTATAAAACTATGGACAACTACGCAAAAGCCAAATTGTCTTTTTTTGAAAAAAGCGATAAAAAGGTTGTAAATATAGACGATAACTATGCGAAAAATATAGTCGACAACAACTCTATTACATACGGTTTTTTTGACAACGCTGATATATATCCCAAAAGATACGATTTTGGCATAGATGGGATAGAGATGGATTTAAGTGTGTTTGGAAAAACCGTTTATATAAAATCTAATCTCATAGGCAAATATAACATATATAACATAATGTGCGCCGTAGGGGTTGCTACTTTTTTTAATAAGGATTTAAAAGAGATAGAAAACGGTATAAGGAATTTTAAAAATACGCCGGGAAGGTTGGAGTTTTTTAAAAAAGACGGTATGTATGCCGTTGTGGATTATGCCCATACAGATGATGCCATGGAGAATGTTTTGTCTACATTGAAACAGATAAAAAAGGGTAGGCTTATAGTCGTATTTGGAGCTGGTGGAGATAGGGATAAATCAAAAAGACCAAAAATGGGTAAGGTTGCAGATGAATTAGCCGATATTGTTGTAGTAACAAGCGATAATCCAAGAAGCGAAGACCCTGACGCAATCATAGGCGATATACTAAACGGCATAAACAGAAAAAGGGATATCTTTGTTGAAAAAGACAGAGAAAAGGCAATCATAAGTGCTCTCGATATGGCAAATAAAAACGACATCGTGGCGATTTTGGGCAAAGGACACGAAGATTATCAAATATTGAATAATAAAACCATACACTTTGACGATAGGGAAGTGATAAGGAAACATTGGAAGGTATAAAACTTAAAGAGATAGAAGAATCTATAAAGCCAAAAGATAGAAATAACATAAAAAACGAGTTGTTTAAGAGCGTAAAGATAAACTCTAAAGAAATAGAAAAGGGCGATATATTTGTTGCTTTGGTTGGTAAAAATCACGACGCCCACGCCTTTATTCCTGAAGCCATACAAAACGGAGCGTATCTATCCATAGTCGAAAAACCTGTAGAATATCCGTATCTTTTGGTTGATAATACATACGACGCTTTAAAAAAACTTGCCAAACTGGTTTATGAAAAATCGCAGGCAAAATCCATAGCCGTTCTGGGCTCAAGCGGAAAAACGACGACTAAAGAGTTGATATGTTCGATATTATCTCAAAAAGAACAATGCTGCAAAACCAAGAGTAACGAGAATAACTTTATAGGCGTATCAAAGACGCTTCTATCGATAAAGGACGAAAAGGTATGCGTTGTTGAAGTAGGAACGAACCATCAAGGCGAAATATCCGACATAAAAACCTTTTTTGAGCCTGATATTGCTGTTTTTACAAATATAGGCAAATCGCACATAGGCAATTTCGGCTCTATGGATGCTATTTTAAGTGAAAAAACGTCGATAGTTTCTTTCGATACGCTAGTTATTTATAACTACGACGATTTGTGGTTAAGGAAGGCTTTTAATAAAAGAAACGCCGTTAAGTGTTCTGCGATAAATCCATTGGCAGATGTTTATGTTAATAAGGTTACCGATAACGGCGTAGAATTGTCTGTGTTTGGAAAAATTATAAAACTTAATTTAAATAACGACAAGATAAACATATATAACATACTTATATCAATAGCTGCATCAATTACGTATAACGATAAAATAACGCAAGACGACATAAATAGAGCGATGTTGGAATTTGAGCAACCCAAATTCAGGATGCAAACGGAAATTGTGGATAATACAGAATTTATTTTAGATTGTTACAACGCAAATCCAGATTCTGTTAAATATGCCCTAAATGTTTTAAAAAACAAAAAAGGTAGGGCGTTGGCTGTCTTGGGAGATATGTTAGAGCTTGGAGAATTTTCTTCTTCTTTGCATAGAGAGATAGGCGATTTTATTAAAGAATTGGGTGTGGATTTGATAGCCTATGGAAACGACGCTTATTATATATATGAAAGCGCAAAATCGAACGTGAAGGCTTATTTTTTTAGGGATAAACAAGATATTGCAAACACGCTGAAGTCTATATACAAAGATTACGATACAATATTAATTAAAGGCTCAAGAGGAATGAAGATGGAAGAGATATTTTTTCTTTTAAAGGGTGAAGTATAGATGTTTTACTATATTTTTTATCAGAAACTCATACATATATTCAGTCCATTTAACGTTGTTCATTATATAACCTTTAGGGCTATAATGGCGAGCGTTACGGCTCTGTTTTTTTCGTTATGGTTTGCTAATAGGTTTATTCCGTATTTGAGAAGACTGCAAATTAAGGATGAATTTAAGGGATATGAACCCAAAAGCCATAAACAAAAAGCCGGAACTCCAACCATAGGCGGCATAATAATATGGAGCGGTTTTTTTGTGTCGTCGTTTTTGTGGGTTAGGTTGGATAATTTGATAGCTTGGATTTTGCTTGTCGGCGTATTTTTGTTTGTAATGATAGGTTTTTTGGATGATTATTTAAAGATAAAAAGAGGTAAAAACAACGGTCTAAAGGCAAAGACAAAGATAATATTGCAGATTGCGAGTGCCTTTTTGATTTCTTATTTAATATTTGTGGCTGAATCGTATTTATCTGATTGTAGCGGGTGTTTGTATATACCATTTGTGAAAAACGGCGTATTTGATATAGGTTATGTGTATATTGCTTTTGCTACGTTTGTTATAGTTGGCGCATCAAATGCTGTAAATCTAACCGACGGACTTGACGGGCTTGCAACAGGACCTTCACTTACGACCATTATGCCTTTAATTATATTTGCATATCTTTCGGGAAATGCTATATTCTCACACTATTTACATATACCGCATATTCAAGGTGTTGGCGAAGTTAGTATTTTGCTTGCGGCTCTATCCGGCTCTTTATTGGGTTTTTTGTGGTATAACTGCTATCCAGCCGAAGTGTTTATGGGCGATACAGGTTCATTGGCGCTTGGTGCTTTTTTAGGTATGGTTGCCGTTGCTATAAAGGAAGAGATAGTGCTTGCCATAGCCGGCGGTATATTCGTTCTTGAAACTATGTCGGTTATTCTTCAAGTGGCGAGTTATAAAACTACAGGAGAGAGGCTTTTTAGGATGGCGCCCATTCATCACCATTTTGAATTAAAAGGGTGGCCCGAATCAAAGATTATAGTTAGATTTTGGATAATATCACTATTTTTGGCTTTAGTTTCGCTTACGGCTTTGAAGTTGAGGTAATTATGAAAAGGGTAGCAATTTTAGGATATGGTGTAAGCGGCAAAGCGGCATATAGGGCTTTACAAACCCAAGGTTGCGATATATATGTTTTTGACGAAGGATTAAAAAAAAGCAATATAGATAAATCCTTCTTTGGAAAAGACGCTAAAAAGTTTTATGATTTTGAGTTTGATGAGATTGTCGTTAGTCCCGGTATAAAAAAATCCCATCCTTTCATAGTTTATGCCTTGAATAAAAATATTCCTGTAATAAGCGAGCTGGAGTTGGGTTTTAGATTGTCGAAATGTCCTGTTGTTGCAATAACCGGCACAAACGGGAAAACAACAACTGTATCATTGATAGAAAAAATTATGAAAGCAAACAATAAAAAGGCTGTTGCTTGTGGAAATTATGGATATCCTATAACGCAAGCCGTGTTGGAAAATGACAATCTGGATTATTTGATAGTGGAAGCAAGCAGTTATCAGCTTGAGTTTATAGACACATTTAAACCGTTTATAGCATCTATTTTAAATATAGGATTTGACCATTTAAAATGGCATGGCTCTTTGGATGAGTACAAAAAAACAAAACTAAATATATTTAAGAATCAGGATAAAGACTGTTTTTTTATAAAAAATAGTGAAGATGATTATAGTTACAATGGAAAGGCAACCCTGCTTGAATTTTCAAGAAATAGAGAAAACAGCGATTGTTTTTTGGGTATTGATAAAGTGGTTGTAAATTATAAAAGCAAAGATATAATAAAAAATGTTAGACTGTTCGGCTATGGAAATGCCGAGAATATAGCCGTTTCTATGCTTGTATCAAGGATATGCAATTTAAACGGCAAAATAACCAAGGAGGTGGTGGAAAAGATGGAAAACCTACCGCACAGATTAGAGTTTATTGGTGAGATTGATGGCGTTAAATATTATAACGATTCAAAAAGCACCAATATAGATTCAGTTGTAAATGCTCTTAATTCATTTGAAGGCAATAATATAGTCTTAATTTTGGGTGGTAAATATAAGGGTGAGTCGTTTAGCAAGATTGTAGATTTGCTAAAAGAGAAAACCAGAGCTGTTGTGGTTTATGGAGAAGATAAAAAATATTTAATGAATGACCTTGAAAAATTAATACCCATTCCATTACCGGCAGTTAATATTAAAGGCGCTGTTGTTGCGGCGTTTGAGGTAGCAGCCAAGGGAGATATTGTATTGTTTAGTCCGGGTGGAGCAAGCTGTAAACCATATAAAAATTTTGAAGAAAGAGGGGAAGCATTCAAGAAAGAGTTTGAAGCATATAAAGATTACTATGAAAATACGCCGGGAATATGAATTAACATTTCTCTTAATTCCCTATTTTATTCTGTTAATTATAGGTGTTGTTGAAGTTTGGTCGTCTTCAAGGTATTTTGCTTATACTCATTTGAATGACGCAAATTTCTTTCTTAAAAAAGAGCTTTTATATGTGTCGATAACGCTTTTGGCGACCATGTTTTTTTCAGCATTGGATTATAAACTGATAAAAAAGATAACGCCATTCTTGGTTTTCTTATCTTTGGGTTCTTTGCTTTTAATATATTCTAAATATGGTGTATCGATAAGAGGGGCAACAAGATGGGTTAGGTTTGGTGTCCAATTTGAACCATCTCAAATTGCTGAATTTGTTATTCTAGTATATATAGCCGATTTTATATCAAGGAAAGAAAGTTATATGGATAGAATAAGAGGCATTGCGCCTGTTGCGTTTGTTGTTGGTATCTTTTTTCTTCTGATAGCGCTTGAACCTGATGTAGGGACGGCATTTTTAATTCTTGTAACGTTTTTAACTATGATGTATGTTGCGGGATATAGCGTAAAAAAAATTGCCCAGTTGCTTTTTCCTTCTATTATTGTTTTGGGTATGATTATATATTCTCACCCTAGCAAACTTGAACGAGTTATAGATTTTTTTATAACAAAAAAGATTACCTTTCAGGTTGAACAATCATTGATAGCAATAGGCTCAGGCGGTATGTTTGGTCATGGTATTGGTGTGGGTAATTATAAAAACCTGTTTATACCGGATTCTTATAATGATTTCATAATTGCAGGAATAGGTGAGGATTTTGGATTTTTTGGTATAGCTTTGGTTATTATTCTCCTTTTATCTATTTTGCTGTCTATATTTTCCATATCAAACAAATGCAGGGATACCTTTGGCAAGATGCTAACATTTGGGATAGGTGTTTTACTATCTTATCAATCATTAATGAATCTTTTTAGTGTTTTAGATTTAATGCCGCCAAAAGGTATAACTATGCCATTTTTAAGTTACGGAGGAACAAGTTTAATAGTTCAGGGAATAATGATAGGCATAGTTATAAGCGTATACAGGAGATATCTTAATGGAAAAAAAGACGAAATATCTTTTTAAAGATAAAATACTCAATATATATATAACAAGGCATCCAGAAGTTGAAAATTACGATAAGAACGTTTTTAACGGAACTATTGATGTCGGTTTGTCTAAAAAAGGGTATGAACAAGCCAATAAGATATACGAATTTTTTTTAGATAAGAATATAGAATATGTAATTTCTTCACCTTTAAAACGATGCTCTGTTGTTGCAGAGAAATTTAAAAATAGAGCAAAAATTTTATACGATGAAAGAATCAGGGAAAGGAATTTTGGCATATTTGAATCTCTGTCTTGGGAAGAGATAGAAAGGTTATATCCAAACGATGCTAAGGCATTTTTGAAAGACCCGTTTAATTATAAGGTTAAAAATGGCGAAAGTTTTGCAGATGTAAGACAAAGGGTGTTGGATTTTATCGACGATACGCTGCTTGATATTAAATCAAATGTTTTAATTGTGGCTCATGGCGGCGTAAATAGGGTTTTTATATCCCATCTGCTTGAGATGAGCGAAAAGTCCATCCTGAAAATATCTCAAGATTATGCATGCATAAACCATTTTCAAACCGACGGTAGTTTCTTTTTGTGTAAACTCATAAACGGAAAGGTAAATTTGTGATAGGCGTATTCGATTCAGGGGTAGGTGGATTAACTGTTGTAAAACATATTCTAAACAAATTTAATTCCGATATTGTCTATCTCGGCGATACGGCAAGATTGCCATACGGCACAAAATCGAGTAATACGGTAATAAAATATTCCTTACAGAGTGCCGAATTTTTAATCAATCTTGGTGTAGATGCGATAGTTATAGCATGCAATACCGCATCGAGCGTTGCTGTAGAGATTGTGAGAGAAAAATTTGACGTGCCGGTTTTCGGCGTTATAGAACCTGCGGCGCGCTATGCATCGAAATTTAAAAGTGTTTGTGTGATAGGAACGGAATCAACAGTTGCAAGTGGTGCATATGTTAGAAAGATAAAAAAATATAATAATGATGTTGAGATAGAACAAAGAGCATGTCCTTTGTTTGTTCCGTTGGTTGAATCGGGATGGATTGACGATGAGATAACATACATGGTGGCAAAGCGATATCTTGGTAATTTGAATTGCGACGCCTTGATATTGGGCTGTACGCACTATCCGCTTTTAAAAAACGTGATAAAAACGGTAACAAACGATATAGAGTTGATAGATTCAGGAGATACATTGACAAAAACGCTTGATGATTATAAGGATTTATTTGAAGGAAATGGACAATTGGAGTTCTATACAACGGATTCTAAAGAAAAATTTGCCCAATTGGGTAGGCTTTTTTTAGGTAAACGTTTTAACGGCGTAAAATTAACGGATTTGTAGTTATGGCAAAAGAAAAGATACCGTCAACCCAAGCAATAAGACAACTAAAGTCAAACAAAGTGGAATTTAAGCCATATTTTTATAAGTATGTTGAACACGGTGGAACTAAAGAATCGGCAAAGCAATTGAATCTAAATGAGCATAGGGTTGTCAAAACTCTTGTTTTTGAAGATAATAATAAAAAGCCTTTGATTGTGCTTATGAACGGCGATTTTGAAGTATCTTCAAAGCAATTGGCACGGGTTGTCGGCTCAAAAAAGGTTGAGCTTGCAAACCCTCAAAAAGCTCAAAAATATACCGGATACAAGGTCGGCGGCACATCGCCTTTTGGACTAAGGACAAAGATGAAGATATACGCACAAAAGGATATATTTGAGTTTGATAGTATTGTTATAAATGGCGGACAGAGAGGGTTTCTTGTTGAGATTAAAACCGATGATGTAAAAAAGGTTTTAAACCCTGAAATTGTAGATGTTGCTATAGAATCAAATAAATAATTCCATTATATATATAACGTAAAACAAAACAAATATGTAACCAACCCATTTTGACATGGCTTTGTTTTGTAGGGCAAAAACTATTAGAAGTGTTGCTGAAATCATGACAGGAAAACT
>JAMOQJ010000112.1 GCA_027064065.1 Desulfurellales bacterium
GCTTTCATATGTCGCGGTGCAATATATCCACCAGCACCGATTAGGACGAAGTTTTTGGTGGATGGGTTGATGGGTTGATGGGTTGAATTGTTATTGTTACTCATTTTTTAATTTCTCCTTCTTTTGGTATTTTGTAAAATATCGGTGAATGGGTGTATGGGTAAATGAGTGGATGGGTAGATGAGTAGACAAGTGTATGAGTAGACGAGTTGATGGGTAGACTAAATATATTATTTTTCATTTGTTTTCCCTTTCAAGTATTTTATGAAGTTTAGTAATTTTTTTCTTATTGTGTCTACTTGTTCCGAAAGTTTTAGGTAGTTTTCGCTATTAATAAACTCTAACTCTTTAGATATTATAATCTGAGTCTCTAATTCTGATAAAGAACCCAAAGCAATATAGCAAAATTGCATGAATTCTTTTTTACCGCTTCTGGCGGCTCCTTCTGCTAAATTGCTTGGTATAGAAATCACACATCTTCGCATTTGGCTTACTAAACCAAATTTTTCACTATCTGGAAAATCTGCAGTTAATTTATAAACGAGCTTTACTAACTCAATACCTTCTTTCCATATATCCAGATCCTTATGCGTCCTCATCACTCATCTACCCTTCTACTCTTTCACTCTTCCACCCATTTACCCATTTACTGATTCTCCAACAGCTCTTCTTCCGGCACATCTCTAAAGTATTTTGCAGGAACACCAGCATAAATCTTTCTCGGTTCTGTGTCTTTTGTGAGAACGGCTCCCGCTGCTATCTCTGTGTCCTCATTTACTGTCTTGCCCGGTAAAATAACAGCTCCTGCTCCTATCCTACCGCCTTTTTTTATTGTTACGCCGCCATATTCTTTAAATCTTTTTTCTGTTCTTCCCATATAATTATCGTTAGATGTAACAACGCCAGGAGCCAAAAAGCAATAATCACCAACATTAGAATATGCTGTTACATAGACATTCGTCTCAAGTTTACACTTTTTGCCTATCTTGCAGAAGTTTTCTATAGCTACGCCACGACCCACGATAGTAAAGTCTCCAACTTCAACATTTTCTCTAATTGTTGATAAATCGGCAACCAATACTTTTTTGCCTATTTTACACCCTCTGTATATCACAACGCTTGTTCCTATAATACAATCATCACCTATTTCGCATGGTGGTAATTCTTGTTCCTTTGTAACAGCGCTATTTGCAGCCTTCATTGGCAGTTTGCCTATTACTGTATTATCATCTATCCTGACATTATCGCCGATTATTGTGTCATCATGAATAATTACATTGTTGCCTATTACACAATTTTTACCTATCTTTACATTTTTGCCAAACACGCAAAAATAACCATAAATCGTGCCCACACCAATATAGCACAAAGCATCTTTTACACTGCTCTTTTCGTTTTCCATAGTTTCACCTGTTTCTCATTTTCTTTCTTTACTAAAATACCCTATCACACCCAACTACACCATACCCATAACAACTACTATTCTAACTTTATTTTTGTTTATTTCAAATATCATATCCATTTTTATCATTTTTTCATATAAAAACATATTATTTTTCAATAAACAAAGTAAATGCCCGAAGAATCGGGCATTTGGATTATAGGATTTTAAATATTATCGTTGATAATGCTGGAATGTAGGTTGCAAGGAGCAAACCGGCTAAATAGGTAAAAAACCAAGGCAAAGACACTTTTGTAACATATTGTATGCTTTTGCCCGTTATGCCGCTTGCTACAAACAGATTCAAACCAACCGGCGGTGTAACCATACCGACACCCATGTTGATTGTATATATTATTCCAAGCTGTATAGGGTCAACACCAAGATGGACAGCTACAGGGAATAATAAAGGTGCAGTAACCATAACTATACTTGAAGGTTCCATAAAGGCTCCGAAAATAATCAACAACACATTAACGGCAGCCAAGAACAGAAACTTTGATACGTGAGCACTGATAATTAAATCAGCCAAATATTGCGGTATCTGCTGGATAGTTAAAAAATAGGCAAACAGCATAGCGTTAGCTATAATAAACAGTATCATGGCGCTAGTTGCTGCAGATGTAAGTATTATTTTCGGTACTTCTGCCCACGTTACATCATTGTATATAAATTTCGCAACAATAAACGCATAAACAGCAGAAACGGCAGCAGCTTCAGTTGGTGTAAATATCCCTGAGTATATACCACCTATAATTATCACAACAAGCATCAACGCCCAAAAACTGTCGACGAAGGCTTTTAATTTTTCTTTTACAGGCGCTGGTTTTCCCTTTGTAAAGCCAGCTCTTTTTGCCATAACATATGTCAACGTCATAAGCATTGCGGTAATAAGAATTCCAGGTATAATGCCCGCCAAAAACAGATCGCCTATGGACTGATTTACTGTTACACCATACACTATCAAAACTATAGAAGGCGGAATAAGTATTCCCAATGCTCCCGATGTTGTAATCGAACCTATACTGAATGTATCGGAATATCCGGCTTTTTTAATAGCAGGTATCATAATAGAGCCTATAGCAGCAACAGTAGCGGGAGACGAACCGCTAACAGCAGCAAAAATAGCACAAGCCAAAATTGCTGTCATTGTTAATCCGCCCGGAAGATGACCTACCATAGTATGAGCAAAATGAATAATTCTCTTAGCGGTGCCACCTTCAGACAAAAAAGAACCAGCCAAAACAAAAAACGGAATAGCCATTAAGGCAAATTTATCGATGGATGTAAACAATTTTTGAGCAACAACCAACGAAGGTAAATCGGTAAATGTAAATATCGTTATGGTTGCCGCCATACCCAAAGCTACTGCTATGGGCACATCTATAGCAATAAGGGTAAACAGCACACCGGCCAATACAAGCGTTATCATTCTATTACACCTTCCTCTTCTCTGTTTTCCATCTTTTTATCTTCAAGCTCTTGGGCTAATTCAGCCGGAAGTTTTATAACACTCAAAAGCTTAACGAATGTTCTCCAAGCTGCTGTAGCCATTGTAATAGGAATAACCAAATAGATTATCCAAAACGGTATTTGCATATCTATAGACACCTGGCCGGTCATATAGTCGAACTTAACAAGATTGATTCCCCATATTGTAAGCATGATTAAGTAAAAAAGAGTAATGCTCAAAGAAAATACAGCAAAAGCCTTTCCTATTTTTGGCGGAAAGGACTTAACTAAGGCATTAAAAGACATATGCATACCTATCTTAAACCCGTAGCTTGCACCAAACATAGTTGCCCATATAAATAAATATGTTGTAAGCTCGCCTGCCCAAACCAAACTAAAACCAAAAATATATCTCAAAACAACATTAATAAACGCAAGGATTGTAGCAAGGCTAAAGAGTATAACCATCACTACTCTATCCACCTTGTCCAGGTTTCTATCTATAAGTTCAATAAAATTCATAAATTTTACCTCATGCAGAAAACACGGGATAAAGACAAAGCTTCATCCCGTTTATTATGATATTTTACTTAATATCTTTTCCTTCTGCTATAGCTTCTTCTATTAAGTCTTTTCCTATAACTTTATAAAATTTAGGATAAATAGCTCTCAATTTCTTTGCCCAAACAGCCCTCTGCTCTTTTGTCAAAGTAACAAGTTTAACCTTTGGATTCTTCAAAATAAGAGCCCTTTGCTCTTTGCTTAGTTTTTCAGCTTCTTTTCTATCGTAAGCTGTAGCATCTTTTACACATCCAAGAATTATCGTTTTCAAATCCTTAGGTAGCTTATTCCAGAAAATCTGATTTGTTACAAGAACATAACCAAGATATCCGTGATAGGATTCTGTTGTATATGGTGCCACTTCATAGAATTTCTTTGTGTATAGATTTGACCATGGATTTTCGCATCCATCAACAACGCCCTGCTCAAGTGCGGAATAAACCTCAGAGAAAGGCAACACCTGAGGAGATGCACCAATCGCTTTAAACTGCTCCTGCAATACCTTAGAAGACATAACCCTAAACTTCAAACCCTTAGCATCCTTTGGAAGAACGATTGGATGTTTGTTGTTTGATAAAACCTTAAATCCGTTATCCCAAAATGCCAATCCAACCATACCTTTTCTTTTAAAAAGCTTTAGGATTTTTTGACCGACTGGCCCATCCATAACCTTGTGAAGATGCTCAGAGTTTTTAAACAAGAAAGGTAAATCAAAAAGCTGCAACTCCGGCAACCAACCTGTAAATTTTGCTGTTGATGGACAAGCCATCTGAATAGCGTTCATCTGCAATGCTTCAATTGCTGCTCTATCGTTATACAGCATAGCGTTTGGATAAACCTTAACAATAACCTTGCCATTTGTTCTTTCTTTAACTATTTTTGCAAAATAGTTAGCTGCCTTTCCCTTTGGCGTATCAACAGCAACAACGTGGCTAAACTTAATCACTATCGGTTTTGCAAAAGATGTAATGGAAAATACAGCAACAACCAATAGTGCTACGATGAAAGAAAACGCGCCTTTTTTAAACATATAACACCTCCTAATAAAATTACTTACAACCTTTTCTTTGAGCATCAAACACAGCTAATGCTATCATATCCTTTATCACCGATGCACTTGAACCCATCTCAAGAACATGGGCGGACTGTTTTAGTCCGACAAGTATTGGGCCTATGGGATATGCGCCGCCCATTTTATATAACAATTTATATGCTATATTGCCAGCATTAAGGTCTGGGAATATCAACACATTAGCATCTCTATTTAATAAATCATTAAACGGATAAAATTTATCTCTTAATTCCTTATCCACAGCTATATTCGCTTGCATCTCTCCGTCTACAGTAATATTGGTGTATTTTTGCCTTATAATCTTGACAGCATCCCTTATTCTTTTTGCTTCTTCTTGATTGTTACTACCAAAGTTTGAGAAAGACAGCATTGCAACCACAGGCTCATTATCGGTTAAGTCTTGATAAAAACATGCTGCTTCATTTGCAATAACTGCAAGCTGCTCACTTGTTGGATTAACATTAATTGTAGTATCTCCAAACACGTAAATCCTATTATTGATAATCATAACATACAATCCGGCCACAACACTATCTGCATTAGCTTTATCAGCCACCTGCAAAATCGGCTTTACAACAGATGGATAGTTGTATGTTTCTCCAATTATTAACGAATCAGCATCGCCCTTTCTCACCATCATAGCGGCAAAATAATTAGGCCTGTGTTTCATTAGGTAATCGGCTTCTTTTCTAGTCAAACCCTTTCTTGCTCTTTCTTTAAATATCTGCTCTGCATACTCTTGAGTTTTTTCGTAATATATAGGGTCTATAAATTCTATCTTATCTAAAATAGACTCTTTTAATCCAACCTCTCTAATCTTTTGAATTACATCTTCTTTCGTGTAGCTTCTTGCGCCAATAAATACCGGTTTTACAATGCCTTCTTCAACAGAATCTTGAACGGCTCTCAAGATATTAGGGTCAGTGGTCTCGGTAAATACAACTCTCTTAGGATTACTCTTTGCCTTATTGTAAATATAATGAGTAACAGCCTTTGTTTTATCTAATCTTTCGATAAGCTGTTCTTTATAATTATCCATATCAAAATCTTCAACCTGAGCAACGCCTGACTCTATAGCAGCTTTTGCAACAGCTGGCGCTACATATACTAACGCTCTTGGGTCAAAGGGTTTAGGAAGTATATACTCTTTTCCAAACTTTAAATTCTCAACTCCATAAGCCTTTAAAACGCTTTCTGGAACGTCTTCTTTTGCAAGTTTAGCTAAAGCCCTTGCAGCAGCCATCATCATTTCATCATTTATCTGTTTTGCCCTTGTATCCAAAGCGCCCCTAAATAAAAATGGGAAGGCAAGAACATTGTTTATCTGATTGGGATAATCGCTTCTTCCTGTGCCCATAATAACATTTGGGTTTGCGTGTTTGGCTTTATCATACGTAATCTCAGGATTCGGATTTGCCATAGCAAAAATAATAGGATGGTCATTCATAGACTTAACCATCTCTTCGGTTAATATGTCCGCTTTTGATACTCCCAAGAATATATCAGCACCCTTTATAGCATCTTCAAGAGTTCTTGCATCCGTATCATTGGCAAAAAACTCCTTATATTTGTTCATACCTTCTTTTCTGCCTTTATATATAACTCCTTTGGAATCAACCATAAACACATTTTCTTTTTTTATTCCAAGCGTTATATAAAATTTTGCACAAGCAATTCCGGCTGCTCCCGCACCGTTTACAACAAGTTTGCATTCCTCTATTTTCTTTCCTGTTATCTCAAGAGCATTCAATAAAGCCGCACCACTTATAACAGCCGTTCCGTGTTGGTCATCATGAAAAACAGGTATTTTCATTTTTTCTTTAAGTTTTTCTTCTACATAAAAACATTCGGGAGCCTTAATATCTTCAAGGTTTATCGCACCAAATGTAGGCTCGAGAGCTGCAATAATATCAACCATTTTATCAGGGTCTGTTTCATCTATTTCGATATCAAAAACATCAACATCAGCAAAATTCTTAAATAGGTTTCCTTTTCCTTCCATGACAGGCTTTGACGCCAACGCTCCGATATTACCAAGACCTAAAACTGCTGTTCCATTTGAAATAACTGCTACAAGATTGCTTTTTGCCGTATACCTATATGCGTTATGAGGATTGTCGGCTATATCCAAACAAACCTCGGCAACGCCCGGAGTATATGCTAATGATAAATCATCTTGAGTTTTAAAGGGTTTAGTAACTTTTACTTCTATTTTACCTGGACGACCCATTGAATGGTATTTTAGTGCTCTTTCTTTAAGATTATTCATATCCCCTCCTACAAACTAATTCTTAAATGTAATTTTAGATTTTTTTTAATCTATGTCAACTTTAATAAATTTTGTTAATATTTATTAAATTATTAACTGTTCCTTATTATTTAGAACACTCTTTTCAATAAATCGCAGTATAAGGTAATTTGATATAGTAACCGACGTGGCAATTGCTATAACTATGGCTATTTGATAGCTAACCGACTCCAACGGATTTATACCCGACAAGATTTGCCCTGTCATCATACCGGGCAAAAACACTATACCCATACCGCTTGCCGACGACAAAGACGGAAGTAAAGATGCTTTAAATGCATCCATTCTTATAAACGATAATGCTTCATATCTATTTGCTCCTAAACATAAAAGTTCTTCTATCACTTCTTTATTATCCTTAGATTTAGAGAAAAATCTTTCTATATTGATAGCCATAGAATTCATTGAATTTCCAATAACCATACCAGCAAGCGGTATAACGTAACGCGCATCAAAGCTCTTTAATTTTATAACGCCAAACAGCATAAAAAGCAGTATAAAGCTTGTTGATATCAATATAGACACAAAAAGATAGAGCGTGATATTTTTAAAACTCACCTTTGACCTATCGATAACTATCCTTGATGCAAAAAAAATCATAACAACAAGCACGCATGTTGTTAATAAAATATTATCTATCTTAAATATATATAAAAGAGCAAAGCCTGCAAAGAACAACTGAACACTCATTCTAAAAAAGCTAATCAGTATATCTTTTGTTATTTTTAGATTTTCTTTATTTGTTAATAGTATAATAATAAGCAGCATACCATAAGATATGAAAAGACCGCTTGAAGAGATATGTTTAATCATACAACACCCTTTTATTTGCAACCCTCAACGAAACATCACACCATTTCTCAGCTTCTTTGGCATGAGAGCATACAATACAAATATGGTTAATGGAAATCTCCTTTATAAAAGAGAATATATCGTCCTGCAAATAGACATCAAGTGCGCTTGTCGGCTCATCAAATAAATATATTTTGGGCTTTAGCAAAACCGTTCTTATAATAGATATTCGCTGCGCCTCTCCGCCCGACAATGTTGATACATCTTTTTGCAGTATAGTTTTGTTTAATTTAAATCTATCAAGTAAGTTATCCAAAAGTTTATCATCAAAGACCTTATCTTTATTAGCCCTAAAACTAAAAGGAAATTTTATATTATCGACCACAGAACCTTCGACAAACATAGGCATTTGGCGCACCAACATACACATAGAACGCCAAATGCTTGTTTGATAGCTATTTATATTCTTTCCTTTGTAAAATATGTTTCCTGAAGTGGGAGAGTAAAGCATATTGATTAACTTCAAAAAAGAACTCTTTCCGCTTCCCGACTCACCGTAAAGCAACACAAAACCTTTTTTTATTGTTATATTGATATCCAAAAGAATACTCTTCTTGGATAGATTTAAAGATACGTTTCTAAATTCTATACACATAATTGCAAATTCTCCTTAACTATTATACTATTACCCTATGGAATATGCAAAGGCATTTTTAAGCAAACACATTTCATCGTTAATACATAAAGACGGCATAAAAAAACAATTCTTAGCAACAATTTCCGAATTTAAGCATACAGGGCTTGACGATCCACTTTCTGAAAAAGAGTTTACCAAAACAGAAGGTCTAATTCATCGATATCCCGATAGAGTGGTGTTAACCGTAACGAACAGATGTTTTGCTTACTGCAGGTTTTGCTTCAGAAAGAACAATTGGGCAAACTTTGAAGGGTTTAACCTGCAAGAAAGTATAAACTACATATCAAAACACAAAGAAATAAGAGAGGTTTTAATATCGGGTGGCGACCCATTTTTTCTAACAGACAAACGGCTTGATGAAATACTAAACGCAATAAAAAGTATACAACATATACGATTTATACGCATAGGAACAAGGATATTAACGGCAAATCCCAAACGTGTTAGAAATGACACTATAGCAATGTTAAAAAAATACAGAACTATTTGGATTGCCGCACATATAAATCACCCAGATGAAATTACCGATGAGTTTAGATTTGCGGCAAGAATGTTTATAGACGCAGGCATTGCTATAGTGTCCCAAACCGTTCTTCTAAAAAACATAAACGATAACTACAACACCCTAAAAAACCTGTTTTGCGAACTAACCGCTATTGGCATAAAACCGTACTATCTGTTCGGCTGCGATTTTGCAAAAGGAAACGAGCATTTTAGGGTTTCGATAGAAAAAGCTTTGAGCATAATGGAATCCTTAAGAGGCAATATCAGCGGCTTGTGTATGCCGAACTTTTCGTTTGATTTGCCAAACGGCGGTGGAAAGATAGTGTTAGAACCAAATAGAACAATAGAAAAAAAAGGCAATCGATACCTGTTTAAGAATTTTGAAGGCGGTGAATATGAGTATATCGACGTTTAATCTTGATGAAGAATTAAAAAAAATTAAACAAACGGCAAATCCTAAAAAATTAGGTATGATACTTGTCCATAACGGCATAGTTAGGGCTACATCAAAAAAAGAGAATAAACCCGTATCATCATTAAATATTTCATACAATAAAGAAAAACTACAGCAATTGATAGACAAAACCTACAAAGAAAACCCAGGAATAGAAAAAATCATAGTCAAGATTAACGACGGAAAACTCAACGTGGGAGACGATATAATGTTCGTAATCGTTGCGGGAGACAGAAGGTCAAATATATTAAAGCCGTTTGAAGATTTAATCGAAACCATAAAAACTAAAATAGTGGAAGAAAAAGAAACTATTGCTTAACGCTTAAAAAAGTCAAAGCTTTTTCGATAACCTCTTCAGCCGTTATGAGCTTCATGCAGTCGTGGGTTTTTATCGGGCACTGTCTTTTCATACAAGGGCTGCACGTCAGTTTTTTTCTGATTATAATTCCATTTTCATTTTTCCATTGAGATGTTTCTTTTGGATTGGTTGGTCCAAATATGGATATTGTGGGTACTTTGTAAGCTGCGGCTATATGCATAGGCCCTGAATCGTTTGTTATAAAAAGAGTCAACCCGGCAATATACTCTACAATCTCGCTAACTGTTGTCTTTCCTGCTATATTCTTATAGTTTTGTATTGTTAATCTTTTTTCTATATCATTTGCTATATCAATTTCATTTTTTCCGCCAAATATAATTATATCTCCATATTTCGCCAATTCATTTGCCACTTGAGCAAATCTTTCTGGATACCATCGTTTGGCATTTCCATATGCAGCGCCGGGATTTATACCTATTGTTGGATTGGAAAATATTTTAGGCTTATAACAAAGTTTTAAGTTTCCCGTATCCAAATTCATATTAAACACGCTATTTACAAAAGCATTATAACGCTCGGCTTGATGGCCAAAAAATCTTTTTTTATCAAACAAATATCTACGCTTAGTATCTGTGAAAAACAAAAGCAAACGCGAAGAAAAATGACTCCTAAACGATATGGCTATATCGTGTTTTCCAATAGATTTAGCAAGTCTATATATCGAAAAAAGTCTATTATTTTTGGTTTTTGTATCGTCCACAAAAACCCTATCGACTTTTGGAAAATTTTTTATTGCTTCTATTGAAACGAAACTCCCTACAATCGTTATACTATCTACATAATTAAGTTTTACTATATTTTCTATTGCAGCTGTCGACATAACGGCATCGCCAAGCCATGCGGGAAGCTCTAATAAAATTCTCATTACTTATACAGCCTAACTATAGATTCAGCATATATGCCGGCTTTTCTTTGCGCATTTCAACAAGACTATCGTAACTATACATAAAATCTCCTTTTCAATCTTTAAAATAATAGCAAAATTCACTGATAACTTCCATATAGCTTTGATATTGGCATAAAAAAGCGTATAATAATGATATACAGGAGGTGTAGTATGAAAAAATTTATATTCGGTATAATTATTTTTATAGTTTTGCTACTTGTTGCCGCATACGGTATTTTATTTACAGGATTTGGAAACAACCTAATAAAGCCCACGGTGGAACATAAAATCAACAAAACATTAAAAACAGATATGCAACTTGAAACATTTAGACTGACACCATCTCACATTAATCTACTAATGAAAAATGAAAAAGGCTCTATATTTCAAATTGAAGGACAGCTTAGCCTTCTTTCCAAAAATGCCGACCTGATATACAAGATTAATATAAACAAAAACGATTCTATTAAACTAAAAAACTATACGCTAAACGGACAGTTCTCAACGGCAGGAACAATTAATGGCTCAATAAATAAAACATTAACAGTAAAAGGGCAGAGCAACATAGCAAATTCCGACACTCAATATACGATTATTCTAAAAAATTCCAACCCAAAACAATTAACAGCAACAATAAAGCACTTAAATATCAAGAAATTATGCATACTGTTAAATCAAAAACCATTTGCAAACGGACTGCTTGATACAAGAGTTGAACTGAACGATATAAAAAACAACAACATAAAAAGTGGCCACATCACACTAAATATAACAAAAGGCATAATCTATTCAAAGCCTATCAATAAACAATACAGAACAAATTTGGATAGAAATATACCTTTCAAACTATCCTTAAGCTCAAACATAGAAGATTCTGTTTTGTTTTCATTAATAAACCTAAAAACATCACTCGGAAACCTAAACACAAAAAAAGCTATATTTAACATCAAAAAAATGCACTTAGACAGCGACTACACATTGCATATTCCCGATTTGGATAAACTATACTTTATAACAAACAGACATCTAAAGGGAAATGTTACCGTAGCTGGAAATATCTACAAGCAGAATAATAATATAAACATAACATTCAACTCAAATATATTTAGCGGAAAGATTAACGGCATTTTTAATAATGGAAAACTGAATTTAAAAGCAACAAAAATAAGCATGGCAGATATTACCGATATGCTTATGTACAAACGCTTCTTTGACTCAAAAGGAAATTTTAGGGCAACCTATGATATTTTTACAAAAAAAGGTAAAATCGAAGGCATATTCAACAAAGGCCATATCTTACCGAATAAAATGACACTAATGATAAAAGTTTACAACGGATTTGACCTAACAAAAGAGATATACGAAACAACATCGGTAAGCGGACTTATTAACAAAAAAACCCTTCTATTAGATTTTGATATGAAAAGCAGATTAACAACACTTAACACAAAAAAAGCTGTTTTAAATTTTGACAAAAATACCGTAAAAACAAGCTTAAACGTATCAATAAAAGACAATGCCTTTAAGGTAATATTAACAGGCGATATGAAAAGTCCTAACATAAAAATAGATGCTACAAAATTAATCAAGAAACGTGTGGAAAAGGGCGTTCAACACTTAATAAATAAGCTGTTTAAATAAACAAGGGCGCAAAAAGTTTTGTTAAAAATGCTAAAATCAAAGCCAAAACGGTAGTTCCAAGCGTAACAAAGAGCCCTCCTTTTGCTCCAAGCTCTTTGTTAATTGCGGCTATGGTTGCAACACACGGTATGTAAAATATGACAAAAACTGTAAAGGTAAGCATCTGTGTAGGGCTCATTGCGCTACTTACCATGGATATGCTCGATAAACCCAAGGCTTGATAAAGCATTATAAGCGTAAGCTCTTTTTTTAAGATACCGAAGATTAGGACAACTCCCAAAGCAGCCGGCAACCCTAAAAACCCGCTTAAAACAGGCTTAAAGATATTGTTTATATAACCGTTTAGCTGATAATACGATATAAGCGTAAGCACTATACTGCCTATAATTAACATAGGTATTGCAAGATAGACAAAATCCTTAACCTTATGCCATGTTTTTAAAAGAAGCGTTTTTATCGTAGGGAGTCTATATGGCGGTATGTCTATAATCATTTCAGGGCTTATGCCTGGTAGCATCTTTTTTAAAATCATACCGCTAATCATTATTATCAATAAATTAAAGGCATAAAGTCCTATGACATACATATAGCCCAAAAAATAACCGACAAGACCCATAATCACGGTGGTCCTAGCCGAGCAGGGTACAAGCGAAGCCAAAAAAGCAGATATATACTTTTCTTTTTTACTTTTTAAAATTCTTATTGCCATAATAGCAGGCACGCTACATCCGTACCCTGCAACAAACGGTATGACGCTCGTTCCGTGCACTCCCATTCTATGCATCGTTGAATCCATCAGATAGGCAATTCTCGGCAAATAACCCACATCTTCAAGTAGAGATATAATAAACAAAAAAGGCAAAAGATAGGGCAGCGCTATACCCATTGCCGCACCGACGCCATCCACCGTTCCCTTAACTATGGAAAATGCAAGTCTGTTGTGTATAATTGTTGCAAGATAACCATCTATATCATCAAACAAACCCATAACAAGATTTTCTATAGGCGCGCCGCCTGTAAAAACGGCATAGAATATACCTATAAAAATTAAAAACATAAAGACGTATCCAACTATTGGATGCATCAGCAAATCGTCTATATAGGATTCCGCACTTCTCTTTTTTGGTTTTTTTACCTTGGAAGATTGCTCAAATATATTCATACATAAAGCATGTCTTTGGTTAATTATTACCATACCATCTTCAAGTTCACCCTTAGCAATCTTTAATATAGGACTACAATCGGTCCTTCCCACAAGCTCTTCACACGGCTTAAATCCTTCTATTGCTTTAATAGCCAACAATTTTGAAGGCCAATGCTCACCCTTTATGCTCTTATCTACACACTCAGAAAGTTCTTTTATTCTCTCTTCAACCTTTTGTGAATATACGCACCTTTTTCTTGGCTTTTTAGCATCCTTGATGTTTTGCAAAAGCTCTTTTATGCCCTTACCCTTTTTTGCTATGATGGGCACAACCTTTATGCCTAATATCTCTTCAAGCTTCTCTACATCTATGTATATACCCTTCTTTTTTGCTTCATCCATCATATTTAATGCAACAACCATAGGCCTTTCCAAGGACATCAACTCAAGGGTTAACTCTATGCTTCTAATCAGCATTGACGCATCTATTATGTTGACTATAACATCTATATCCATAGAAAATAGGGCCTTTACCGTCTCTTTCTCGGCATCATCATACCAACTTAAAGAATATGTTCCGGGCAAATCTATTACTTCAACCAACTCATTATCTATATATGTCGTTCCCTTTGTATACGTAACGGTGGCGCCTGGAAAATTTGCAGCAAGACTCTTATATCCGGCAATTTGGTTAAACAGTGTGCTCTTTCCGCAATTGGGCTGACCTACAAGAGCAATTGTCGTCATAAGATTTCTTCTACCTCTATTTTTGAGGCTATACCTCTTCCTATCACTATATCTGAGCCGTTTAAATTAACCATAAAAGGTCCTCTTAAGGGGGCTTTTCTTTTGAGTATTATTAAAACGCCCGGCAGTATACCAAGCTTAATCAACCTATCTTTGGATTGACATCCGCCTTCTATGGAAACAACTCTGTAGGTTTTTTCAGTCTCCGCATCAAGAAGTTTCATGATTTTTGAGTTTATACCCTAATGCTATGTTAGTCAAGAATATCTCTTGAGTTTAACTTTTGAATTTCCTTTTTAATCTCCTTAATGTCGCGTTTTATGGAAAACAAAACAAAGGGCACAAAAACAAATGACAGTATAACAGCAGCTACAACAACCCAAAAAAGAATTAAAACGACTAAAGAGAATGTGCCCTCTAACGACTGTTTGGCAGCAAAAGCAAAACTACTAACCATTCTTGACACCAACAACAGCCACAAACCCGCCTTCACCATAACCGTCTTTTGGCTCTTGCGCTCTATCTATCGTTTTAATACTATCACCAAACAGTGTTTGTTTAACGGCTTTTATACTAAAACCAGACTGTTTAAGCATATCTTTAATCTCTTCGGTTGAAAAGAAATTTACGTTTTTATAAAACTTACCTTTTTCCTTTTTGTTTAGATATTCCTTGCCTATTCGGCTATCCTTATCAACTATTGCAACAATAACTTCGCCATTTGGTTTAAGAATCCTGTTTATTTCTTTTAGTGCCTTCATTGCATCCTTAACAAAACATATAGTAACAGCTATCAATGCATAATCATACTCATTGTCTTTTAGTGGCAATTTTTCGGCAAAACCGTAGTGTACATTAATACCTCTTTCTATGGCTATCTTTGCCATCTCCCTTGACGGCTCAACACCGTCTTTAATACCTAAAGGATAGGCAAAGCGCCCGCTGCCAACGCCTATTTCTATGCCTTTTTTATCTTTAGGTATCAATCCTTCAAGCATTTTTAGCTCGCTTTCGTATACAGCTTTATTCTTATCAAACCACTCTTCATATTTATCGTGGCATTCTTCAAATACATCAATATTTTTCTTTGCTTCTATGTAGTAATTTATGGCGTCGTATATATCACCTTCATCAACCAAAACACTCTCTATTCCCAATTTTTTTATTAAACGTTCTCTTGATTTTTGACCCATATTTTTAGCTATAAAGGTCTTAACGTCTGATAGAAAATTCACTATCAAATCAGGGTCATCGTGATGTTTTCCACCGCCTGCATACGGGTTTTTTCTTTGCTCAATAAGCTTTCCGTCTGAGTCAAAAATACTATATATGGGAGAAACGCCGAAATGTCCCTTCCATATACTTTTTTTATCTTCTTGTGTGGATACGGCTATGAATTTTCTCATAAATCCCCCCTATCTAAAAACTCTTATTTTCACAATTTTAATTAAAACACAACATAACCGCAAGCAAAATAACTAAGGATTTACAATATCGCCTATTATCTCGTCAATTGAGCCTCTGTTTTTTATGCTTGATGCTTTTAAAGGTTTATTTAACACACTCTTTAAGTCGTTGCTATCAACCAAGTAGTAGTCATCTACGCATTCAAACAAAGCCTGCTGATTGAATATGTTTTTCCCGCTAATAAGCGGCTTATTGAAATATGCTACTTCTATGGGATTATGCCCGCCAAACTCACCAAAAGCTCCGCCCAAAACCACAACATCAGCTACAGCATAAAAATTTATTAATTCGCCCATTTTGTCCACCAAAACAATATCTGCATCCACCGTTTGACCGTCAAGCCTTTTTGCTTTTAGATTATTGTTATGCGCAAAAGATTCTACCAATTTCCACACTTCGTCAAACCGTTCTGGGTGTCTTGGGACAATAGCAAGAGCAAACTTGTTAAAATCCACAGATTGAAGGATAATCTCTTCTTCTTTTTTATGGGTTGAGCCTGCAACAATAAGCTGTTTATTTGTTGTATTGATATATTTTTTTGTAACCTTAAACTCTCCGACTGTCTTTATATTGCCCGAAACTTTAACATTTCTTGCACCCAAAGACATAAGTCGTTCTTTATCTTTTTCACTTTGTGCGTGTATAATATCCACATACCTAAAAAGCGTCCTATAAAACCACCTAAATCTGTAATATTTAGGATAGCTTTTATCGCTAATCCTTGCGTTTATCAGAATTGTTTTACTGCATCTCTTTTTTGCAACAAAAAACAGCATAAGCCAAAGCTCGGCTTCCATAACGACAAGACATTTGCATTTTTTAACCCAAAACGGCAGAAATATCTCAAACGGCAAGAATCTAACATCGGCATTATGAAATTTTTTCGCTTGCTCATATCCTGTATTTGTAATAACGCTTATATTTACATGCTCAAGTTTGTTAATTATCGGTGCAAGCGTTTTTGTCTCACCCAAAGAACATGAGTGAAACCAATATGAAGTTTTGTCAAAAGGCGGGTTGTTGATTAAGAAAAACCTTGATGGAAAGGATTTTTTATGTCTTTTTGCAAAGCTAAAACCAATAATAACAGGTATAAGAACAATATAAGCAACTACACAAAAAAGATAGTAAACATAAACCATAAACACTCCAAAATTAACAAATATTCTATGATATTTTTCATCTAAGTCAACAATAGGCAATTGTTGCAATATTTCTTAAATAGATTACCCTAAACTTTACAACAATAGCAAAAATATTATTAATGCTGTTTTTTCTTGAAATTATTACCTTATCGGTGTAATTTTACTGATAAGGAGTGATAAAAATGTTTAAATATTTAATATCTATTTTTATTCTGTTTTTTACGGCAAACAGCTCATTTGCCGTATCATACAGCAGTGCAACAGCAGAGCAGGAAGGCTCGTATCTTGTTTTTTATTACGATTTAGACGGGAATGAAAACGAACAAGCCGTAGTCGGCATACAGATACGCACAAAAGATAAACTGCTTTCAACAAGACAACTGCACTTGGAAGGCGATATAGGATTGGTTGACGTAGGAAGAAACAAAAAGATATATTGGGATGTTTTTAAGGATTTCCCAAAAGGACTACCCGAGAATTCAAGATGGTCGCTCCTTGTTAGACCCACCCACTACACAAATGCATTAGGAATGAAGTTTGTCTATATTCCACCCGGATGTTATTATATGGGTGCATTAAAAAACGATAAACTTGCAAAAAAGGATGAATTCCCACGCCATAAGGTATGCTTAAATGGATTCTTTATAGGCCAATACGAAGTAACAAATAAACAGTTTAAAATGTTTAACAAGAAACACCATAGCGGAAAAAGCAATCTCTACAGCTTAAACAAAGATAGCCAACCTGTTGTCAATGTATCGTGGGACGAAATTCAAAAATACACAAAGTGGTTATATATATACACAAAAGAAATATACAGACTGCCAACTGAAGCAGAATGGGAGTATGCAGCAAGAGGCGGGCAAAAAAACGATACATACTGGACAAATCCGAAAGATGCTTGCAAATACGCAAATATATACGACCTGACTGCACACAAAAAAATAAAAAGCTATACACAAAAACCCTTTGAGTGTTCGGATGGATATGTGGCAACAGCACCTGTAGGCAAATTTTTACCAAACCGATTCGATTTATACGATATGATAGGCAATGCCGCTGAATGGTGTTACGACACATTCTATCAAGGCTCTTACAAAACAAGCAAAAAATATAACCCTGTATATATAAATCCCTATGTTTCTTTGGCAAAATCCGTCAGAGGCGGAAGCTGGTTTAGTCCAAAAAAAGATGCCCGACTATCAGCAAGAAGCAACTATATGCCCGGACTAATAAATGATTTTATAGGTTTCAGGCTTGTTCTTGAGCCGTAAGATAATTTACCAAAGCTTCTAAAGCTAATTCGTAACTTTTAAAACCAAATCCAGCAATAACGCCTACTGCGATATCAGAAAGATAAGAAAAATGTCTAAACGATTCTCTTTTGTATACGTTGGAAAGATGAACTTCAACAAAAGGTATATTGACTGCAAGCAGCGCATCTCTTATGGCTATGCTTGTGTGTGTATACGCAGCCGCATTGATAATAATTCCGTCTGATTCGCCATATAAGTTTTGTATTTTTGATACTATGTCGCCTTCTGCATTTGACTGGAAAAAATCGACGCTTACATTCAAAGAGTGCGCTTTTTTCAATATTAAATTATTTATTTCATCAAGTGTTAGACTGCCGTATAGCGAAGGCTCTCTTTTTGAAAGCATATTAAGGTTTGGTCCGTGGATAATATTTATTATCATCTTGCACCAAAAGAGCAGGCATACAGATAAGAATATCCGCCCTTTTTTTCTTGATATATACACTTTCTCATTGGAGCTTCCTTTTCGCTTGAAACCAGTAGCGTTTCTATTGCCTGCTTAACCTGTTCTATACTTATATCTTTTTTAAATTTATCCTTTATGTAATTTTTAATATCATCTTCACTAAATGGAATTCTTCCCATCTCATCCAAAGCCCTTGCAGCTTTTTCAGTTAGCATAAGAATTTCCACGACAAACCTCCGTATTACTAAACGGTAAAAGCCATTTTTTTACCGCCTAAAAGGTGCATATGTATATGAAAAACCTCTTGACCTGCATCAGGTCCGTTATTTATTAATACTCTATATCCACTTTTATCTATACCCAACTCTTTGGCTATCTTATTTGCTATGGCTGCCATGTCACCTATGATATGTTTGTTTGCAGCATCAATATCAGAAAGGTAACCTATATGTTCCTTTGGTATAATCAAAATATGCACGGGAGCTTTAGGATTTATATCTTTGAACGCCAAGTAATTTTCATCTTCGTAAACCTTATCTGAAGGTATTTCTCCGTTTACTATCTTGCAGAATACACACATAGTAAAACCCCCTATCTTGTTATAACTTCATTCCTTTTTGAACCTGTTGATATCATTGTTATAGGAATTCCTAAAAATCTTTCTATGAATTCTATATACTGTTTTGCACTATCTGGTAAATCGCTATAAGACTCCACATTTTTTGTATTATCCCAACCTTCAAACGTCTTATAGACGGGTTTGCATTTAGCAAATTCTTCAAGCTGAGAAGGAATAAAACCGATTTTTCTTCCTTCATATTCATATCCCGTGCAAACCTTTATCTCATCCATACCATCCAAAACGTCTATCTTTGTCATAGCTATCTCGTCCATTCCGCTTAGCATAGCTGCATACTTTACAACAACCAAATCAAGCCAACCGCATCTTCTTGGCCTTCCTGTTGTTGCACCAAATTCACCGCCTTTTTGCCTTATATTATCACCTACATCGTCGGTTAATTCGCTTGGAAATGGGCCGTTTCCAACCCTTGTAGTGTACGCCTTCATAACGCCAATAACATTTTCCAAAGCTTTATAAGGCAACCCAGTTCCGCTAAATGCACCGCCTACCGTTGGATTGGATGAAGTAACAAACGGGTATGTTCCAAAATCTATATCAAGCAAAGAACCTTGAGCGCCTTCAAACAAAATCTTCTTTTTATTCTTATAGACACCGTTTAGGTAATAAACAGTATTCCTTATGTATGGCGTTATCTCTTTTGCATACTCCGCATATTCTTCAAATATCTCTTTATGGTTAAATCTATCTATTCCATACACATCACACAACTTATTTATCTCTTCTACATTGGTCTCTATCTTTTTCTTCAATATATCAAGACTCAACAAATCACAAATTCTTATGCCAACTCTCGCATGTTTGTCTACATAACAAGGTCCAATGCCTCTTTTTGTGGTTCCTATCTTGTCGTCTCCCAAACTACTCTCTTTCAAAGCGTCAAATTCCTTATGGTATGGCATAACAAGATGGGCTTTTTCGCTGATAAGTAACCTTTCTCCTATCTCTACACCCAATCCTTCAAGCGTCCTTTTTTCTTCAAGAAAGCTTTTTGGGTCAATTACAACACCGTTTCCTATTACGCATATCTTGTCTTTATGTAATATACCAGAAGGTATTAGATGTAAAATAAATGTTTCATCATCAATACACACAGTATGCCCTGCATTGCTTCCACCTTGATACCTAACAACTATATCAGCATCTTTTGTTAATATGTCAACTATTTTACCTTTCCCTTCATCGCCCCATTGAGCGCCTATGACCAATCTGTTCATCTCTTCTCCTTATTAAATAGAAAATAGGTTAATTCATCAAGATTGATTGCAAATCCTGTTGCTGGAATGTATTTTCCAAACGGTTTCGTAACATTGCCATACCTTCCGCCCACAACAAGCGATGTATCGTTTGAAAATATCTCAAATACCAAACCGTGATGATACATCGGATATTCACAATAAAACAAATCCAAAAAAATCTGGGCATCTTCATATTGAGATTTTAATGACTCCGCTAAAGAAATGGCTTTTTCGGCAACAAACCTAATATCATTATATTGATAACCACCTAAAAAATACCCACTTTTTTTGTTAAGCAATATCAGAGTATCCAAAAATTCCTTAGGTAAATCAGCAAACTGTTTTAAAATTAAATCCAGGTTTCTTTTGTTCAATATCTCTTTTATTTTATTAATCTTGGCTCTATCTTCTATTTTATACTCTTTAAACAGCTGTTCAAATATATATGTATCTGATATTCTTATGCACAAATCGTTTATTCCTATCTCTTTCAATGCCGATATGGCAAGCTCCATAACTTCCCTGTCGGCAGATTCATTTTTTATCCCGAACAGTTCAACGCCTGTTTGCCTAAACTCCCTTTTTTGAGCCGAATGCTCTTCTACATCTCTATATATATTATCGGCATAGCAAACCCTAACAGGCATATCGAAATTACCCATTATAATAGCCTGCGTTATCTGCATAGTAATATCTGCCCTTAAAACCATAGTCTGTCCACTGTTTTTATCTATTATCTTAAACAGCTGGGTTTTTAACGGCTCAAAGAGTCCGTCAAATATTGTATTTTCGTAAGAAAACAGGGACGTTACAATCTCTTTATAGCCCTTCTTGACAAAAAGTTCCATCAATCTATTTTCAGTCTGTCTTCTTATGGATGATATCGGCTCAAAAAATTGAACAACTCCTGACGGTATACTATTCTTCAACAAATATCTCCATAGCTTTTTTTACGCCTTCACCAAAAGGCGCATCAACGCCAAGTTTCTTAAGCGCTATTTCCAATCCACCTATAGCCATAATAATATCAGGCTTACCAAAATATCCAAGATGGGCTATTCTTATTATTTTTCCTTTAAGACTACCCTGTCCGTTTGACACATGCACACCGTAATCTTTCATTAATGATATAACCTTTGAAGAATCAACAGGCATCGCTATAGCCGTTAAAGAGTTGGCAGGCCTTTTTGCAAATAGCTCCAAGCCCAAAGCCAAAGCGGCTTCTCTTGTTGCATTTGCCAAAAGCTCATGCCTTCTAAATACATTATCAAGGCCTTCGTCCAATATCTTTTTAAATGCAAGATTTAGACCTTCTATCAATGTAACAGCAGGTGTATAGCTTCCGCCGTCTGAATTCAATTCTTTCAATATATCAAAGTAGTAATATCTATTTTTGGAGTTCTCTATAACTCTTTTTGCTTTTTCACTAACACTCATTAAAGATAATCCCGGAGGCAGCATAAGTGCTTTTTGAGAGCCTGTAATCATTATATCGATATTCCACTCGTCTGTTTTTACATCTATCGCTCCAATGGCTGTTATTCCATCTACAACAAATACCACATCCGGATATTTTTCTTTTATCATCTTACCTATCTCATCTATTGGATGAAATACGCCGGTAGACGTCTCAGATGCTTGCATAAAGACGGCTTTTATACTGCTATCTTTACTCAAAGCTTTATCTACATCTTCAATCTTTGCATAATCGCCATAATCATATTTCAGCTCAACAGCACTTGCTCCAAAAGCCCTAACAAGTTGACTCCACCGCTCGCCAAATTTGCCTGCAGCAACAGTCAATGCCTTATCGCCTTCAGAAAGCAGATTAGAAACGGACGCTTCCATTGCTCCCGTTCCGCTCGATGAAAATATAACTATTTCATTTTTTGTTTGAAAAACCTGTTGTGCTAACTTTTTTGTTTCTGCAAAAATATCCTTAAACTCCTTTGTTCTATGATGAACAATAGGATGAGCCATATTTAGCATTATATCTTCAGGAACCGGCGTTGGACCCGGAGTCATTAGGTATCTTTTAGTCATAAAAAATCCCCTTACCAAGTAATTTTGTCTATATCACCCAAAACTGTAACGTGGAATTTATCCAAATCTATTAAATCTATCAAATTTACCATATCATCAAGACTAACAGAGCAAACCTTATCTATTATCTCAAATTCACTAAGATAGTCGCCGTAAAGTATTGTATCTATACCTTGCTTTACCATCAAAGAGTATGACGACTCCAAAGAAAGCATATAAGAACCCTTGAAGTGCGTTTTTGCTTTTTCTAATATATCCTTGCTTATATACTCTTTTTTAAGCTTTTCAATCTCTTCTTTTACGGCATCCAATAATTTTTGAGTATTATCTTTGTATGTCCCTGCAAATATACTGAAAAATCCACCTATTTTAAAAAACCTTACAGATGAAGAAATATGATAACACAATGATTTCTCTTCTCTTATGGATTGAAACAGTATGGAACTCATTGTTCCGCCAAAGATATCGTTTAAAAGATATGCTGTATATTTTCTTTCATCAAATATATCAAAAAGCTCGCATCCCAAAACAACATTGGATTGTTGTATATCTCTATGTATAACATCCTTTCCCGGATTAAACCTAAAAGTCATATTATCGTTTTTGTCGTTTGAAAAGAATTCCTTAAAGGAAAAATCATCTGGTATGTAAAAATCAAAATCTTCAACATCGCCGACCACTGATATTATTATATCTTCAGGTTTATAGTATTTTCCCATAAATTTAAGCAAATCTTCCCTTTTATAGGATTTTATATGCTCCCTTGTGCCAAGTATCGGCCAACCAAAACTACCATCTATGGCATTTTTCATAAAGTATTCAAATGCAGCTTCGTCGGGATTGTCTTCCGTCATATTTATCTCTTCTATTATTACGTTTTTTTCTTTTTCAAGTTCACGCGCGTCTATGGTAGACGAAGAAATCATATCTTTTAATACATCAAAACCATCATCTATAAAATCTTTCAACACCTTTATATAAAAACAGGTATATTCCTTAGAAGTAAAAGCGTTTATAACGCCGCCCAATTTATCTATATCTTCAGCTATCTCTTTATAGCCTCTATTTTTTGTGCCTTTAAAGAGCATATGCTCTATGAAATGAGCTAAACCTCTTTCGTTTTCTTTTTCATAAGCACTTCCTGTGGGTATAAAAACACCCACAGAAATGCTTTTTGTATCTTTTTTAAGCTTCTTGATTTTCATCGGATGTGCCGTTTGACAATAAAGCTTTATGGCTTAGCGATATGCGACCAAACTTATCAATACCCGTAACCTTGACCTTAATCTTATCGCCAACCTTAAGCTTATCTGAAACGTTGTTTATTCTTTCTGTCGATATCTGGGAAATATGCAAAAGTCCGTCTTTATTGGGCAATATCTTTACAAAAGCACCGTAATTTTCTATCCGAGCCACTGTTCCTTCAAAAATATCGCCTTCTTTTACAACCATTGTCAATTCTTTAATTCTTTCTACCGCTTCGTCCAATTTTGAGTCTGCTCCGCCATAAACATTTACAGAGCCGTCTGGAGATATGTCTATTTTTACGTTTGTTTCTTCTATGATTGATTTAATTGTTTTGCCATTTGGACCAATTAAATCTTTAATCTTTTCTGTATCTATGGTAAGCATCTTAATCTTTGGTGCATATTTGGACAATTCAAGCCTTGGTCTGTCTATAGTTGCAAGCATCTTATCAAGTATAAATAGTCTCGCTTTTTTCGCCTTTTCCAAGGCTACCTTAAGCATCTCAGCATCTACACCGGTTATTTTTATGTCCATCTGTAGTGCCGTTATGCCGTCTTTTGTGCCAGCAACCTTAAAATCCATATCGCCGTAGTGGTCTTCATCACCAAGTATATCGGTTAGTATGGCATATGACTCACCGTAGCTTATCAATCCCATAGCTACACCGCTTATGGGTTTTTTTATGGGAACACCGGCATCCATCAAAGATAAAGTAGAACCACATACGGTTGCCATCGAGCTTGAACCGTTGGATTCCAAAATATCCGACACAACCCTAATAGCATAAGGAAATTCGTCTTCTTTTGGAATAATAGGCTCTATCGCTCTTTTTGCTAAATGACCATGCCCTATCTCTCTTCTGCCGGGAGGCCCTAATCTTTTAACTTCACCCGTTGAAAACGGAGGGAAATTATAATGAAGCATAAAGCGCTCGTAACCTTCTTCATTTACATCGTCTATGATTTGGGCATCCTCTTTTGAGCCAAGCGTAACGGTTACCAACGCCTGAGTTTCACCTCTTGTAAATACGGCTGAACCGTGAGCTCTCGGCAAAACGCCCACTTCACAGGTTATAGGTCTTATATCATCCAAGCCTCTTCCGTCTATTCTTGTGCCTGTTGATATAATCTTGGTTCTTACGAGATTTTTTATTATGTCCTCGAATGCAGCTTTTGCCTTTTCTTTAAGATTTTCTTCTTCTTCAAACTCTTCTTGTATTATCTCTTCTACATAGTTAAATATAGAATTAATCTCTTCGTTTCTATTTTTCTTCTCTTTTATCTCTATGGCTTTAGCAAGTCTTTCGCTTGCCAAGCTTTCTATTTTATTTACAAGCTCTTGAGAAACATCTATAGGTACGTATTCTCTTTTTTCTTTTCCCGCTTGTTTTACTATTTCTTCTTGAACTTCTATGAGTTTGGATATCTTGTTTTTTCCAAACATGATGGCTTCAACCATCTCTTCTTCGCTTAACTCATACGCCCCGGCTTCAATCATATTTATCGCATCCTTTGTGCCGGCTAATATAAGATTAAGGTTGGAGTCTTTTGTTTTTTCTACGGATGTAAAGGTCTCCAAAACATCTCCAAACTTAGACACCCTAACGCCGGCAACAGGTCCCAAAAAAGGTATATCGGATAAAGCCAAAGCACACGATGCAGCTAATAATCCAATAATAGCCGGGTCATTTTCCTGATCTGCACTTATGGTCGTTATTATTACCTGCGTCTCCTGTTTATAGTCTTTGGGAAAAAGCGGCCTTATAGCCCTATCTATCAATCTTGATATCAGTGTTTCATGAACCGTGGGCTTTCCTTCTCTTTTAACAAAGCCGCCGGGTATTTTACCTGCTGCGTAAAATTTTTCCTGATAGTTAACTGTCAAAGGAAAAAAATCCAAAAATTCGTTTGGCGGCTCTTTCTTTGAAACCGCCGTAGCCAATACCATAGTATCACCAAGTCTGACAACACAAGAACCGTCAGCCTGTTTGGCATACCGTCCTGTTTCTATTGTTAACTTAAGACCATCTATATTTTTCTCTACATACTTCAACATACAGACTTAGCCCTTAAGACCTAACTCTTTAACTACCTTTTTATATTCTTCAAAATCGTAATTCTTTAAGTATTTAAGCAATTTTCTCCTTCTTCCTACTAGCTTTAGCAGACCTCTTCTTGAGTGGAAATCCTTAGAGTGCTGCTTGAAATGCTCCGTTAGATACTTAATTCTCTCTGTCAACAAAGCTATCTGAACGCTTGCAGAGCCTGTGTCTCCTTCATGTGCGCCGAATTTTTTAATAATCTCTTCTTTTCTGACTTTCTCCAATGACATCATTCACTCCTTCATTCTTTTTTTCTCTCGTAATGTTATATAATAGCTTATAATTTGTAAAGTTTTTTATGTTTTATACGGTATAAAATATTAAATTATTTCTTAAAAAATATCAACACCGACCAGATGTTTTTATTGCAAACAGGTATTTTTTTTATACAATGAGCCTGCTATGGATAAACTGATTGATGTTCAATCTCAAAAGGACACAAGAAATATAGACATAGACAAAGTCGGAGTAAGAAACGTCAGGTATCCAATATACTTGCTTGACAAAACAAAAGAAAGGCAACACACGATAGCCAATATTAATATGTATGTCCTTTTGCCCAGCCACTTCAAAGGAACGCATATGAGCAGATTTATAGAGATACTAAACGAAAACAGAGATTGCATAGATATTGACAGCATACAAAATATCGTAAATCAAATGAGAAAAAAACTCAATGCACAAAAAGCCTATATAGAATTGAGTTTTCCCTACTTCATAGAAAAAGAAGCGCCTGTAAGCAAAATAAAATCGCTTATGAGTTACGACTGTATGGTCGAATCGCTTGGCGACAAAGACTCAAACACCACAACCCTTACCGTATCCGTTCCCATTACAAGCCTATGCCCATGCTCAAAAGAAATAAGTAACTACGGCGCACACAATCAAAGAGGCATAGCAACCATATCTGTAGAGTTCAACAAAATGGTTTGGATAGAAGAACTTGTTGATATAGCTGAAAATGCAGCAAGTTGCGAAATATACTCTCTTTTAAAAAGGCCGGATGAGAAATACGTAACAGAAAAAGCCTATGACAATCCGGCATTTGTTGAAGATATAGCAAGAAACATAGCGCTCAAATTGCAAAACGATAAAAGAATAGAACACTTCTCGGTATCAGTGGAAAATTTCGAAAGCATACATAACCACAATGCCTACGCCTACATAGAGAGATAATCAATAAAACTTAAGCCTTATGTTTGCTTCAACAGCATTATAATCAAATGTTGCAAATCTTTCTTTAATATGTGCCACAGAAGGTAGAATATGTTTTTAAAGTGAGTTTATCACTTTGTTTGAAGTATTTGACTTCCCTGGTCTGAGTTGAAGATTTCCGGTTTTTATGCTTATACAGAGCATCTTCTATTGTGGATGCAACAAGATTATCATCCATAGTATTGGATAGTCTATGAGAGATAATGGCTCTTGTGTGTAAATCTATAATAGCACATAGATAGGAAAATCCATTTTTTAGTCTTATGTATGAGATATCGCTTAAGCGCATCAAGATATCGTTACTTTTAAATGAGCAAACAAAAGTATTAAGCATTAAGCATGAAAATAATGGGTGTATAGGAAGATGGGTGAATGAGGAATGGGAAAGATAAAAAGCCTTACGTTCCAAGGAAAAATTGTTTTTGTCAAACGCAAAACATAGCATTTTCAAAAAAATCCTAAATAAGAGCCTTTTCTAATACTTGCAAGACAAAGAAAAAGACAGTATCATAAAAAATAAGAGAAAGTTGCAAAATGCTCAAAAACGAAAAAAGTAAATCGCATTATAAAATTTTGCGGGAGGAATAAATGAGAGCTGAATTTACGGCTATAATAAGACCTGATTCAAGTGGCGGTTATTGGGCTTTTTGTCCTGAGATTCCGGGAGCTAACGGACAAGGCGAAACCATAGAAGAAGCAAAGGAAAACCTTAGAGAGGCTATAAAACTCATACTTGAAGACTTAAGGGAAGAGGCTCTAAAAACCATCCCTGACAGCGAAGTTATACAGGATGTAGTAGTTATTTAATGAAAAGAACGGAATTAGAAAAAAAATTAAGGGCAATGGGATGTTATCCTAAAAGAGAAGGAAGTTCTCATACTCTTTGGATAAACCCTGACACCGGCGTTATTGAAACCGTGCCGCGCCACAGAGAAATTAAAGAAATGCTTGCAAAAAAGATACTTAAGAGAATGATGAGTAGATAATATAATGAAAAAAAATATTGAGCGTCAAGAATTAAGAAAAGAGCAAGAGCCCTTCCTTTCACATCCAAAGTGGAAGGAAGGTGGATGGGTAAATGGGTTGATGAGTAGATGAGAAAATGAGCGGATAAGGAAAGAGTATTAAGCGCTAAGAGTTAAGAAAAGTTTTAAACTTCAATAAAAATCGCTTTTGTCAAACGCAAAGATACAGCATTTTATACTTTTAGAATTGTTTGCCTTTTGCAAAATTATAAATAAAATATACTAAAAGGACTCATTTTGAAAATTTATTTATGAAAATTAAAGGAAAACGTCAAATGATAATAATGCCCCTGCATTTTCAGACAGTCTAAAAATATAGGAGGTATTACAACATTAGCAATAGAGTTGATTGCGTCTTTTTGATATTTTAAACTTTTGTTTTTAAAAGGGTCAAAAAAGCTATTTTCATTTTTCGCCTTTAATGTGTAAATTTTTGTATTTTTCGACATACTTTTGTTGATGACAAATTTATGCATTTTTGTCACTAATTTATTTTTTGATGTCAAAATTGACACTAAGATTATACTGCCCGCCTGTCAAGACAATTCTTCAAAAATTCATATTCCTTTTTAGATTATAGACACCCTTCCTTTCTTTAAAAGGAATGCCTATAAAACCTA
>JAMOQJ010000113.1 GCA_027064065.1 Desulfurellales bacterium
GCCCACTTAAATACCCTTATATGATTTTCATTAATCATAGGGTCATCAAGCTCATCGCTTTTATAGAAAAACTCTAAAATTGGCTCTGGCAACTTTTCTCCCATCTTTAAACCCAATCTCTTTGCTAAAGAACCGGCAATAATATTTCTTACTACAACTTCGACAGGAATCATTTTAAGTCTCTTAACCACAATTTCTCTACCGGAATTTTCTTCAACAAAATGGTTGGGTATACCACACTCGTTCATCCAGCCAAATATTTTAACCGTTATAGCTTTATTCAAAGCGCCTTTTTCATCTATCACAGCATGTTTTTTACCATTAAACGCCGTTGCATCATCTTTAAAATATTGTATTAAAAGATTTGGGTCGTCCGTTTCGTACATTTTTTTAGCTTTTCCTTCATACAAAAGCTTTGTCTCTTCAACCATCTTACAACTCCTAAAAAAGTTTTTTTGCAATACCCCTAAACAATAGAGGCATAACAAAAAAAGAGAGGTCCTTTTTTTAAAAAGACCTCCCATTTTTATAACTTTTTAAAAACTTGTCAATACTATTAAGATAGCAATAATATTGATAATTTTTATCATTGGGTTGATAGCTGGACCAGCCGTATCTTTTAATGGGTCTCCAACCGTATCACCCGTAACAGCGGCTTTATGAGCTTCGCTTCCTTTTCCGCCAAAATTACCGTCTTCTATATATTTTTTGGCATTATCCCATGCTCCACCACCGCTTGTCATAGCAACAGCCAAGAAAAATCCCGTTATAATTGAACCTATAGAAAGCGCACCTAACGCAATCTTACCAAACAAAGCATAAACAATAATAGGACCTAAGACAGGTATAAGACCCGGTGCTATCATCTTTTTCAAGGATTCCCTTGTAACAATATCAACACATGCTGCATAATCCGGTTTTGCCTTTCCTTCCAAGATACCCTTTATCTCTCTAAACTGCCTTCTAACTTCTTCAACCATCATACCGCCTGCAACACCGACAGCTTCCATACTCATGGCACCGAAATAGAACGGCAAAAGACCGCCAAGCAACAACCCTACAAGAACAAGTGGGTTACTCAAATCAAACGAGTGAATACCTGCGCCTATAGCTCTTGTATATTCAGCAAATAAAACCAAAGCCGCCAAAGCAGCAGAACCTATAGCAAACCCTTTTGTAACGGCTTTTGTTGTATTACCAACAGCATCAAGTGGGTCTGTAACAGCCCTAACAGATTCATCAAGCTCAGCCATCTCTGCAATTCCGCCGGCATTATCCGTGATAGGACCGTATGAGTCTATCGATATAACAATGCCTGTAAGTGAAAGCATAGATGCAGCAGCTATACCTATTCCGTATATTCCAGCCAATTTGTATGCAAAAAAGATTCCCAAAGCAATTACAATTGCCGGAAAAGCCGGAGCTTTAAGCATTATAGCCATACCCTGAATAATATTTGTAGCATGTCCTGTAACAGAAGCCTTAGCTATGGATTTAACAGGCTCAAACTCGTACGATGTGTAATACTCAGTAATAAACATCAAAAAACCTGTAATTGCCATACCAATAACAGAAGACAAAAATATATTCGTGCTTGTTATAGTTAAACCACCAACCGTTAAACCTGCGGCAAAGTATTTGTTTGTTGCAAACCAAATAATACCCAAAGCAATCAAAGCAGTTGCAAACATACCCTTATAGAAAGCACCCATAATATTTTGAGATTTACCCAATCTAACAAAAAATACACCCGCTATAGCTGAAACTGAAGCAATTGCTCCAATCAACAAAGGAAACATTGCAGCAATGCCTACTACTCCCGGTTTATCAAACAACGTATGACCCAAAACCATTGCAGCAACTGTGGTAACGGTGAATGTTTCAAAAACATCAGCAGCCATACCAGCACAATCGCCAACATTATCACCAACGTTATCGGCTATAACAGCAGGGTTTCTCGGGTCATCTTCAGGAATACCTGCTTCAACCTTACCGACAAGGTCAGCGCCGACGTCTGCTGCTTTTGTATAAATTCCGCCACCCAAACGAGCAAAAACACTAATCAAACTTGTTCCAAATGCAAGACCTATCAAAGCTTTAATCGTATGTTCAACAGGCTGTTTAAAGATATAAACCGATACGTAATAAAATCCTGAAATAGCCAAAAGACCAAATCCCGTAACCAAAAAACCTGTAACAGAACCGCCTCTAAAAGCCAAACTTAAAGCTTTTGCTAAACCGTTTTTAGCTTCTTCTGCTGTTTTTACATTTGTTTTAACGGCAATAACCATACCAATATAGCCTGCCAATCCCGAGAGAACAGCTCCTGTTAAATAACCTAAAGCAGTAAGTAATCCAAAATGTTCACTCTTTGCACCCAGTGCCCACAATATAGCAAACACAACTACAGCAACGATTGCTATGGATCTGTACTCCCTTGAAAGAAACGCATAGGCACCCTCTTGGATAGCCTTTGCTATCTCTTGCATTCTTTCATTGCCACTATCTTTTGATAAAACGCTAAATGCCGTTATTACAGCATAACCAATGGACAAGAAAGATGCTGCAAACGTAATGTAGAGCATCACTGTCGTGTTGTCCATAAAACCCCTCCTTTAATATCTAAGAATTTATGATTCTTGCAACTTCACCTACTACATCATCAATATTCTTATTATATATGCCACATACCCATTTTAACATCTTTGTATCATTCTCGGTAGTTTTATCTTCAGATAAAAAATCTGTATTTAGTATAATTCCGCTTGCAAGTAACATTGCCGTAGACTCAGATGGTCTAACGCCGTTTTTTATAAATTCATCAACAATTATAGACGAAGTAGAACCCCAAGGTTCTATTCTGTATCTTGTTATGATTCCCGTCTGTATATTGCCAAGCCTATGATGATCCAATATTTCTAATATATCGCATCTAAAAATACCGTTTGGCGCATTAGCGCTGCTTGAATGGTCTACCAAAATGACTTTTCTTTTATTGTATTTAATGATATCGGTTCTTGTCAAAATACCCAACACTTTTTTATTGCTGTCTACAACAACGGCAGACCTGTGATTAGAGCCATACACAACCTTTTTTATATCATCTATCAAATCTTCAGGGTTTACAAAACTTGTAGCCTTGTCAACAAGTGTTTCAACAGGAGCACTCCACTCCACAAGACCTGCTGTAGCAAAAGCATCATACTCTGACAAGATAATAGCAACATCCTTATCTTTTGCTTTTTTTAGCAATTTATCGCTTATGCCGTATCCATTCGATATTATCAAACACCGAACACCAAGTTCTATTGCTTTTTCCTGTAAGTCTTCCCTATTTGCCAATATAATAACAATATTCTCAGGGTCAAACCTTTCTACAACCTTCATTAAGCCATCTGGATTAGTTACTCCCATAATGACATTTGCTATAAACATATTTTTATCTTCTTTACCATTTAGCACATCACCACTTACAGCCTTGGATATCATATCTACGCTTGTTTTTATTTTTCTAAAGATATCAGGCATTACCGAAGATATACTCTTTCTTGCTATATCTACCATTCCAAAATACCCGAAAAATTTACCATCATTTTCTACAACAGGCACAACCAGCAAATCATTTTTCAACATCACTTTAAAAACTTCTGTAACAGGCGTATTTTTATCAACCTGTATAACATTCTTTGTCATAACATCTTCAACTCTAAGCCTTAAATCCAGTATATATCTCGGTAACGATGCTCCAAAATTGCTCAAAATCTTTTGGGTGTTTAAATCTATATTGCCACTAACAGCAGCAACATAGGAATTATCCTTATCAATAGAGTTTTTTAGCTCAGCATATCCTATAGTGGATGTAACTGTATCAACGTCAGGGTTCTGCCTTCCAACAATATAAACATCTTTAACGTCTCTCATCTGTTACCCCCAACAACATAGCAAAAGTGAGCAACTTATATAAAATTTTATGCTTTTTTTCAACAAATATCGGCATCAATCGGTATTTTTTCTTGTGATAACTGTTGTAACAGGTGATTTTTTTATAACCTTTTCAGTAACACTACCATAAATAAAATCATCCAAATTACTTAAACCTTTTGCTCCTATAACAAGCGTGCTCACTGAAGATTCCTTTATCTCTTTCAAAATTTCGCTATAGGCTATACCCTTTCTTATTTTAAACTCGCGTTCAATATATTTAATCTCAGGTATATTATTCTCAAACTCTTCCATCTTTTTTCTTGCGTTTTCTTCAGCTATTTTATCCATATCATCAACATCTGAGCTGACGTTACATAATTTAGTATATTGCTCTTTATCAGGCAAAACATGCAAAATAATGAGCTTTGCTTTAAATGTTTTGGCTAAATCAACAGCATTTTGCAAATTTTTAAATGAACATTCTGAAAAATCCACAGGTGCTAATATTATTTTTGAATTAATCATAAATACCTCCAATCTCTTGACAAAAAATTTTCTTTTCTTAGAATAAGCCATCATTGACGCCAGCGTAGCTCAGGGGTAGAGCAGCTGATTCGTAATCAGCAGGTCGTAGGTTCGAATCCTATCGCTGGCTCCACTTTAAAGCTTACTTTTAAGCCAATCTTGGTAAAACCTAAGGTTGGCTTTTTCTTTTTTACTAAACAAAATAGCACCTTTAAATTAAAGCGCTAATTTTAAACTGCATTGTAAATTATTTTTACTATTTTTCAAGTTTACACAAGTTTTATTAAAGAAAATTAAAAAACACTTCATTTTTTTTCGAAAAAATATTATTATAACAGCTACATAATAATGACAGGGAGGATGCTAATGAAAGCAGTGATATGTGATGGCTTTGGTGGAATTGATGTTTTAAAGGTTGTAGACGTAGACATTCCAAAACCTAAACCCGACCAGGTTTTAATTAAGGTAGCAGCAACGACGATAAACAGACCCGATTTAGTCCAAAGAGAAGGAAAATACCCGCCACCACCTGGAGAATCCGAGATTCTTGGGCTTGAGGTTTCAGGTATCATAGAAGAAGTGGGAAGCGAAGTAAAAAACTGGAAGAAAGGCGACAAGGTTATGGCTTTGGTCGGCGGTGGAGGATACGCTGAGTATGCGATAGCTTACGAAAACCACTTAATACCAATGCCTGAAACTATGAGTTTTGAAGAAGCGGCATGTGCTTGCGAATCATATATAACGGCGTTTTTAAACGTTTTTATGTTGGGTGAATTAAAAGATAACAACTACGCTATATTTCACGGAGGCGGTGGCGGCGTTAATACTGCAGCCATACAGATAACAAGAGCAATAACAAAAGATGTAAAAATAGCTGTAACGGTAGCGCCGGAAAAACTTGAAAAAGTTAAAGAATTGGGCGTAGATTTACTCATAAACTACAAAGAAAACCCTGATTTTTCACCTTTAATAAAAGAGTTTACCAATAAACACGGAGCTGATGTTATATTAGACCATATAGGCGCAAAATACTTAGACCCGAATATAAAATCTTTAGCCTATGCCGGAAGATTGGTGATTATAGGCGTAACAAGTGGCATTAAAGCAGAGCTTAATTTGGGTTTAGTTATGGTTAAAAGACATAAAATTATAGGCTCAGTCCTACGTTCAAGACCTATAAACGAAAAAGGAGAAATTATAAAAGCCTTTACAGAAAGAGTTGTTCCAAAGTTTGCGGACAGAACGATAGTTCCAATTATTCATACCGTTTTACCCATTGAACAAGTAAAAGAAGCGCATCAGTTAATGGAAGAAGACAAACATTTTGGAAAAATCGTTCTAAAAATAGCAGATTTATAAAAGCGTGGGGGTTTTATCCCCTGCTTTTTTGATTTTTGATTTGTGCAGGCCTACAATAAAAGCAAAGAGGAGTAAAAAATGACCAAACTCCCAATAGG
>JAMOQJ010000114.1 GCA_027064065.1 Desulfurellales bacterium
TGCTTTTCCTATAGAAATAGTTATAATGGATAAAGGCGGAGTAAGCGCTTGGGCGTTGCCTGAAATGTATAGGATGTCATTATACTTTATGGATGCCGGAATGGGTGCATTTTCTGCGCATATGTCAATGCCAGGAGAAATTGATAGCTCTTTAAACGGTCTACTTAAATAACAAGAGGGGGGTAATACCCCTCTTTTTTAGGAATAGCTTTTGCTAAAGATAGTTTTGTATTGACAGCTCTTTAAAAATTGTTTATTTTTTTAGAGATTGTTTTGACTTTTCTATAAAGGAGAGCTTTTGTGGCAAAAAAGGGCTTGGTAGGCATAGATATAGGAAGTTATTATACAAAAGTTGTTGAGATAAAAGAAAAAAAAGGCGTTACCTATCTTGAAAAAATTGCAAGGGAGAAAACCCCCGATGGTGTATTTGTTCAAGAAAAGGTAGATGTAGATATCTTGGCAGAATTTTTACAGTATATATATAAACAGTACAATATAAAGAATAAGAATGTAGCTGTTGCCCTAAATAGCTCTTTTGTTATATCAAAAACGGTAACCATGCCGTTAGTTGTCGATGAAGAGATAGAGCAGGCTGTGATGTGGGAAGCCGAACAGTATGCACCTTTTGGTATTGAGCAGGTGAACGTAAGTTATCAGGTCATGAAAAAAGACCCTGAAAAGAATGAGATGACAGTTTTAATAGTGCTTACCAAAAAAGAAATAGTTGAGTCATATAAAGAAGCTTTTAAAAAGGCAAAACTAAATATAGTTGTTTTGGATGTTGATATATTTGCTTTGGCAAATGCATTTTTTAGTAATGATTTTGATAATGCTTCAAAGCATAATTTATTGATTGATGTTGGATACAATTCTACAAAGTTTATTTTTACAAAGAATGAAATACCGACATTTAGCAGATATGTTGATTTCGGTTTTAAATATATTATAGATGAAGCTGCATCTGTTTTTAGTATGTCAAATGAAGAAGTAACTAAGATGTTTGAAAATTTTGATAGTGTGGAAGACTCCAAAAAAGATACTTTAGTGTCTTTTGTTCAGGATAAAACATCCAAGCTATATATTCAGATACAGAATTCCATAGGATTTTACGAAGCTAATGTGCTAACAAGTTATGATGAGTTGGATAATATAGTATTTTCAGGCGCTTTGGGTGTTATGTTTGAATATGTAAAATCTAATATGCCTCACGATATAATAAACAATAAAAATGTCTTTAGAATAAAACCTTTTAGTGTTTTTGTTGTAAATAATACAATGGAAGAAGACATATCCACTCCTATTGGTTCTCTATATTCTTTAGCAGTTGGCTTGGCGGTTAGAGGATTATGATAGAGATAAATTTACTTGGTAAGAAGGTAAAGGAAAAAAGAAGCATAAGTATGCCGTCGTTTGATTTTTCATTTGGCGGTTCTGATGTATTTATCTTATTGCTTGCTGTAATCTTGGTGATTGAGATTGTATTTTTAGGTTTAATGACCCTTAAGATGAACAATAAAGTTGAACTTTTAACTCAAAAAAGAAATAAACTAAAAAGCGTTGAAAGGGAAGTTAAATCCATCAGAAAAGAACTAAAACAGATAAACCTAAAAATAGATACTATTAAAAAACTCAAACAAAATAGAGGAAGAGCCTATAAAATACTTGAAAACATAGCAAACGTATTGCCAAGTCAGGGTATATGGCTCACAAAGCTAAGCAAAAATGGTTCAAGTATCATACTTGAAGGTAAGAGCTTTTCAACAGAAGTTGTTGCAGCATATATGACAAACCTTGAAAATTTAAAAACCGTATCAAAGGTTAGATTTAGAGGAAGAGGCTTAGTTAGATTGTCAAAAGCACGCGATTTGTACGGATTTTACATTACGGTTACTATAAAATAAGAGGGTAAAATGGGTTTTAAAGAAAAATTTGATGATATGCCTTTTACCACAAAGTTGGTCATACTTGTTGTGCTTGTTGTGCTTGTTGGTGGTGGATGGTACTATTTTTACTATATGGATACATCAAAAAAAATAAACTCCCTTCAAACAGAAATTAACAGATTATATAAATACAAAAGAGAACTGCCATCTTTGAGAGTAAAATATAAAAAAGCTCAAGCTGAGTTTGCTGCGTATAAAAAAGAGCTACCCGAAAAAGAAGAGATACCTTCCTTGCTTGTAAAACTCACGGATATTATTAAAAGCAAGGATGTGCGTTTGATGTCATTTACGCCTAAGAACGCTATTGCAAAAAGTATATATTATATAAAACCTATAGATATATCTATTGTTTCAACATATAAAAACTGTGGATTGGTGTTTGAGGATGTTTCCAAAATGAGCAGATTGTTTAAAATAAACAATTTTTCCATAACAAGTCCAAAAATAGTTAATTCTCATAAGGTGCTGTTGAATATTAAATTTAGTGCTGAGACCTATTACTTTAAAAAGTAGGTACGAAAAATGAAAAAATTTCTGTTAGCGTTTGTGATTGTTGTATTTGCCATAAATGGTTATGCTTTTAATCTTATCTTAGACCGAGATCCATTTATGGATTTGCTTAAATTAAGAGCATTAAAGTTTAAAGAAAAAACTGTGCTCCAAAAGATGAAAAATTCAAAAGAAAAAGAGTTGATGGAAAGAATTAACAGAATAGTTAACTCCATAGTTATTAAAGCCGTTTTCTATAGCAAAGAAAATCCCAAAATGAATGCAGCATTGATAGAAGGTGCTTCAGGTACTCCTATTGTTGTCTATAAAAAGTATAAAATAGCTGATGGCGTGTATGTATCAAAAATCATAAAAGACGGCATAGTGCTGTCATTTAAAACAAAGAAAGGAACGAAAAGTGCTACTCTCAAAATGAATAAAAAATGAGAGGTGGCACTATGTTCAAAACCTTTTTAAGAGCTGTTTCGGTCTATTTGGCTCTCATCTTAATAACTGCTATTAACAGCTTCTCCGCAAATGTTAATTTTCTAAACTTTGAAAATAATGTATTTACAATCAAATATACATCGTCTGGAGAAGTGCTTTATGATAAGATGAAGCTAAAAAAACCGAACAGATTGGTTGTCGATTTAGTTGGTATCAACAAATGCTCTTACTGCAAGAGCGGTTCTTTGTTGATGAGAAGTGGCTCTATCACATCAAAGACAAATCTTCACGATAAGCATGATAAGGTATTTGATAGGTATGGCGAATCTACACTAAGGATTGTATTTACTTTTAATAATGCAATGCCTACTTACCGAATTAAAAAAGGTAAGAATTATTTAACTGTTACCTTTCTTAATAAAAATAATCACAAGGCATCAAGAGTAAATTCCGTTGCAAAACATACAAAACATAAAGGTGTTAAGGCACATAAATTTAGTAACAAACTTGAAAGAATATCCTACAGAAAATTTAAAAGCTACGAAATGATTGTGGCTTTGTTGAAAAGTAGACCTGATTATGAGCTTACGGAAAGTAAAAATGCTATATATCTTACAATAAAAAATGCAAAAGCCAACAAAGCCGCCCTTGAATCTCAGGATTTATCCAAAATTTCAGCAAATATAGATAAAATTGAAACAATAAAAGCTGAAAACGATAGTATTGAGTACGCTATATATCTTAAAAATCCTTATTCTCTAAAAAGAGATTATAAGGATAAAAGACATGTGTATCTCATTTTTGGCATAGACAAAAAGGATAGTCAGATTGCTGTAAATAAGAAAGCATCTAACGATAATGTAAGTGATAAAAAGGTTGCTGCAAATGCCAAACAAGGGAATGTTTTGTTTAAGGAAGATGTAAAAGAGCTTAAACGGAAGATAAATAAAAAGAAATACACAGGAAAGAAGATTTCTTTTGATGTTAGGAATGCTGATATAAAAGATGTGTTTAGGGTATTTGCCCAAGTTAGCGGTTTGAACTTCATAACAAGCAACGATGTTAGTGGTACTCTTACTATGAAGCTTGATGATGTTCCTTGGGATCAAGCTTTGGATTTGATTATGCAGCAAAAGGGTTTGGTGTATGAAAAAGAGGGTAATATAATAAGAATAACAACCGCATCAAAAATGCGAGCAGAAAAGAAACAAGAGCTTGAAGCAATATCAGAAAAACAGGAGCTTGAAAGGGCTAAGAATGCCGTAACTGAAGTCGTTAATTTAAACTATATTACACCTGATTATGCAATAAAAATCGTAAACGGCTTACTTTACAAAAATAAAAAATCAAAATCGGGATTTGTTGTATCTGATGTAAAGAATAATGCAGTTATTTGTCATGATACAATAGATAATATCGAGAAGATAAAAAGGATTGTTAGTGCTATTGATAAAAAGAAAAAGGTTGTAGAAATAGACGCAAGAATTGTTGAAATAACAAAAAGTTTTGAAAGGCAGCTTGGTATACAGTGGGGCGGAAGCTATGAAAACTATTATAATGCTGCATCAAAAAGCCATACGTTCTTTGGTGCGGGTGGAAGCACTGCTCCTTCAAACCCGTTTAATCCGAATTTGCCTAAAGATAACTTTATAGTAAACCTTCCTGCAACACTTAGCGATGCACCTGTAGCAGGCGTTTTAAGTCTTGCTGTAGGAAGGGCTGACTATAATGTTGATTTAAAATTAACGGCAGGAGAGATAGAAGGTTACTCAAAGGTTTTATCTTCTCCTAAGGTTATAACTCTTGATAACGAGCCCGCAAAAATTGAAAGCGGCCAAGAGATTCCATACCAGGAAAGTGCAGGAGCATCGGGAGCTACAAACGTTGATTTTAAGGATGCTACTCTTTCCTTAGAAGTTACACCACACGTTACAAATAACAATCAAGTAATTTTAAAGATTACTGTTAAGAAGGATTCTCCTGACTTTGGTCATGCAGTAAACGGTGAGCCGCCTATAAATACAAATAAAGTTGATACAACTGTTGTGTTAAATAATGGACAGACTGTTGTGCTTGGCGGATTAATACAAAAGACCAGTCTCAAATCAACAGGTGGTGTGCCTGTTTTGATGAGAGTGCCGTTCTTGGGATGGTTGTTTAAGACTAAAAGAGTCTATAATCCCGAAAGCGAACTGTTTATATTTGTTACACCAAAAGTAATAAGTGGAAAATAGGTATAATAGGAGAAGTGCTATGAAGAAGATAGGTAGATATCTAATTGTGTTTTTTGCATTTATTTTCATATCTGTTTTATACAGTTGTGAAGGTGGAAGTTTAGAAAATAACAACGGGAATGGAAATGGAAATGATAACGGAACGATTGTTAAAGACAATATTGAGATAACAGTATCAGATGCTACAATAACGACGGCAAATCCTACTACTGGTGTAACAGATGTTACTGTAAAAGTAACCGATGGTAATGGAAATCCTTTAAAAAAGGATATTAAAATTACTACAAATTTAGGTCAGCTCAAAAGCGGCAATACTCAATCTCAAGAAATTAATACGACAACAGATGATAAGGGAGAAGCAACGATTGAATTTATTGCAGAAGATACGCCTGGAGATGCTACTATTACTGTTAAAACCGATAATGCTGAAGCTTCAACTAATATAAATATTGTTAAAATAGGTACTATTTCTATTACAGCTGATAAGCAATATATTATGGCAAATGATTCTGTTAAGATAACAATAAACGTTAAGGATATATTTGATAGACCTGTATCTGGAGTCAAAGTTTTGTTAAAGAGTTCTGATAATAATAGTTTATATCCTGAACTGTCATATGTATACATAAATAATGGAACGGCAATGATTCTTGCCCATTCTAAAGATGTTTCATCAAGCACAAGTGCTACGCTTACAGCAGCAAGCGGTGATAAATCAGACTCTGTTTCTTTAGAGATTAAAGTTCCATCCGATATTACATTAACAA
>JAMOQJ010000115.1 GCA_027064065.1 Desulfurellales bacterium
TCATCATTATTTGTTAAGTTCTCATCACGTTCTGGTGTTGCAGATAATCCTAAACTATATTTTCTTTTAATATTAAACACTCTTTTTCTTTCGTTTGAGCCCGCACGATGACATTCATCAACAACAAGTAGTGAATGTTCGCTAATTTTACTATTTACGACCTTTTCCAATTTTTGGCTTGCAGAGACCAATACAGAGATTAAAATCCTTTTTCCGTTTGAAAAATCGTCTTGATACCCACCACCCATACGTCCTATGAACGATTGCGGTATATTGCCATTTTTGATTATCTCATCATACCACTGGTTCATTAAAACAATTGTGGGAACGATTATTACTACATATAAATCTTTATCTATTGTATTTTGTAGTTGTTCGATAATAGATAAAGCCAAAATGGTTTTCCCCCCACCTGTAACAACCTTTACCGTTCCGGAGTAGTTGTTTGCAAACCATGCTTTTACGCACTCCTTTTGCCATTCGTAAAGATTGATGTTTTTTGTTAAACTCCATTTTGATGGTAAAGGTGCAGTTTGATTTTCATTTTGATTAAAATTACTCGCTTCTCCTTGTTGACCTTGTTCTGTATACCACTCTAAAATTCTTAATTGGTGTAATTTTAATTTATCTTCAGGTGTCATTTTTGGTTTTTGCACGAGAATCCCCTTTTAAGTTCAGTGAACCTTTTATCTCGGTTTCTTTTGTCCATCCTGAAAATAAGCGTGAATAAATAGGAACACAAACATCTACATCCATCTTGTATTTTTCCAATATATCAAGTTGACCTTTTATTGTAGATTCGTTTAGTGCTACTACCACTATTTTCGGGAAGTTTTTTATCTCTTTGCATTTTTTGTATAATTTATTCAGCTGTTCGTCGCTAAATGTAGAATATAGTTCTATCATTGGCTTTTTATAGTCTAGGTTAAAACTTGTTGCCATATCTATTAGCTCTTTATCTTTGATAACATGCACACCTATCATTAAAAGGGCATCTTCAAGCATATTTTTAATAGTTGGTATCCATCGAATTTTTCTTACGCGTGTATATCTCGATATGTTTTCGTTGGCTAAAACCCAAACAGGTTTGCTATTTTCTAATAAAAAGAGATAGTGGGTTGGACCAATTCCGCTATGATATGTATGAGGTTGACCTACCAATATTTGAGCTGTAACGGTTGACATACTACACCTCTTTATCTAGTTCTTTTTCGAGAATCTCAATAGCTGAAGAATATTCGCTTTTTTTGAGCCATTCCGGATTATGTTGTTTTATTGCTTTCCATATATCCAAATCTTCTGCTGTTTGTATATTAGATTTGATGTTGTTAAAAAAATACTTTTCATATCCTTTTGATTGCTCAATCCATGCTTTGGCAATTTGGATAGCGTTTGGAATGGTTTTTGATGTCGGTTTGGTAACCGTTGCAAGTATAATGTCTGCATCAATCGGTTTTGATTCTTCAACCACTTTAGGCCATGGAATACGCAAAAAACCATGCTCATCTACATATCTCATAGATTCTAAGTCTGTATAATTTTTCTCTATTTCAGTTTGGAAATAATCTGTCCACTCTTTTGATAATTCATATTCGTTTTTAAAAAGAGCACCAACAACTCCCCACGATGAGCCAATTGTATTAGTTTTTCTTTTTTCGGACTGCTCAGCATCCCACATTGCCAAAGCTTGTTCTATTAAATCACTGCGAGTTTTTATTTCAGGTGAAAATGGGATAAATATTGCTTTTCCCATTTTTCCATCGTCGCGAAATGTCATTGTATAGGTATTGCCTCGACTTGTTGCTATACGGCCATAACCGATAGGGACTTCAACCCTTTTCTTTTCGTTCATATTTAAACGATTTCTCCATTTTTCCCTATGAGCTTTTTTATCCCAAAACAAAGACCCTATAATCAATACACCTGCCTTCATTGCTACAATCTCCTTTGATAAAAAGTATTAAGCTTTCCTTAAAATAATGTTGATTAATCAAGTTTATATCACTTATTTCTATAATTGTCAAAATAGATAATCAAATATTTTAGTCTAAATAAATACAATAGATTTCATACACACTCTTTTTACACATACATATAATTTACACCTTTATATCTTTCATTATTGTAACATTTGGCTTCTTTCTTCCCTTTTTCTTCTCAACTGCCATATCGCTTCTTGCAAGTCTTATGGTTTTTGTTCCGTATGTTGCGTTAATCTTATCAACTGCTTCATAGAGATTGTTGGCTTTCTTTATCCTGTCTATATTGTCGAACAAATCATACATAGTCTTTGTTGTAAGCTCAGCTAATGCTACGCCTGTCTGTCTGTATGATGTATTTTCTTTATATATGCTCATAAATCCTGACTTTAGGGAATCTGTCAGAATGTTGGGTATGTTTGATGCCGTCTTTAGTTTTATCTTTGCGGTATAGGTTTTAAAATCATCTGTTTTTAAAAACACAATAAGTCTTTTGGCAGCAAGCTTGTATCTTCTTGCTTTCTGGCAAGCCTTTTCAAGATTGTTTATAAGCTCACCAAGCAGTATATCTTTATCGTTTATAGCTTTATGAAAACTCTTTGCCTTGCTTATGGATTTGTATGATGTTTTGCTTTTTTCATCTATCGGAATTACAGATTCGCCCTTTAACTCTTTGTATATGGCAATGTAGGGCTTTGATAGGTATCTTCTTATGAAGTATTCGTTTTGATTTGCAAAATCAAGGGCTGTTTTTATGTTAAACTTATATAAAAGGGCAGCCGTATTCTTTCCTATGCCCCATATATCTTCAACCCTTATGTTTTTTAGGTATATGTGTATCTCTTTTGCCTTTATGGCTGTTATGCCGTATGGCTTGTTGAGCTTTGAGCCAAGCTTTGCAAGCACCTTTGTTGGCGCTATGCCTATGGATACACTAATGTCAAGCTCTCTTTTTATCGTTTCCTGAATGGTTTTTGCTATCTTTTCATAGCTTGAATGGTATAGTCTTCTTAAGCCTGTTAAATTCATAAATGCTTCATCTACAGAATACTCTTCAACAACAGGCGAAAAACGCCTTAGAATATCAAACATCCTGATAGAAAACAGGCTGTATTTTTCATAGTCGGACTCAATAATAACTATTTCAGGACATATCCTTTTTGCTTCGTATACCATCATTCCCCTTTTTATGCCTTTTGCCTTTGCTTCATAGCTTAGGGCTGTTATTATGCCTCTTTCTTTGCCTGTTGCTACGCATCTATCTTTAAGATAAGGGTTTGTTGCCCTTTCGCACTCTACAAAGAATGCGTCTGCGTCTATATGGGCTATGGCTTTAGGCCAGGACGATACAGAAAACATTGACTATTTCCTAAAACAAAAAAGATAAAAAACCCAAGCTTTCATCTATACTTCCTTACAACGCTAATAACAACACCTGCTATTACAAGTTCACTTTTGGGCTTTATGGGTTTGTATTTATCATTGGCTGCAACAAGCAGATATCCATCTTTTGTGTGTTTTAGATACTTCATAGTCCATTCACCGTCCACCTGGGCTATCACTATATCGTTGTTTTTTGGCTTTTTAGCCCTATCGACTATTACATAATCGTTTGGCATTATGCCTGCATCTACCATTGAATCGCCTGATACTTGAAGCATAAATGTAGAATCCGGATTATCAATAAGAAACCTATCAAGGCTGACCGTATCAAGCAACTCTTCTTCTGCAAAAGAAGGAAAACCAGCCTTAACAGAGCCTATTAGCCTTATAGATAAAGGGTCTGACGAAAACTGCAATCTTTTCTTTTCATCCTTTATCAAGAAACCCAAATCTATCAGTTTATTAACTGTCTTAAATACTGCATTTTTGGAGCTAAAGCCAAAGAGCTCTGCCATTTCTGAATATGATGGCATCCTTTTGTTTGTAAGATAGAAGTGCCTTATAAGCTCAAACCTATGCTTTAGTTTTTCTTCCAAATGCTCAGTTCTTCTCATATCTATATTATAGTGAACATAAGTTCACTTGTAAAGGGAAAAGAAAAATATAATAAATAATATGTTATGACTTATTTAAGACAAAGATGAGATATTTGACAAGAGATGTTAGGTGATGTATATAAAAATGTAAGCACAATAAGGAGTTATGCAAAAATGAAAAAAACAGACGTTGATATATTACCATCTTTATTTGCTGTAAGTATCGAAGGATATACCGGAGTATCATATTCCGTTGAGAAATTTTGTATACTATTAAATTTAAAGGAAGGTATTTATGGGTAAGATTCTTTTTTTTCCTTACGACAACGACAAACTGTCAAAAAGTATGGATTTTCATACAAAAGAGTTGTTTGGTGTTTCGTTTGAAGAAAGAAAAAAGCAGATAAAGGACGGTTTGAAGGATAAAATAAAAAAAGGTGGAAGAAACAAGAAAGACAAAAGCCCTAAAGAATAGTTAATTTTTATGGTATGCCATTTCAAAATAGAATATTGCCTTTATGTTACAAGTTTATGTGTGAGCTTTTAAATTATGTAGGTTTTTGCAGATTTGGTTTGTTTTATAGAGATGTATGGTTTTATGTATCTATTGCTTTGGCTTTTTTATTTTATTGGGTTTTGTCTTTATTTGTTTCAGTTCATGTAGGCATTGTTGATGCTTGGCAATTTTTGTTTTATCAAGCTGTTTTTGTTGTTTTTCCTGAAGAGTTGTTTTTTAGAGGGTTTCTAATCCCAACGTTAAATCGATATGTAAATATTAAGATTTCTTTTATTAGTTTTGGTAATCTTGTTTCGGCTTTGATTTTTGCTTTTTTTCATCTTTTTTCTCATCCTTTTGTTTGGGCTTTTAGTACTTTTATCCCAGCTTTGATTTTTGGATATTTTAGGGAAAAATATAATTCTATCTGGCCTTCTGCAATGCTTCATTTTATATATAATGCAGGTTATTTTTATTTTTTTAAATAGATGTTTTTAATGCCTTGACATATATTGAGAAAGTAGTGTATTTTTAGTTAAATTGAGTTAGATTTAGGCTATGGTATAGATTGAAGGAGATTGTTGTATGATTACACTATTTGAAAAAGAAGGACATAAAAATATTATGTTTAGTGATTTGACCAGTGGTTATATGATTCAGGCAAATCAACATATCATTATTCACGATGGAGAAGCAATGATATTAGACCCAGGTGGACATAAGGTATATTCAAAGCTTTTTGCTGGGCTATCCGATGTTGCAAGTGCTAAGAATCTTAAATATATATTCTTTTCACATCAAGACCCTGATATTATAGCATCGGCAAACGCATGGCTTATAATATCAAAAGCAGAAGCGTATTTATCCGAACTATGGATGAGATTTATACCTCATTTTGGCGCTGATGAATTTGTTATAAATAGGATTAATTCTATTCCAGATAGTGGAACTATTATAAATTTGTGTGGCGTTGAATTGAAGATTATACCAGCCCATTTTTTGCATTCGGCAGGTAATTTTCAAGTTTACGACCCTGTATCCAAGATTTTATACTCTGGAGATTTGGGTGCGTCTTTAGGCGTGGATTATGATATAGTGGAGAATTTTGAAGATCATATAAAATATATGGAAGCCTTCCATAGAAGATATCTGCCTTGCAATAAAGCTGTCAAATTGTGGGTTGATATGATTAGACAGCTTGATATTGATATGATTGTTCCTCAGCACGGAGCTGTATTTAATACTCCAGAAAAGGTAAAGAGCTTTATAGATTGGATTGAGTGGTTACCTTGCGGTATAGATTTGATGAAAGATGAATATAAAATACCTTAAAAGATTTTGCTTATAAGAAAAATTTAAAGAAGGGCAGGGTTGCCCTTCTAATTAAGATTTAGAATTTTTCCCATTTGGTAT
>JAMOQJ010000116.1 GCA_027064065.1 Desulfurellales bacterium
CAAGACATTTTTCAAAAAATCTTCCCTTTTTTTAACTATAGGCGTTATAGGCACTCTTCCTTTCTTTTTAAGATTATTTTTTTCATTTTCTTATGCAACCTTTCTTATCTCTCTTCTGTATAGTTTCATAGTCGGTATATATCTAATAGATGAAAAAAGTTTCCACATACAAGGTGGAAGGAAGGACGAAGATGGTGGCATCACCTTCTAAGACTTCTAAAACAACCTTTGTTTTGAATTCAGGTGAAAATGTCCTGCGTTATTATTTGAAAAAGGCTCAATCGAATCTTTTTTAAAGTTATAATAGATTTAAGAATAGAAGTTTTCAAAAAATCTGTCTGAAAATACGGTGGCATTATAAATTAATATGAATGTAGTAAAATTTGTATTTTTTATTGAGTTATTTGGCCTGCTTATAATATATAGCTTGATGGATTAAAGCATCCATTTTTTCGGGCAAACTAAAATATTCAAAATATACCGTAACTATGCCTTCTTCTTTAATAACATTCGATACAACAGCTGGGATTGTAATTTGTTCTTTTAAAGGTTTCATTTTTAATAAAACCGTATCGCCTATATTTAGGTCTATGGAAGGGTTTTCTGCTTTTGCCGATAGTGAATTTGTGCCGAAGCGTTTTGTTTTTAAGGCTACGAATTTTGAGTTGGACTCTTTTGTGTTTAATACCTTGCCAGATAGTCTAAGCGGCATAGCTATAATATTAAATTCCCAAAATACGCTTAAATTGCCCGACGTGTAATTTTCCAATTCCTTTATTAGAATATTTATCGAATAGTCTGCCGATGAGATAACTTTTCCTTTAAAATCATATATCACATCAAAAAAGGAAAATTGAACTCTTATAGGCTCATTTTCAGAAAACTGAAGATTAACCTTGTTTGTATAGCTTATTCCTATAACGTTATTGCTTATGTAGCTTATTGTTCCCTGTATTAGATGAATTTTATCTTCTTTTGTCATCACTATAACAACGGGTTTTCCTATATTGCTTATGCTTTTGCATGCTGAAATATCAAATTCTCTTTCTACGTAGTATTTGTTTAATATCTCTACTGCTGCATTTACTATAGAAACATCGAATATTTTATTTGCTGAGCGTTTTATTATGGTTAATATGCGTTTTACATCAAAACCTTTTCTTCCGGGTCTATCGGTATAGAGTCCATCTATTACTTCACAGACGGCAAGTATTTTTGATTCTATAGGTATTTCATTGTCTCTAAATCCATAATACCCTTTGCCATCAAGTCTTTCGTGATGATAATATGCTATCTCTACCACATCTTCCATTAGCGGATTGTTGGAAAATATGGTTTTTAAATTTTTTGGGTGCTGTTTTACTATGTTAAACTCTTCTTCGCTTAAAGATTCTTCTTTGTAAAATATATCTCTCGGTATATACATTTCTCCTATGTCGTGAATAAAGGATGCGTAACATAGATTTCTTTGGGACTTTTTATCAAGGTTCATCTTTTCGGCTATAGAAACGGCTAAATCTGCTACTCTAAAGGAGTGATAAAATGTTCTCGGCCTTGCGTTTTTTATTATGTTTAATGAATTTATAGACACATATCGTTTTGTTATATCTTCTCTTATCTGTATGTATAAATCTATAAGATAGGGTGTTATCGCTTCTACTAAATCATTTAGCGTTTGTTTTATATATTGCGATATGTAGTCTTTTTTTATTACAAACTCCAAAATACCTATGCACTGATTGCCAAAATTTATCTTTTGTATATAAAGTGTCGAATTATCTATAAAGTTTCCATATAGAAAAGGGTAGTTTGTTTTTATCGGTTTGTTGCTTTCATAAGATTCCTGATTGTCAATAATGTCTATGAATTCTTTGCTTATAACTAACTGCATACCTTTATACGTGCCTAAAAATCCTCTGTCTGATTGGAATATATTAAACAGAAACACTTGGTCTTTGCTAAGTCTGAAAAAGAGTATAAATCTAAATTGTTCGTTTTCTATTTGAGAAAGATAGAAGGCTGTCAAATCCTTTATTTGATGGGTTGTGCTATTGTTCATAACTGTTTTTTCACCTTAAGCGCTCTCACTTTCTTGTCCATGTTCCGCTTTTTCCGCCTTCTTTGTAAAGCAGTTTTACCTCTTTGATTTCTATTGCTTTATCTATTGCTTTGCACATGTCGTATATTGTTAATGCTGCGATACTAACCGCAACCACGGCTTCCATTTCTATTCCTGTTTTGTGCGTTATCTTTGTTTCTGAAAATATCTTAATTGTGCAATTATCATCATCCATCTCAAAATTTATATCTATTCCTTCAATTGGCAATGGATGGCACATGGGTATTAAATGCGGTGTCTGTTTTGCGCCCATAATGCCCGCCACTTGAGCAACGGCTAAAACGTCGCCTTTTTTAATTTTTCCATCTTTTACGGCTTGATAGGCTTCTTTTGAGAGTTTCACTTCTCCGTATGCTTTGGCTATCCTTAACGTATAATCCTTATGGCTTACATCAACCATCTTTGCTCTTTTTTGTTCGTTAAAATGCGTAAAGTCCATCTATCCTCCTATTGCCGACATGGAAGAGTGTATAGATTCGTTAAGCATGGCGTGTTCTTTAGGCTTTATCTCTACCGAGTATTTTATTAGTTTTTCCGTAGTTTCTTCGTTTCTGTTTTTTATGGCATTTTTGACATCCACTTTTAAATTATGACCTAAGCAGGCAATAATCTCTCCTTCACTGGATAGCCTAATTCTATTGCATGCAGCGCAAAATGCCTTAGATAGCGGCGTTATAAATCCCACATATCCGCTTTCTAATTTGTAATAAACCGAAGGTCCGTTTGTTTTTTTATCCGTTTTTTCTATATCAAACCTTTTTTTTATTATGTCCTTGATTTGTTTTATGCTTATAAAATACTTTTGCCAATCGGGTATCAAATCGGTTGGCATAAGTTCAATAAACCGTATATCGTATCGTCTTGAATGGGCAAAATCTATCAAATCCGTAATTTCGCTATCGTTTATAGTTTTCATAACAACCGTGTTTATCTTTGTCTTTTTAAATCCGACATCATCTATGGCTTCTATGCCCTTTAACACATCATCCAATTCTCCCATTCTAGTGATTTTTTTGAACTTTTCTTTGGATAGCGTATCAAGGCTAACTGTTATTCTGTCAAGACCGGCATTTTTTAGTCTTTTTGCGTATATAGGCAGCATAGTGCCGTTTGTCGTTAGGGATACCTCTTTTATGCCGTCTATCTCTTTAATCATAGATATAAGATTATCCAAATGTTTCCTAACAAGCGGCTCTCCGCCTGTTAGTTTCACCTTTTCTATGCCTAATCTTGCAGCAACTTTTAAAAAAAACGCCATATCTTCGTAGGTTAAAAGGTTTTCCATCGGCTTCCAGTCGACGCCGTTTTTTGGCATGCAGTATATGCATCTGAAGTTACACCTATCGGTTACGGAAATTCTTATATAGTTAATTTTTCTTCCAAATTTATCTATCAATTGTTCCATAAACTTACCATCTCTTCAAAATGCTTCTTGTCGTTATATAAAACATCTGAAACGCTTATAAAACCGTGCGCTTTTATGTGTTTTATATCCTTCAAATTTTCCAATTTTATTCCTCCTATCAGATATGTTGGAAAATTGGCAATTTCGACCATCTTTTTTGCTGTATCCAATCCTATCGGTTTTCTAACATCGTCTTTTGTCGTTGTAAAAAAAACAGGACCTACACCAATATAGTCGCAACATTTAGCTTTTTTTACGTCTTCTATGCTATGTGTACTTAAGCCTATTATAAAATCCTTAGGTGCTATCTTTCTTATTTCGCAAACGGGAATATCCTTATCGCCGACATGAACGCCATTAGCTTTCACTATCATAGCCAAGTCGACCCTATCGTCTATAATATAAATTATGTCTTTGTTGCCTATTATCTCTTTTATTGCTTTTGCTTCTTCAAATTTTTCCCTATCGCTTTTATACTTGCATCGATATTGAATAATTTTTGCACCAAACTCTATTAATTTTTTTGCCGACTCTATCGAGCCATATCTTTCGTCTGTTATTCCGTAGAATCCTCCTGGCAAATCCATTTAGCCACCTCATATAGATTATCAAAAACCTTTTTGGCTTTTGTGTTTTGCTTTGTTATGCTACCATATCCGCTTGTAACAAGCAAAGGTGTTATGTTTGCGTTTTTGCCGAGTTCTATGTCGCTTTCCTTATCGCCAACGACGTATGAGCGTTTTTTATTTATATTAAAATGTTTTATCGCTTCATCAATCATTCCTGTTTTAGGTTTTCTGCATGAGCAATTATCGTTTGGCGTATGCGGGCAAAAATAGAATGCGTCTATCATATTATCAAGCATTGAATTTAGAACTTTATGTGTTTTTTCTACAAATTCCTTTGTAAAGTAGCCTCTACCTACACCTGACTGGTTGCTTACGACTATTAATTTGTATCCGCACTCTTTTAGGGCTTTTAAACCATCTTTAGCGTGTGGCAATAATTTTATATCTTCCAATTTGCTTAAATAATTGACATCTTCTATTATCGTTCCGTCTCTGTCTAAAAAAACGGCTTTTATTTCCATCGGTTGTGCATCCATAAATACTTATACGGCTCCCTTCTTATCCATTCTTCGAAACGTCTATGAATATCTTGCATTGTAGATTTTATAGCATCTTCGATATTCTCTGTTTTTTTAGCAAAAATAGGTTTTTCTATTATTATCTCAAATGTATCACCGTTTTCTTTCATATAGGCGGGCAAGATTGGTGTGCCTAATTTGTAGGCAAAAAGCGCAGCGCCTTCGGATATTCTGGCGTCTCTTTGAAAAAACTTTATCTTGAGCGTATCTTTTCTTCTTGCTTGGTCTGTTAAAATACCCAGCGTTCCATTTTTTTTGAGTATTTTAATGAATGTAAAACTGTTTTCTGTTTTTGATGACAACAGCTTATTTCCGCATGCTGTTCTCTTTTTCTCAATTAAGTCATTTGCGCTTTTATTGTCTATCGGTCTTGCTATAATGCTAATAGGTTCAACCAAGAAAGCAAAGGCACAAACCATAAGTTCCCAGTTTCCAAAATGGGCAGTTGTAAATATGACGCCCTTGTTTAGGGATTTTGCATATTCATAATTTTCCAAACCTTTAATCTTGACGTGTTTTGTAAGAAAATCCTTATCACCCAAATATTTCACAATATCGGTTAGCATCTTTGAAAAATAAAGGTATGTTTTAAGTGTAATTTTTTTGTAGTTTCCGCCTATTGCGTTTTTTATGTTTGTTTCAGCTATTTTTCTTTTCTTTGGAAGAGTTAAATAAAAAACCAAAGCTACAAGAATGAAAAATCCTCGCAGTATGGGTTTTGGTGTAATGCGGAAAATGTTGTATAAAAGATTCATTGCTTTATCAATCCTTCTATGAACTCAACTATTTTATCTATGTCGTTTATGTCGTAAATAGGTATGTTAAGATTGGGTTTTGTTTTTGAGTCTGTTGCTATCATAATTATATTTTTAATGCCGTTTTCTGCCAAATATTCATTTGATACGGCATCTCTTTTGACTTCTATTTTTTGTATGTTTTCTAATTTATAACCTTCTATAAAAACGATGTCGCAGTCGGAAAACATTTCTTTTATTTCGTTAAGCGGTTTTTCTTTGTCTCTGTCTTCAATCATAGCGAATTTATCTTTTGAAGAAAGCACAATCCTTTTTGATCCGGCATGTTTTAATCTGTATGAATCCTTGCCGGGATAATCTATTTCAAACGAATGGGCGTCGTGTTTTATTG
>JAMOQJ010000117.1 GCA_027064065.1 Desulfurellales bacterium
AACAAGCTTTATGGCAATTATGCCGTGTTGTTTGTCGGTTTTGAAAAAGATAATCATGATAAACTTATAGACACTGTTAAAAATTACAATAATTCTATGAAAATTCTTTTTGCAAAAAGTGAAGATACAGAAAAATCTCTCAAAGATGTGTTTTCTCAAGAAAATCTATATGGTTATAATAATGAGTCTCTGTCAACAAAAGCCGTAATTATGAGCGGATTTAAGGAAAACGAGATTGTTTCTTTTATGAAACTTATCCGTTCTTTGGGTTTTGATAAGAATCTTTGGGCTGTCTTAACACCAACATCTAAAGATTGGAGTTTAACTGATTTACTTAAAGAGCTTGAAGAAGAATCAAAAGCTATGAAAAAATTAAGAAATACCCGATAGATAATTGGTTGTTAATAAAATTTCAGCTTTTTGTAGGTCTTCTTGAGTGTTTATATTGATTAGATTATCGCAATTGCGCCATTCTATGATTTTTGTTTTACGGTTTATCAATAACTCTTTTATCCCACGATTTTTGCAATCTTTTTTTTGAAAAAAATCATTTGCCGCACGCTTGGATATTAAAATGGGAAGCGGCATTTTTGTATCGTTGCATGCAAAGGCGGCTGTATAAACCGAATCCTTTATCTCATTTAGTAGTTCATCAAGCATCTCTTTTGTAATAAAAGGCATATCCAAACCAAGAAACATATAATAATCATAATCGGTTTTTTTTGTTACGTAATATATGCCACATAAAGGACCAAGAAATGGTTTTTCATCCCTTATTTTTATTGCTTTAAAATCCTTATTTTCATTGGATATTCTGTCTTTTGTTTTATCATATTGGCAGGATATGTATATTGTATCGGTGTATTGTAGAATTAACTCTAAAGGATAGTCGATAAGTCTTTTTTTGCCGAGTATTGCTTTTGCTTTGTCTTGATTAAATCTTCTGCTTTGTCCGCCGGATAATATGCAAAACGCTACATTCATTCTGTGGGTTTATATTCAAAATCTTTGGGTTTTGTCTGAGTTCCTACGATATAATTTTTAGACCATGTGCGTATAAGCCAAATGTATTTGCCGTTTGGCGCTAAACCTTTTAATTCCCAGGGTGATACATATATGTAGTTTTTATCAAACACCATTGCCCTAAAAAACTCTTTTGTCTGCTTTGGATTTCTTATTCTTACGTCGTAATACTGTTTTATCCCGTCTCTTGGTTTCTTCCATTTAAAAAGCATTCCACCGTATGAATCTATGGATAGTTTCATACTGTTTTCGTCAATTGGAACAACATAATCATCGCCTTTTTCAAAATCAAATGTCTTGGATTCAGTGTAGTTGTCATTAAATGTAACCTTTAGCGTATATGTGCCATCTATAGGTTCTATGTTTCTAAAAATATCAAATTCCCTGTTTATAGCGTTGTCTGTGGATAAGTCATGCCAATCGTTTTGTAGGTCAAATTCATAGATAGAATTATCAGGCGCTAAAACTATGGCTCTTTTTATGTTGTTTTTTGAGCCTGGGCGCACATTAAAGCTGGCGTTAAGTTTATCATTCCATTCCCACACGCCAAACCACAAAACTCTTCCTTGTAGGTTTTTGGGAGAATATGGTTTTTCTATATAGCTTTGATATCCTACATTTACAGGGCTGACAACAATATCCGGAGGGTATGGGAATGTATCGTATGTAGAAACTGTCCATCTGTATGTTTTGTTTAATTCCAAGCACGGTATATCGCTTTTATCTAAATGTATACCGTTTAATCCAATCCATGCAGGCATACTAAAATAGTATTTTCCGCTTAAATCTTTTATCTTAACTCTATAATATTGATTGCTGTTTGCTTCCCAACTCATATCAACAGAGCCGTTGTCATCTATGTTTAAATTTATGGTTTCATTATCCACAGAGTATATATCTTTGATTTGCTTTAGATGTTTTGTGTAGGTTATAGTGTAGTTGTCTTCAAAATCGAATGTTAATTTATAGTCTCCATACCGTATAGTTTCATCATTAAATTCATAATCCCACCATTTTGCCGATTTTGAACAGTCTGTTGAAAAATCCACAAAGCCCTTTTTTAGGTTAAGTGTTTGTGTCTGTCCGTCGGGTTTGGTGAATGTAACCTGCGTTAGTAAATCTCTAAATCCGGGATAGAGTTGAAAATTTACATCAAGCTTGTTATTCCATACAATAACCTGCACGCCTTCAACCCTTTCGGTTCCGTCTTTTAGGACAAAATTTGCAGTTTCGTTATCAGAAACCAAATCCATAGTATCGGAAAGATTGGGCTTTTTATCGTTTTTTGAATAGTATTCTCCTACATAGCCAAAAGCCTTAACGTGTATGTATGCTTTATCTTTATATGTAGAATTGTCGAGTATATATTGTCCGTTTTTGTCGGATAGGGTAAAAGCTATTGTCTGAAATTTTGGTGTTAATGCTTCTATGAATGCATACTGTATCGGTTTTTTATTTTCGTTTACTACCGTTCCTGATACCTTAAAAGCATAGGATTGTGCTGTTAGCAAAATTATAGCTAATATAACCGTCAATACACTTTTTGTTATTTTCATAGCCATCCCTTTTGTTGTTTATTGCAAAGCTGCCAAAATATTTTCCTCATATTATGCTTAGCAAAAACACTTCCACTCAATATATATTTATATGTTTTTTTGCTTTCTTCTTGTGATTGCAAATCCGAATATTGATAAAATGATAAGTAGTATGAATGTTGGGTCTATGTCGTCATTGTTGCTATTGCTAATTGAACATCCACCGCCGCCACCGCCTGTTGTTTCTCTTTCTTCAACCGAACCTACAGCAATTGGGTCTTCTATGTAGCCGTTTACCTTGTTGTCTAGGTCAAAAATCCCACCATCTTGGATTGTTAAGGATATTGTATAATCATCTATTCTTTGCCACATATCGGATGGAATTTCAGAGTAATTTTTATTGTTATCCACCTTGTATATTGTTAAGTGATTTGGCAGCGGCTCGTCAAAGCTAATATTGACGTTGATAAAATCGCCGGGATTATCCGTTTTTGCCCAAAAATAAACCGTGCCAAAAGGAAAACGTACGCCGCTGACGGCATCTTTATCGGTTTTTCCTATTATAATTCTATTCAATAGTTTACCTTTTGAGTTTTGCGAAATTGATATGTCTATTGCGGTTTTGTTGTCTATTGCTTTTGAGTTTAGTCTGTTTTCTTTTGCTATGGGTATTGCTTCAATTGTTACATTATCCTGGCTTGAATATTCACCGTCGGATACAGTAAGAGATACTAAATAACTGCCTTCAATATCTGGCGTAAAGGATATTTTTGAAGAAAGAGGATTTGACAGCTGCACCTTGCTGTTTTTGGGTTTTGATAGAAGTTCCCAAGAAAATGATAATTTATCGTTGTTTTCGTCATAACTTGCCGAGCCGTCGAGCGTAACTTTATAACCGACGGCGACAGTTTTGTATTGTTTGATTATGACAGCCTTGGGTTTGTGATTTTTTTCTATCGTTTCGAAATTTGCGTAACATTCTTTGTCGCTATCCATTGTTATGGTGCATGTTGAGCTGTTATCACATTGAGCGCAATCTCCTTCCCATTTCGTGAATATTGAGTTATTGTCGGGAATTGCCTTTAGTTTTACGTAAGTGCCTTTTATATATCTACCTTCTTTATTTATCGGCTCTGTTTCAATATTGCCTTTGCCTGATGTTTGTATATCAAGCGTAAAGTATGTTTTTGAAGTTTCTTTTTTAGTATTGTTTGTTTGCTCTATTATTTTGGACTCTGTTTGTTTTTCTGCTTTTTTTATTATTTTTACATCTATGTTTGAGCTTGATGAGCTTCTATCGTCATCTTCTGCTGAACAGATAGCTGAATATGTATTTACGCTGCTGTATTTGTGAGAAAAAAGTCCACTTGAGTTTGTTTGCTTTGTGCCATCTCCGTAGTCTATGGTATATTTAACTACATGACCGTCTTTGTCTTTCGCTTTGCAGTTAAATTTAACATCCGATGAAACATAGGCTGGATTTGGATTTGCACTAAAATCGATAATTGAAGGCGGCGTATTAAAATCTGCAACACACAGCTTATCGCTGTCCAATACTATCTTGCACTGCTTGTCGTTTTTGCATGTTTTGCAGTCACCAAGCCATCCGTTAAATATTGCATTTACATATCCTTTGGCTTTTATGCTTATTGTTGTGCCATTGTCATATTTATATACACATAAATCTTCGCATTTTTTATTGCCGTTTTCTATAAATATAACGCCCTCTTCGGGATTGTTTATTTTTGTTGTTATGGAGTGCATTATCGGTTTTGCTTCAATATTTAAGCTTGACGATACGCTATTTTTGTCAGAATCTTCAACAATTAATACGGCTTTGTAGTTATTTGGTTTTTTGTATGTGTATGTTGCTGAATGTTTATTTGAGCAGTTGTCTATTCTAATATCGATTTTATTATCTCCGTTTGTATCAAGATAGCATGTTAAAGTATCGTTGTCATCGTCGTGCACATTCCAAGAAAATGTTACACTCAAAGGCACGATGCCTGAGTTTGGTTTTGAGACAAATGAATCTATTGTAGGAGATGTTTTGTTTGTTTTCTTGTTTTCTTCTGTTTGAGTTTTTTTTGTGTTTTCTTCTATTGCAGCGGCTTGTGTTGTTTTTGGTAGAGAATTGTTATCGTTATTTTTGGTCAGCGGCTGTGTGTCTGTATTTTGAGTTTTATTTGATGTGTAAACCTTTTGAGTTTGGCGTTTTTTTATCGATATTGCTATTTGAGAGCCGTCAGGATTGCCGAGAATATTTCCTTTTTCGTCTTTCAAAATTCTTACCGATACGCCTATAAATGTTGATGTTGCTTTGTTTAGTGATTTAAAATGCAGAATAAGCAAATCAAGGTTATCACTTGGGCCTGAACCAATTCTGTTTGAACCCATTATCGTAACAGAGCCGTTTACTTTATCTAAGGTTGTAATCATTAAAAATCCGTCTTGCCCTACGCTTACTCCGTTTTCTCCTTGCGTGGCATCCATCTTAACAACAGACGGGTCATATGTAATTTTTAGTTGATAATGGGTAAGTTTATGTGTCCCTGTGTCTACTTTAACGTGCATATCGAATGTTGAGTCTGTGTATATTGCAGAATTTGAAGGCTCAAGCCATACGCTGCCGCTTGAATCATACGAAAAAACTATGCGTGGAACGATAAAGAATATAGATATAAATATAATATACCTTAAAGCTTTAGACACATACACACCTTTTCTTTTTATATTCAGTTTTCAATTTTATAAAATTTTTCTTTAATTTACAAATATTCTTTTAAGGTGTTTAAAACGTCGTCAACATGTCCTTTAACCTTAACCTTTTCCCACGTTTTTACTACGATACCCTTTTCGTTTATTAAGTATGTTGTTCTTATAACACCGAAATATTCGCGTCCGTACATTTTCTTTTTGCCCCATGCTCCGTAGGTTTCTAATACTTTATGCTCTGTATCGCTTAAGAGTTTTATTTTTAAGTCGTA
>JAMOQJ010000118.1 GCA_027064065.1 Desulfurellales bacterium
GATGATAATTGTCCCAAAGCCAATCCGCCGTCATTTATCGGGATTTTTTCGTTAAAATAAACGTTAAAACCGTTATCGATTAACCGCTTGACGATGCCCTTTAAAATTATTTCGTTTTGAAACACACCTCCGCTTAAAACGATATTTTTTATTGCTGTTTCTTTGGCAATGTTCTTTACATTTTTAATTACGGCGTCGATAAACGTATTGTGAAATGTGGCTGCGTGAGTATTCTTGTCTATATTTTTGAGCGTTGCAATCTGCTCTAATGTCGGTTTAAAATTGATATTAAATCCTTTTATGCTGTATTCGAAACGCTTATTGGTTTTAACACCTAAAGCCGCATAGGTTAGTTCTATTGCGGATTGGGCTTCGTATGAACTTATCTCTTTTATGCCAAGCATAGCGCTTACAACATCAAACAACCGACCTGCGGACGACGTGTTTAAATGCTTAATGTTTTTTGCAACCTGAGTGATTTTTTTATATCTTTCAAACAAAATATGCTCTTTGATACCCAAAGACAAAAGCCATAAAATAGCAAGTCTATACGGTTCTTTTACTGCTTTATCTCCAAAGGCAAAAGGCATATATTCTATATGCCCAACCCTTTTGACCACCTTTTCTTTTTTTACAAAGAATTCGCCGCCCCAGATATTGCCGTCGTCTCCAAATCCCGTTCCATCCATAATAACGCCTATTGCGTCGTCGTTTATTCTATGTTCAAATATAACAGATTCAAAATGGGCTATGTGATGCTGAATGGAAACAACGTTATCAAAATTTTCAAATGCGTAGTTGGACGAAAAATATTCGGGATGTTTGTCGCAAACCACAATATCGGGTTTAAAACTGAAAAAATTTAAAAAATCTTTAACCTTTACTTCAAATCTCAAATTATTTTCAAACTCTTTCAAATCGCCGGTATATTGTGATACGATGACCTTATCCTTTAAAGCAATTGCTATGTTATTTTTTAAATCCCCACCCAAAGCCAGGATGTTTTGTTTTGTCTTTCGTAAAAATACGCCGGGCGCAAATCCTCTTGCGTATCTGTAATTTAAAACTTTATCGTCAACAACTTGAACTATGGAATCTTCAAGCGGCCTAACTATACGCCTGTTGTTTGCTAATGTAAAATCAACGCCTTTAAAATCTATAGCGTCAGCATCATTATAAATAAGCGGTTTTTCCGTAAAATTTGCGCTTGTTGCCACCAACAGTTCCATATCCGAAAAATAAAAAATAAGGTGATGGATAGGTGCATAAGGCAGCATCACGCCTATATATGGGCTGTTGTTCTTTATATTTTTTAAGCTTTTACAATCCCTGCTTTTTAAAAGAACAATAGGTTTTGCTTGAGACAAGAGAAGTTCTTTTTCTTTTTTGTTGGCAAAACAATAACGCTCGATAGTGCTTAAATCCTTTGAGATAACGGCAAACGGCTTTTCATATCTGTGTTTAAGTTCTTTTATCTTTAAAACGGCACTGTCATTTAGCGCATCGCAGATAAGATGATAGCCGCCTACACCTTTAACAAGCCCTACCTTTCCGCTTTTTAGCATAACGGATGCGTTTCTTATTGCATCCAACCCTTTTTTTAAAACTCTTTTTTCTTTAATCAAAAAATAATCAGGCCCGCAAGAGTTACATGCTATCGGTTGAGCATGGAATCGTCTATCGCTGGGATTTTCATATTCAATTCTGCATTTGTTGCACATTTGAAAATTTTTCATTGTAGTCTTGTTTCTATCATAAGGAGAGCCTGTAATTATCGAAAAACGCGGACCGCAATCTGTGCAATTAATAAAGGGATGCAGAAATCTTCTGTTATTTTCATCGAACATTTCATTTAAACACTCATCACATATGCCCAAATCGGGCGGTATTAGCGATAAACCTTTAGTGGATTTTGACGTTTCTTTTATTGTAAAAGTATCAAATACCCTTTTTTTGATGGAATATTCATCGATTATTATCTTTTCTATTCTTGAATTCTTTGGGGCGTTTTTTTTAATTATATCTACTATTTCATCCCTATTTAGGTTTGATTCTAAGTATATAGAAACGCCGCTTAATTCGTTTTTTACCCACCCTGAATATTCTTTAAAGAGACGATATATGGTTGGCCTAAAACCAACCGACTGCACCGTGCCGTAAATCTTTATAAAATAGGCTTTATTTTTCATTGTTAGGCAATCACGCCGGATTGATGGATAAGGTTTGATTCTTCTAAAAGGCTTTTGTTTTTTAGAACCGATTCAATATCGCCAATAGCGGCAATTTCATGATTATCGTTTAATACGCAACATCTATCGGCAATCATTTTTGCAAAACCCAAATTATGTGTAGCAACGACAATCGTTTTCTTTTTTATTTTTAATTCCTTCAAAAAATCCACAATCCACCACTGACTTTTCGGGTCAAGCGAAAAAATAGGTTCATCCAACAGCCAAACATCAGGATTAAGCGTATACACGGAAGCGATGGCGACCTTCTTTTTTTCTCCTTCGCTTAATCTAAAAGGGTATTTATCCAAAATACCTTCAATACCAAGTTCTTTTGCTATTTCTGACACAAGGCTTTTTATTTTGTCTTTTGAATATCCGATTTGCATAGGAGCAAAAGCGATTTCATCCTTAACAGTAGGTAAAAAAAGTTGACTATCTGGGTCTTGAAAAACAAAACCTACCTTTTTTCTGAAAAACTCTTTAAATCCTTCATTGTTAAAAGCTTTTTCGCTTAAAGGTTCATCAAATGCAACAACTGAGCCCTTTTTAGGAAAATACAGACCGTCCAATATTTTGAGAAGTGTTGATTTTCCCGAGCCGTTTGCGCCTAAAATAGCAAAACATTCCGATTTATATATTTCAAGCGATATGTTTTTTAAGGCAATATCCTTGCCGTAATACGAATAATCAACACCTTTAAGTAAAAATATGCTGCTCATAGGATATCCATATTTGCAAGCACGCTTAAAGCAACTACCGAAAAAACAGAAAACAACCACATATAGTCGTTAACTGATATAGGTTTTTTCTGCGTTATTATGCTTGTTTTGCCGTATCCTTTTGATTGCATGGAAAGGTAAACTCCTTCGCTCAAATCGAACGATTTTTTCAAAAGTATTCCAATTCTGTTAGACGTCCATTCATAACCGCTTAAAGCGTCGGATTTCTTTATGCTTCTGCTTTTTTTTGCTATAAAAAAATTTTCAACTGTGCGTATAAAAACAAAGATATATCTGTAACTCATAAGAAGAATCAATATCACCACCCAAGGAACAAAAAATGCCCTTAAAGCGTAAACAATATCAGTCCATTTTGTTGTTAAAACTATCAAAACGGAATATGCAACGGATAGTGTAATTCTTAAAAACAGAAACAGAGCCGAATGCAAACCCTGTTTAGTGATATAAATTCCGTCAAGCGAGAAAACTGTATGCTTGAATTTTGTTAAATACAAAATTGCATCACCCGGCGTTACAAAATTAAAGATTGCAGGAAGAGCCAAGGTTAAAGCAAAAATCGGTATAAAAACCAAAATCCTTTTTAAAAAAAACGATAGTTCTATTTTGGAAAGCAGAGAAAAAATAATTGGAATAAAGCAGTAAAAAATAAGTAAACGAATTTGCTCTGCAAACGAAACTAATATTATCAAACCCAATAAACCACTCAATTTTAATCTTGGCTCTATGGATTGCAAGAAGCCGTCTCGTTCGACAAATTCCGATGAATATGCCGACATTTCAACAGCAACGGCTATTTCACGCAAAGTTTTTTCAACAAAATCCATTATGTATTCTTACTTTTAGACACAAATCTTCCAAAAAGGTAAATAACCGCAAAGATTAATATTATGCCTATAATAGCAGATGCTATATACCCAAATATGTTGCCTAATCCGTGAATTGTATAATCAGAAAACGGAGCCGACCAAAATTCTGCAAAGCGTTTCAATCCGCTCGGAATGTAGCCTATCATTTCTTTGAAATCCTTATATCCCCACTCACCCCACGCATTGCCTTCAGCTAAAAGTCCTAAAGGAGTTAAGATAACCAATATAGCCAAAAAAGCCGTCAGTTTATATAAATTCTTCTTCATGCGACGCTCCTTTTGTTTGAAAAGTTAGAATTTCAGGCATGCTTTTTTGCATAAATATAACTACACCAGCAGTTACTATGGCTTCAACAAAGCCGCCTACTGTGAGATGAGCAAACATCATAGCCGGTATGGCTTGGGATAAACCATATGGACAATAGAGCGGCGTCCCGTTTGCTGTATGAAAGAAAAGTGGCTGTATACCGAATTCTATTGCGGCTGATAAAGCTGCTATATTAATACCGATGTAGGAGCCTATAGCGGCAGCTATCCATTGCCTTTTTGAATGGATATCAGCGTTGCCTGCAATTACTTTATAAACAAAATAACCCGTAAGCGGCAACACAATAGCCATATTCAATACATTTGCTCCGTATGCCAATATGCCGCCGTCTCCAAAGAATACGGCTTGAATAAATAGCGCTACCGACACACCCAAAACGGCTTCCCACGGACCTAAAATTATCGCCATGAGCGTTCCGCCTATTGCATGGGCAGTCGTTCCACCGGGAACGGGTACATTAAACATCATAATAATGAATGAAAAGGCACTGAATATTCCCAAAAGCGGAACTGTTTTTGAGTCTAATTTTTTAGAAACCTTCTTTGCGGCAATAACCAATATTGGAATAGATGCTCCGTAAGCAATTGCACATGTTTGCGGGCTTAAATAACCGTCAGGAATGTGCATAATAACCCTCCGCATTTTTTAAAAAGATTAGCATTTTATAAAACTATCTTCAAGATAATAAACCAAGCGCTTCAAGATATCGCTTTTTTAAATGATTAAACAAAAATATTAAGCATTAGGCATGAAAATAATGGGCGTATAGGAAGATGAGTAGATGGGTGAAAGGGAGAAATGAGTAAAAGAGTGAATGAGTGGATGGGTGGAAGAGAAAGATAAAAAGCCTAAAGTTTCAGTTTAGAGGAAAGTTTTTAACTCTCTTATATTCCTTTTTCTTCCACCTTCGAAGTGGAGGAACCGTAAACAATTTTATCGAATTTTTGACAAGTGTGCGTTTGGGTTTTATAATTTAAAAGTTGTTGGTTAATCAACTCCTAATCTTATGTATGGTAGGATAAAATGAAATCTAAAAAGCTCCTTATTTTTATTATTCTTTCATGGTTGCTGTTGGTTACAGCATCCTTTTTGTGGAACTATGCAAGCGCAAGGAATGAGCAAAAAAACATTGCCTTTCGGACAGCAAGAAGTTTTTTTGAGCTCATTCAGATAACCCGCCTTTGGAATGCGCGTCATGGTGGTGTGTATGCTCCAATCACAAAAAAAACACCGCCAAATCCATATCTTGATATACCTATGAGAGATATTAAAGTAAATGATAATTTAACTCTAACGAAAATAAACCCTGCATATATGACCCGACAGATTTCTGAGATTGCCAAAGAGTATAAAGGTGTT
>JAMOQJ010000119.1 GCA_027064065.1 Desulfurellales bacterium
GACATAGAAGTGCTTTTTATTCCATAAAAAAGGTGTTTGGAACTTCGGCAATATACACAGGCGATATAGGATGTTATACGTTGGGATTAAACCTAAAAGCCGTAGATACGGTTCACTGTATGGGTGCAAGCGTCTCATTCGCTTTTGGTTTTGATAAAGCGTTTTCTTTAGCCGATAAGGATATGCCGATAGTCGCAACCATAGGAGATTCAACCTTTTTTCATTCAGGTATAGCGCCGCTTGTTAATGCAGTTCATAATAGGTCGTCTTTTTTGCTGGTTATTCTTGATAACTCTACGGTTGCCATGACAGGTAATCAAAAAACACCACAAGATACTACCGACTCTTTCAATAATACGGCAAACGCCATACTCATAGAAAATGTTGTTAAATCTCTTGGCATAAAATTTGTTAAGGTTAAAGACGCATACGATATTGAAGGCAATATAGATTTGATTAAAGAAGCTAAAGAATTTATAAAAAACGCTAAAGAGCCAGCAGTTTTGATACTTAAACATCCATGCGTTTATACAAAAGAAGGCCTTGAAAAAAATATTAAATATAAAGATGTTTTTGTGGATAGTGATATGTGTACGGGTTGTAGGGTTTGTATAGAGCAGTTTGAATGTCCGTCTTTAATGTTTGCGGACGGAAAGGTTAAGATAGATAGCGCAACCTGTATAAAATGCGGTCAGTGCGTCGTATCCTGTCCGTTTAATGCGATAAAGGTGAAAAGATGAAGATTGTTATCATAGGCGTAGGCGGAATGGGCGCTATATCGTTATCAAAGATAATAGCTGAAGCATCAGTGGCAAAAGGCTTATATGTAAAATCGACAGAGAATCACGGAATGGCTAAAAAAGGCGGTCTTGTTGAAATATATATGAAGATAAACGAAGGTTTAAGTCCATATATTCAGCAAGGTAGCGCTGATTTTGCTATTGTTTTAGAGACTGCATATTCTGATTATGCAAAGGCGTTTTTGAAAAAGTCTGGAATATTGATTGAGCTTTCAAATACAGAAAGAGATGACATAGTTGATAGGTTTGGTGATGTCAAGTTTGCAAACTCATTTATTTTGGGAAGATTTATAAAAAGCCAAACACTGTTTTCGAGTGATGATATGGAAAACATTTTGAAGAATTTTAAAAATGCAGATAAAAATATATCGGCTTTTAAGATGGGGGTTGTATGATTTTTAATGAAAAGATGGAAACTATGCCTCAAGAAGAGCTAAGAAAACTACAGCTTGAAGGATTAAAAAAAACCTTAAAACGCATAAAAGAGTCTCACTCAATCTTTAAAGAAAAATACAAAGATATCAATCCTGAAGATATAAAGAGTTTAGACGATATCAAATATATACCTATACTTCAAAAAGATGAATTGAGAAAGGCTTATCCTTTTAAGCATATTATAGCAGAAGAAAAAGATTGGCATAGAATGCATATGAGCTCAGGCACTACCGGCGATCCTATTATTAATGTTATGACGAAGAATGATTTAGAGCAGTGGGGAGAGATTATGGCTCGCTGTTATTCTGCGGCCGGTGTAACAAATAAAGATAGGGTTCAGATAACGCCGTCATTTGGTCTATTTAATGGTGGCTTTGGCTTTCATTATGGCGCAGAAAGGATAGGTGCGTTTATTATTCCTATTGGTGCTGGAAGGAGTAGGCTGCAACTTAAATTTATGGATGATTTGAAAACAACGGTTTTATGTGCTATTGCATCTTATCCTTTAAGACTGATGGAGGTTGCTAAAGATATAGGGTTTGATTTTGAAAAAACTGATTTAAAGACAGCCATATTGGGTGCGGAAACTTGGAGCGATGAGTTAAGAGATAGGATAGAAGAAGAAATGGGAGTGGATACCTATGACATTATAGGCATGACCGAAACAGGCGGAGTCGGTATGGGTATAGACTGCGAAGCAAAGAATGGAATTCACGTGTGGGAAGATCACTATATAGTAGAGATTGTTAATCCTGACACAATGGAAGTTGTTGAAGACGGTATAGAAGGAGAAATGCTAATAACAACTATAACAAGAGAAGGATTACCGCTTCTTAGATACAGAACGAGGGATATAACCAAGATAGTTTCAAGAGAAAAATGTGATTGCGGAAGAACCCATTTAAGGGTGGGAAGGCTAAAGGGAAGAACTGATGATATGTTTAAGGTCAAAGGCGTTAATTTCTATCCGTCTCAGATTGAGAGTATACTTATGAAATATAAAAACCTAACACCCTACTATAATATAGTTCTTGAAAAGATAAAGGGTAAAGGCGCACTAACAATAGTTGCAGAAAGAAGAAATGGATTTAGGCATGAAGAGCTTGATAAGTTAAGCAATGAACTGTACGATTTTTTGGGATTTCATTGTCAAATACAGATTGTACCTGAAGGAACGATTGAAAGACCTGCGGGAAAAGCCGTTAGGGTTATTGATAAAAGGTAAAAATAGGTTAAAATTTTTTTTATTTATTCCGATATAATGAGTGGAGACTTTTAAGGTAGGAGGCTAAATGAACGCAGGCGGAATTGTTTTTACTTTGATGGCCGTGATTGGTGCTTTTGTTTATGAAGGTGGAAATCCAGCTGTTCTTTTGCAGATAGGCGAATTTATAGTTCTTGTTGGTGCGTTTTTTGGTATGCTTTTGTCAAGTGCATCACCTGCTGCCTTGAAGGGAGCGTTTGGTGTAATATTAGGCATTGCAAAACCTGACCCTTACAATAAGAAAAATTATCTTGAACTATTAAAGGTAATCTACGATTTATCAACAAAGGTTAGAAAAGATGGTATTTTGTCTTTGGAGTCTGTAGTTGATGACCCTGATTCATCTCCAATTCTGCAGGAAGCAACATTCTTTCTAAAGAATAAAGAAGCTAAAAATTTACTTGTGGATGCACTTAGAAATATAGTTACCGGTATTGAAGTTGAAAAGTTGGATGAAATGTTGGACACCAATATAGAATCTATAGAAAAGGAAGTTTCTGTTCCGGCTAAAATGGTTGATACCTTGGCAGAATCATTGCCCGGTATGGGTATTGTTGCAGCTGTTATGGGTATTATCCTTACAATGGGTGCTTTGGGCGGTTCAATTTTGGAAATTGGTGAGCACGTTGCGGCGGCATTGACAGGAACGATGTTGGGTTTGCTTTTGTGTTATGGAATATTCGGGCCTATGGCAAAATATGCTGAATTTAAAAATGAAGATTTTATTTCGTATCTAAATGCATTAAAGATAGGCATTATTTATATAGCAAAAGGCGATGCTCCAATCATTGCTATGGAAGCTGTTAGAGAGAGTATTCCACCTTTTGCGAGACCTGAATTTCAAGAAGCCGAAGATGCTGTAAAGGGTAAGTGATATGGCTGAAGAAAATGAAGGTGGAGTAGTAAAGAAGTGTAAAAAGAAGAAATGTCCTGAAGGCGGAGGAAGTGCATGGGAAGTTGCATACGGTGATTTTATGACATCCATGATGGCGTTTTTTCTTGTTATGTGGCTTATTGCAGCAACAAATGTAAAGCAGAGAAAAATGCTTTCCACCTATTTTACAAGTCCTGGTGCTACGTCTTTGACTGAAGGCTCTAGTCAATTACCTTCTAAGGGCGTATTTGATGTTGGCTCAAGAAGCTTAACGATATCCACAAAGATACCGGAAATGCCTTTGCCTACCGTTAAAAAACAAGAAAAAACTATCAAAGGCAGAGGTCTTATACCAAAGATAATGAAAAATAGCGGTGGCGGCACAGGGAAAAGAAAGAATACATTGCATCTTTATGCTATAATGATGAAAATTAAGCAGACCATTATGCACAATAAACAATTAATGAAATATAAGAACCAAATAAAGATGGAGATAACAGAAGATGGATTAAGAATAGTTATCTTTGATAAAAATAATAGACCTATGTTCTTGCCAGGCTCTGCTAAGTTAGAGCCTTATGCAAAAGAAATTCTCGATATAGTTGCGAAACAGTTAAAAAACATATCCAATAAAATAATCATAGAAGGACATACAGATTCTTTGGGATATGAAAATAGTGGAATGTCTAATTGGGATTTATCTTCTCTAAGGGCTAATGCAACAAGAAGAGAGCTTGAAGCTTCAGGTGTCGGTAAAGATAGATTTGACAGTGTTGTTGGGTATGCGGATACAAGGCCAATGCCAGGAACTAGTCCGCAAGACCCTGTTAATAGGAGAGTAGTTATTATAGTTAAGAAATACTAATTTTACTATTAACAACATTTAAGTATCGAATTAATAAATATAAAATTATATATAATACTTGACAGTAACTTAAATAATTGTTAGTATAATACAATATAAACCTATAAAATAATAAGGGGGAGGTGCAAAATGGGCGATGTAATTGAATCCAATACAGATACTTTACCCAAAACTCGTTTTTTCGAAAGATAATGAGAAGGATACTTAAGGATATAGCAGCAGGAAACGAGATTAAACAGGATGTTTCGACCTTGAAAGACTCATGCGTATTGTAGAAAAAAAGAGTTGCGAGAAAATATGAAAAACGGCAATGATTAAAATACGATTAAATGAAGATTGCGCATTATAGAATAGCAAAAGGCTGGTTAATATATTCTTATTTTTTTACTTGATTTAAGCCTTTCTATGTATATAATGCCTATCTAATTAATCAGGGGGAGCAGTTACTCTAATAACTTATTATACTTTAGCCACAAGGAGGTAAAATGAAGCTTAAAGGGGCTCAGATTTTTATAGAAAGCCTAAAAAAAGAGAATGTTGAGTATGTGTTTGGCATACCTGGCGGTGCAATAATAGACATCCACGATGAGCTTTATAAGCAAGACGATGTTAAGTTTGTTTTAACAAGACATGAACAGGCTGCTGTTCATGCCGCTGATGGTTATGCAAGAAGCACAGGCAAACCGGGCGTTGCGCTTTTAACAAGCGGACCCGGAGCTACAAATGGTATAACAGGTATTGCAACAGCTTATATGGATTCAATTCCTTTAATAGTTTTTACAGGTCAGGTTCCTACGATTTTAATAGGAAATGATGCTTTTCAGGAAGCTGATATCGTAGGAATGACACGTTCTTGTACGAAGCATAATTTTTTGGTCAAAGACGTTAAGGATTTGGCTTATACTATAAAAAAAGCGTTTTATATAGCAACTACAGGAAGGCCTGGACCTGTTTTAATAGATTTTCCAAAAGATGTTCAGGTTGCAGAGACGGAGTTCTCATATCCTGAGACAATTCATCTAAGAGGGTATAACCCTACATATCACGGTAATTTAAAACAGATAAAAAAGGTGGCAACTGCTATAGCTAAGGCTAAAAAGCCTCTTTTGTATGTGGGTGGCGGTGTTATTATGTCGGATGCCCACGAAGAAGTAAAAAAGCTTGCACAAAGACTAAAAATTCCCGTATTTACTACTTTGATGGGCATAGGCGCATATCCAGAAGACGATGATTTAAGTCTTGGTATGGCAGGAAT
>JAMOQJ010000120.1 GCA_027064065.1 Desulfurellales bacterium
CGATAGCCGACGGAGATTATGACATCAAGGTTGTAGTAGGTTATTTTTCTTTTAATTTCCCTTTCTCCTTCTGTTTGAACTGTTGCAAAAATTGCAACAGTTGAGTTTTTGTCTAACTCTCCTGAAGAGTAGATGTTCTTTATGTGTCGAGATATGACGGATTTATCTTTATCGAAGAGCTGTGCAATTTGATTAAGAGAAAGCCAAATCGTCTCTTCCTTTAAAGAAACTTCTATCTTCTTATCTTTATCCTGATAGATTACAATCTCATTTTCCACCTATCACCTCCACCATCCCAAATCCTTGCGAGTTTCTGCTACCCAAGCCTGCGTCTATAATAAATTGCAAAAACTCAGGCCTACCCACCAACTCAAAAATACCTACATAACCGTTCACTATTACATAACTATTTTTTTGGCCAAATTGGACAACTCTTTTTTTAATCTTATCTTTTGGCTTTATCTTCATTTCGTAAGGGCAGTTTTTTCCATAAAGCGCAGTCCATTTCTTTTTTGCATTTTCATTTATGAGCTTAGAAAAATCGGATTCTTTTGGATTGTAGTAGTATGTTTTCTTTTTTCCATTAGCTTCAAACGTAGTGTGAACCTCGATAGGCGAAAGTGTTTTAACCTTTATACGACTGCTATCTATCTTGCCAGATTTTAAAACCGCTATTTCTTTTAGCGATAATCTATTGTTACCGAAATTTACCAAAGAATTATTAAAAACACCACCTGCCATTTTCTCTAAAATCCAATCAACAGGCGATGAAACAATAAAACTAATAGTATTCGGAAAAACAAAAACCTTTTTCTTTTGATTAAAGTGCCCTTTCTCCAAAATTTCTGAAAAACAGAAAAGTTTAAACGCTCTCTTTCCGTGTAAAAAACCCACATCGTGTAGCCATTCGTCTTTTATCGAAGAATATATAAACCATTGGATTATTTCATTAAATCCTTTGGGTAAAATTATATTACTTTCACCAATAAGCGTTATTTTTATTTTCATTTTTTCACCGCAATGATAAACTTATATTAAATATAATATTGTATTGCAAGGAAATAATGAGTTTTTAAAGCATAACCTGGAGATATTTCTTATTTTCTAATTTTTCATACAGATTCAAAAAATTGTTATCGACAGCCTCGAACTTAACAGGATAAATCTATGCTGGCTATTGCTTCACACTCGACTAACCCTTTGACCTTTTTTATCTGTCTAAAAAACTCCTTAAATCAACGCCTTCCCATTCAAGAATCTTCTTTTTTAACTCAACACCCTTTGCGTATCCGCCTATGCCGTTTTTTGCAACAACCCTATGACACGGGATAACGAAAGCGAATTTATTGGCATTTAACATCTTAGCAACAGCCCTTGCGTATTGTTTCGAACCATAAACCCTATCCGCACATTCCGAATAAGAAATCGTATCGCCGGTTTTTGTGGAAATGAGAAATTCGTAAAGTTTATAGGATTTTTTTGTTTTATCTATGGCAAGCAACGAATATTCAAAAAAAGACAAATCCTTATTTTCAAAAACCTTCTCAAATAAACCCTTTAAACCTTCACTCTTTGAGCCGTCTTTTTTAGAGTCGATATCTATTTTCTGTATTAAACCGTTATCAATTTCAAGTATCAGATACGCACTAAAGGGCGTATCAACCCAAAACCTATTCAAACACTATCCTTAAATGGAACAAAGACGTAACAAGGTCTTCCTGAATCTTTCTAACCATATCTTCAAACTCTTCAAACGAAACCTTTTTATATTCAACAAGCGGGTCTTTCTGTCCGTAACCGCGCAATCCGACAGCGTCCCTTAAATAATCCATATTTTTTAAGTGTTCTCTCCATCTCGTATCGACTATCTGAAGCATAAGTTGCCTTTCAAGATTTCGCATATCATCATTTCCGATAAGTTCTTCTTTTGAATTATATTCGTCTTCAAGCTCTTTTACGATTCTTTCAATCAAATCGTCGCGTTTTTTAGTTTTTGCAAGTTCTTTTGTATCGATTTCAAAGGTTTTGGAGAAAATCCTTTTCATCTCTTTATTAAACGATTCAACATCCCAGTTGGTCGGGTCTATGTTTTCAGGTAAATATTCAGCGGCAATATCATAAACCATAGACTCAATGTATGAGAATATATCGTCCTTTAAATCCTTACCTTCAAGAATGCTGCGTCTTTGTTCGTATATTACGCTTCTTTGTTTATTCATAACATCGTCGTATTCAAGCAGGTTCTTTCTCATATCAAAGTTATAGGCTTCAACTTTTTCTTGAGCGTTTTCTATAGCCCTTGAAACCATTTTATTTTCAATTGCTTCGCCATCTTCAACGCCCAACTTATTCATTAAAAATTGAATTTTCTCCGCTCCAAATATCCTTAACAAATCGTCTTCTAAGGATAAGAAAAACCTTGACTCTCCCGGGTCTCCCTGTCTTCCGGCTCTACCTCTTAACTGATTATCGATTCTTCTTGATTCGTGTCTTTCTGTTCCCAATATATACAATCCGCCCAACTCTTTTGTTTCGTCTGTTAGTTTTATATCAACACCGCGGCCAGCCATATTTGTTGCTATTGTTATCCTGCCTCTCTCACCTGCGTGAGCTATGATTTCTGCTTCCTTTTCGTGATGTTTTGCATTTAAAACAGCGTGAGGTATACGTTTTTTCACAAGATGTCCATGCAACTCTTCGGATTTTTCCACACTTGTCGTTCCGACCAAAACGGGCTGTCCCTTCTTATATCTTGCTTCTATCTCTTTTACAATAGCATCTATTTTTTCTCTATAGGTTTTAAATATCAAATCGTTATAGTCAATTCTTCCTATAGGCCTGTTGGTGGGAATTTCTACAACATCTAAATTATAAATCTCTTTAAATTCCCTTGATTCTGTAACTGCCGTTCCCGTCATACCTGCAAGTTTTTCATACATTCTAAAATAATTTTGAAATGTAATAGACGCAAGGGTTTGTGATTCTCTTTGAATTTTTAAATGTTCTTTTGCTTCTATCGCCTGATGCAAACCATCAGAATATCGTCTATCGGGCATAAGCCTTCCTGTAAATTCATCGACTATTATAGCTTTTCCGTCTTTTACTATATAATCTTTGTCCTTTACGTAAACGGTATGAGCTCTTAACGCCTGATTAACCATATGCAAAATTTCTATATTTTCCGCATCGTAAAGATTTTCCAAGCCCAACGCCTTTTGCACCTTCTCTATTCCGCTATCTGTAAGCGTTGCGTTCTTTGTCTTTTCATCCACATCGTAATCGCCTTCTTTTAAAGTTTTTACCGCTTTATCTACCTTGTAGTATAAAGAAGACGGCCTGTCGGCTGCACCCGAAATAATTAAAGGCGTTCTTGCTTCGTCTATTAAAATGGAATCGACTTCGTCGACTATGGCGTAATAAAACTCTCTTTGAACGTATTCCTCAAGCGAAAAACTCATATTGTCTCTTAAGTAGTCAAAACCGAATTCACTGTTTGTTCCGTATGTTATATCTGCCAAATAGGCTTCTCTTCTTGAGCAGGGAACAAGTTTCGTCGTAAATTTTTCTTCATTGTCCCACTCAACCAAAAAAGAGTTGTTTTGTTGTTGAATAACGCCAATACTAAAGCCCAAAAATTTATAAATGGGAGCCATCCACAAAGCATCCCTTTTTGCAAGATAATCGTTTACCGTAACAAGATGAACACCGCGTTTTGTTATAGCGTTTAACACAAGCGGTAATGTTGCAACAAGCGTTTTACCTTCACCCGTTTTCATCTCGGCAACCATTCCCTTATGAAGAATAATGCCACCAATTAACTGAACGTCAAAATGACGCATGCCCAAGACCCTTCTTGCTGTTTCTCTTGTTATGGCAAAGGAATCTACAAGTATGTTATCAAGATTCTTTTTATCTTCATAAATCTTTCTCAATTCATCCATCTTGGATTTTAACTGCTCGTTGCTTAACGATTTAATCTCTGACTCTTTATCGTTAATTTTATTTACGTAAGGCTGAATAGATTTTAATATCCTGTCATTCTGCGTTCCAAAAATCTTTTTAAGCACATTTCCTATCATAAAATCTCCCTCATTTCTTTTTTATTTCAAGCGTATTGTATGAATACGCATAATCATGTCAATACTATTAGATAATAAAACTAAAAACAATGAAAAAACTTGCACTTTCTCAAAATTTATTTTAAATTTTATTAGCTTAAAGAATTATCGGAGGCGTAAATTGAGAATTTCTGAAATATTAAAACACAAAAACAGAACACTTTCTTTTGAATTTTTTCCACCAAAAAAAATAGAGAATGAAAAAACCCTATTCGATACAATAGAAATTTTAAAACAATATAACCCAGATTTTGTTTCCATAACATACGGCGCAGGCGGCAGCACAAAAGAAAAAACAATAGATTGGACGCTAAAGATTAAAAAAGACTACAATCTAAACGTTATGATGCACTTAACCTGCATCTCGTCAACAAAGGAAAGTATAGACAATATAATAGAAACATTAAACAAAAACAATATAGACAATATATTAGCATTAAGAGGCGATTTACCGAATGACAACAATATAAACTCTATGGAATTTAAATACGCCTATGAACTTGTAGAATATTTAAAAGGAAAAGGTGATTTTTCTATCGGCGTTGCGGGATATCCCGAAGGACATCCTGAATCACCATCACTTGAAAAAGATATTGAATATCTAAAAATGAAAATCGACGCAGGCGGAGAATTTATAATAACACAGCTCTTTTTTGATAATAGGTATTTCTTTGATTTTGTAGAAAGAGTAGAAAAATCTGGCATAAAAGCACCAATCGTAGCAGGAATAATGCCGATTCTAAATCTATCGCAAATAGAGCGTTTTGTGGATATGTGTGGCTCTACCATACCTGAAAGCTTAACAAAAAAATTAGAAAATAAAAGCAAAGAAGATATGTACAAGATAGGTATAGAATATGCAACCAAGCAGTGTATCGAACTCATAGAAAATAATGTTAAAGGACTACATTTCTATACATTAAACAAACATAACGCAACGCATGACATACTAAAAAACTTACCATAACCTACAAATCTTTTTACGTACATACTGCCATTCGGAACAACCTTTGCTATCAATATGCATCGGAGGTGTAGATGTTTAGTGGCGTTTACGATGCAGCCGGTGCGATGATAGTTCAGATGAACAGAGTCAACAATATAACAAACAATATAGCTAACGTTGATACCGTAGCGTTTAAAAAAGAAAGGGTAAACATAAAAACTTGGTCAAGAATATGGGGCGAAGCCAACGCAAATCTACCTATACCCAAAGACACAAAACAAGCTGAAAATTTTATAAATGAAACAAAAAATTCAACACCACATATGGATATAGACTACGTAGACTTTTCTCAAGGTCCTATGAAACATACTGGAAATAGTCTGGATTTTGCAATAAACGGCAAAGGCTTTTTCTTGGTCAAAACGCCAAAAGGCATAGCATACACAAGAGATGGAGAATTTAGCGTTACAAAAGACGGAATATTGGTGCAAAAAGGAACAGGATATCCGATTTTGGGAGAAAACTATTTTAGAAACGGAAATTTTATAGATGTTACAGGTAAACACTTTACGGTTAGGGAAGACGGAAATGTAATAGTAGATAAAAACAATGTAGACAAGATAGCTATAAGGGATTTTAACAACTATGCCAATCTAAAAAAACTGCACGATACACTGTTTACTCCAATCAATAACGAACAGCCCCAAACCGTGAATGATTACAAACTGGATAGCGGGTATCTTGAAATGAGCAATGTAAGCGTTGTTAAAGAAATGGTTAATCTTATAGAAGCCCAAAGGGCATTTGATAGATATCAAAGAGTTATCGATTCGCTTGGAAATGAAATAATGACAGATGTCGTAAAAAATATTAGTAAAGTAACCTAATATAGGAGGCAAATATGATTAGGTCTTTATGGACTGCAGCAACGGGAATGGAAGCGCAACAATTAAACATAGATACAATCTCAAACAACCTTGCAAACGTTAATACTGCAGGATTTAAAAGAAGTAGAGCTGATTTTGAAGACCTGCTTTATCAAATGGTAAAAGAAGCCGGCGTAGCATCTACATCAAATACAACCGAACCGACCGGTATCCAGATAGGATTGGGCGTAAAACCGGCAGCAGTTGTCAAAAATTTCTCTCAGGGCAACTTTAAAGAGACGGGAAACCCACTCGATATAGCCATAGCTGGAAATGGATTTTTTCAGATAACAATGCCTGACGGAACAACTTCATACACAAGGGATGGCTCGTTTAAAATAGACTCAAACGGAAAAATAGTTACAAGCGAAGGTTATCCTTTATCGCCAGAAATAACAATTCCGGGCGATACGGTAAGTATAAACATTGGAAATGACGGAACAGTATCGGTGTTAGAAGCAGGACAAAATACGCCTTCGCAGGTAGGCCAAATTCAGCTTGCAAACTTTATTAACCCAGCAGGATTAAAAGCGCTTGGTCATAATCTTTACAAAGAAAGCGATTCATCAGGCGCAGCCACTATTTCAAATCCCGGCTCAGACGGTCTTGGCACAATTGAACAAGGAATTCTTGAAATGAGCAATGTAAGCGTTGTACAAGAAATGGTTGAAATGATAGCCGGGCAGCGTGCCTATGAAACAAACGCAAAAGCTATCCAAACAAGCGATGAAATGCTTCAAACAGCTAATAATCTCAAGCGTTAGTATATTTTTTATACTAACACTTGCAGGCTTTGCCTGTGATATAACCCTAAAAACAACTGCTGAAGTATCTAATAATAAAGTTTATTTAAAAGATATTGCTTCACAATTTCCTAAAGAACTATCCGATTTCTACGTTTCAAATTCACCTTTCATAAACGGAACGCTCATAATAACAAAGGGCTACCTCAAATCCCTTTTCAAAAATAAAGGTTTAACGCCAACAATCTGCGGAAAAAAAATAACAATAACAAGAAAAGCGTTTTTTTTAACACAAGAAACCGTAAGGCAATTGACAGGACTAAAAGCCTTAAACTTCATTTCATCAATGCCTATTGCCCTACCCTACAACAAATATAATCTAAGATTAAAAAGCATGAAAAAAAACGGTCGTTTTGTGTGGATTGTTATTTCAGTCTTTAAAGGCAAAAAACTATATAGAAATGTAGGAATAAGTGCAAAAATCACATCAACCCAACTTGTACCTATCGCTTCCTGCGACATAAGAAGAGGCGACATCATAACGCAATCAAAAATAACACTTAAAAAAGTCATAGTGCCAGCAAATAAACCAATATTAAAAACAGAAAATTCAATAAAGGGTTGTGTTGCAATTACGGATATAAGAAAAGGGCAATTTTTTACTACATCAAATACTAAAAAGAGAGTGTTGGTAAAAAAAGGAGATATAGTAAAGGTAACTGTTGTTGAAAATTCTATATCAATTAACACCGTAGCAAAAGCCTTGCGAAATGGATTCGATAAAGATATCATACCCATTATGTATGAAAACTCAAAAAAGGTAATAACAGCAAAGGTTATAGGCAATAAACAAGTTTTGGTTCAATGAAAATAGCCATTGGCATAAGTGGAGCAAGCGGCTCGATATACGCAAAAAAAATTATAGAATTCTTAGATAAAAATCATGAATTGTTTGTAGCAATATCCGAAACTGCAAAAAAGATTTTCAGCTATGAGATAGGCATAACGTTTGACAATTTTGCAAAGAACTTCAACTTTAAACAATTTAATGAAAAAGATTTCTATTCACCCATCGCAAGCGGCTCATTCAAAATAGATACATACATAATAATACCATGTTCTATGAAAACCTTATCTGCAATCGCAAACGGATATGCTGATACGCTAATAACAAGATGCGCCGACGTTGCCATAAAGCAAAAAAGGAAACTGATATTGTTGCCAAGAGAAACGCCATTCTCAGCCATACATCTTGAAAATATGCTGAAGCTTGCAAATTTGGGCGCAAGTATTATTGTTCCTTCGCCTGCTTTTTATCACAAACCTCAAACTATAGATGATTTGGTAAATTTTATAGTCGGTAAAGTGTTGGATGAATTAGACATAGAACACGAATTTTATAAGCCTTGGGGGGTCAACAATTAAAAAAAGGGTTATAAAAGGAATAAAAAGATTTAATGAAATATCAAAAATAGTTATAAAATATGGGCTTGGAGAATTTGTCGAATATACCAAAGTAAGAAGAAAAAATCCCATAGACGAAACAACTGTTGCTTTTAGATTTAAACGAATGCTTGAAGAACTCGGTCCTACATTTGTAAAATTCGGACAACTGTTAAGCACCCAAGAAAGCATTCTACCACAATCTTTTATCGATGAATTAAAAAATCTACAAGACAACGTTGAACCATTCGGTTTTGAAGAAGTCAAAAAGACTATAAAAGAAAATTTAGGTCAAGATATAGAAAATATATTTGAAGAATTTGAAGAAACACCCGAAGCAAGCGCATCACTTGGTCAGGTACACAAAGCCAAGCTAAAAAATGGAAAATACGTAGCCGTTAAAATTCAAAGACCTAACATAACAGAAACAATCAATTCAGATATGTACCTGCTGCGCAAGATTGGGCTTGCAGTAAGAAAAAAAGTCAAAGAATACCTGCATTTTGACATAATGCCTTTAATAGAAGAATTTGACAAAACAATAAAAAGAGAGCTTGATTATGAAATAGAAGCTCATTTTATCGAGGTATTCAAAAAAAACTTCGAGCCGTTTTCTTATGTTTACGTTCCAGAAGTTTATTGGAAATTCACAACAGATAAAATTATAACAATGGAATATATATTCGGATATAAAGCAACCAACAAACAATCCATAATTGATGCCGGTTATGATTTAAAGAAACTTGCCGTCGATGGAGCAAAAGTGTTTTGGTATCAGATTTTTGATGTTGGATTATTTCATGCAGACCCGCACCCAGGCAATATAATAATTATGAAAGACGGCAGGATTTGTTACATAGACTACGGAATGGTAGGCAATATTAACAATGACGACAAATTAAATCTCATAGAAATGATTTCAGGTTTTATTGAAAAGGACACCGACAGAATAGTATATTCTATTGATAACTTTGCAACATCAAAACCTGATATAAATAAAACAAATCTAAAAAACGACATTGATGAACTCATAGAATTGTATCATTCACTGCCTTTAAATAGAATGAGCATATCAAAGATACTAAAAGACGTCTTTGCTATTTTAAAAAAACACGGGATAGTAATAAAAAAAAGCTCTTCAAGACTGTTAAGGGCAGTAATAATAGCCGATGGTGTAGGACGCGACTTTTATCCTGAATTTAATTTTGTAGATGTTGCAAAGCCCTATTTTAGAAAAATTGCAAAGAAATTTTACTCTCCAACAAATGTACTTAAGTTGCTTTTACAGCCCAATCCGAATTATATATTTTCCATAAAAAAATTGCCTATCGTTGGGAAAAGGATATTGGATTCACTTGAAGACGGCAATATCAAAATACAGGCAAGCCTAACAAGCTTTGATAAAATGATAAATACATTTAGATATGTAGCAAGGCAAATAGGCATAAGTCTTATAATAAGTGCTATTGTCATAGGAGAAAGTATCCTATTAACACATAACATAGGTCCAAGGATTCACTCTATACCGTTATCATTATTAATAAGCATAGTCATAGTAATAATTCTGGTATTTGGTATATTGGATAGTGAAAAAAAGCTCTAAAGCAGTATACCCATTATATTGATATGAGGATTTGAAAGCAGGTTTATTTCAAACGGTTCAATCTTTTTTCTATTTTCGTTAAACATCACCCTAATAACCGGTCTTGATAGATTATCATTATTTATCCTTGAAACAACGCCTATATAATTTTTAAACTTACCTGTTGTTATCATAACCGTCGTACCCAAAGGAAAGGCAGGTATAATCTCAAACATCATTTTTAAGACTTCTTTATTGATATGTGTACCTGCAAGTCTTCTCATAATAAAGAGCGCCTGGTCGGGAGTGTAGGCAGCCCTATAGACACGTGGAGAAACCAAGGCATCATATATGTTTGCTGCATAAACAATTTCGGCAAGTGGCATTATATAACCTTTTTTTAGTTCTTTTCTCGGCAGTGGCATACCGTTATCACCTTTAAGCCCTCTTGGATAACCAAGACCGTTTTGCTGTTCATGGTGTTGATAAACTATATGAGACGCCAAAATACCGATACCTGCTACATCCTTAAGCGTTATATACCCAAGCGTAGGATGGGTTTTGATAAGCTCAAATTCATCTTTTGTGAGCTTTCGCGGCTCTTCATATAAATTTTTGTCTATGAGCATTCTACCTATATCATGTAACATACAACCCTTTGCCAATTCTGTAATCTTATCTCTGTCATACAAAAATTTATCAGCGATAGCAATAGACAAAACTGTAACATCGACACAGTGTTTATATGTAAAATCGCTCTTCCTTTTAAAACTCACAAGACCGCTCAACATCTTACTATCAAGAATCTCATCCACAATCTCACTAGAAAGTGAAGCTATATTCTTTAATGCCTTGGAATTTGAAAATTTTTCTTTTATTCTTCCGTTTTCTATCTCTTTTGTAATCTCCGACACGGTAAATCTTTTTACTTCTTTAACATTTTCAATAGGTATAGAAAAAAGCGCCCTGATATGTTTTATGGCTTTTCTTCTTGTCTGCTCTTTAATATCGTCTTCTACTACTATATCTGTAGTATCTTCATCTTCAATAAAAACCGAATCATAACCAAGTTTTATAAGATTATCTATATAAAACTGATTAAGTTTAACACCTGCATTTAACAATATAGCTCCAGAATCGTTAATTATCGCTTTACCTAAAATCATACCAGGGCGCAGAGAATCTACGCTAACTCTATACATAACTCTACTGTTTTTTTACCTCTTTATAAACTGCTAAAAAGTTTGTAATACTATCTCTTATATTTTCCAATACACTAGCCCAATTATCAAGGTTTTGTCTTCCCTTGTCTGTAATTCTATATATTCTCTTTGCAGCACCTTTTTCCTTTACATTCCATCGCGACTCCAAAACACCATCTTTTTCCATATTTCTAAGTGTTTTATAAACATAGCCAACTTCGTATGTCTCGTATTTAACGCCCATATCTTTTAACTTTTCAATCAATTCGTAACCGTGAGCCTCACCCATAGATAAAAATAATAACAAAAATGCCTTAAGAAATCTCGGCGGTCTATCGCCAGGATAATTTTTACACCAACCTTTGATTTTCAGTTCAACTTCTGACATATTGAACCTCCTTTTTAAACCTTATATACATAAAATACTCATTTACTGTTATAAGTCAACATAAATCCGCTATATCATATATAGATGCATATCTCTTGCAAAAAAAACAATTTCAAAACTTCTACACTTTTATTAAATATACTACAATAATATTAAACACAATACACAAAAATTACTCAACACTTTTTAGATAAAAATCTTTCAAAAAATGTAGACACTAAAACTATTTTTTAGTAGTATAACCCTTAGTTAAAAAGGAGGTCAAAAGATGAAAAAAATTATAATCGTTGCAATACTTTTAGCATTTATGCCTTTACAAACTTTTTCATTAACTGTTTCCTCTATCAAATGCGGGCTTGGAATAAAAAATAGACAAATAACAAAAGAAAAAGAAGAATTCAAGGTTGGCGACAAGGTTTACTGTTTAAGTGATGTAACAAATATTTCCGATAATGATACATACATAATAAACAGATGGGTATCTGATGAGATAAAATACGACGTAAAATTAGAAATTAAACCGTATACCCGCTTTAGAACATGGTCATATAAAACTGTATATCATCCAGGCGTTTGGAAAATGGAAGTATTGGACAAAAAAGGCAATCTAATAAAAGAAAAGATTTTTGTAGTTAAATAGTTTTAGGGGGAGTTTTTATGGGGATGACTATTTCTCAAAAAATTTTAGCCGCAAAGAGTGGGGCTAGTAAGGTATCAGCAGGCGATATAGTGCTTGCCGATGTCGATTTAGCGTTTGCAAACGACATAACGGCACCTATATCCATAGATTTTGTAAAAAAATTGGGCGTCAACGTATTTGACAAAAGAAAAATTGCCCTAATTCCAGACCACTTTACACCAAACAAAGATATAAGCTCAGCAAACCAATGCAAAATTATGAGAGACTTTGTTAAAGAAAGGGATTTGCCAAACTACTGGGAAAGCGGCGAAGTTGGTATTGAACATGCGCTTTTACCTGAGCAGGGTTATATCAAACCCGGTATGTTGATAGTCGGTGCAGATTCTCACACATGCACACACGGAGCACTCGGCGCTTTTGCAACGGGTATGGGCTCTACCGACGTTGGTTTTGCGTTCGCAACAGGCAAATCATGGTTTAAGGTCCCAGAATCTATAAAATTCATATACAAAGGAAAAAGAAACAGATGGGTTGGCGGCAAGGATTTAATACTTTATACTATAGGCAAAATCGGTGTAGCCGGCGCTTTGTATCAATCGATGGAATTTACAGGCGATGCAATAAAAGAACTACCAATGGAAGATAGACTAACGATGTGCAACATGGCAATTGAAGCAGGCGGAAAAAACGGCATCATAGAACCGGACGAAATAACGATTGAATACCTAAAAGAAAGAAACGTAAAAGAAAGCGACTATACCGTATTTAAAAGCGATTCAGACGCCGAATATTCAAAAATAATAGAGATAAATGTAAACGATATAGAACCGCAAGTAGCGTTTCCACATCTTCCAGAAAACGCAAAAGGTATAAGCGAAATAAATGATGACATAAAAATAGACCAAGCATTTATAGGAAGTTGCACAAATGGCAGGCTAAGCGATTTGCAAGAAGCAGCAAAGGTATTAAAAAACAACAAGGTCGCAAAATACGTAAGACTTATAATAATACCGGCAACCGTAGACGTATACAAACAGGCAATGAAAGAAGGATTATTCGATATATTTATGGAAGCAGGCGCGGTTATATCAACGCCGACATGTGGACCTTGTCTTGGTGGATATATGGGCATTTTAGCCGATGGTGAAGTAGCCATCTCTACATCGAACAGAAACTTTGTCGGCAGAATGGGTTCTAAAAAATCTTTCATATATCTATCCTCTCCTGCAGTTTGTGCGGCAAGCGCAGTTGCAGGAAAAATTATTTCTCCCGACGAGGTGGTAAAATGAAATTTAAAGGAAAAGCATGGGTTTACGGAGATAACGTTGACACAGACGTAATAATACCGGCAAGGTATTTAAATACATCCGATGAAAAAGAGTTGGCTAAACACTGCATGGAAGATATAGACGAAAATTTCACAAAAAAGATTAAAAAGGGCGATATGATTGTAGCAGGATATAACTTTGGAAGCGGCTCAAGTAGGGAACATGCGCCTATAGCCATAAAAGCAAGTGGAATATCCTGCGTTATAGCCAAGAGTTTTGCAAGGATATTCTATAGAAATTCATTTAATATGGGGCTTCCCATATTTGAAAGTATAGAAGCAGCAGAAAATATTAAAGACGGCGACGAAATAGAGATAAATGCCGATACGGGCGAAATAAAAAACTTAACGACAGGCGAAGTCTACAAATCGACGCCCATACCGGATTTTATGCAAGAATTGATTCAATCCAACGGATTGTTTGGTTATGCAAAGAAGATTTTGAATAAATAATCGGAGGTTACCTATGGCAAATTTTAAAATAGCAGTCATGGAAGGCGATGGAATAGGTCCTGAGATAGTGGCTGAAGGATTGAAGGTATTGGAAGAAATAGCCTTAAAGTTCAATCACACATTTGAATATGAAAAGGTTTATGTAGGCGGATGCGCCATCGATAAATTCGGTGAACCCTTGCCGCAATCAGAAGTTGATAAGATATTAAAATGCGACGCTCTGTTTTTTGGAGCTGTAGGCGGACCAAAATGGGATAACCTGCCACAAGAAAAAAAGCCAGAAACCGGGCTTTTAGGAATAAGAAAAGCGCTTGGCGCATTTGCTAATTTGAGACCTGCAAAGGTGTTTGATGAACTTATTGATGCAAGCACACTAAAACCTGAAGTGATAAAAGGAATCGATATACTCGTCGTCAGAGAACTAACAGGCGGTATATACTTTGGTAAACCCAAAGGCATATTTGAAGAAAACGGCGAAAAAAAAGGCTTAAACACAATGGTTTATTATGAATATGAAGTAAGAAGAATTGTAAAACTGGCATTTGAACTTGCTATGCAAAGAAGAAAAAAATTAACCAGCGTCGATAAGGCAAACGTCTTGGACGTATCTCAATTTTGGAGAGATATAGTAAATGATGTCGCAAAAGACTATCCCGATGTAGAATACAACCATATATTGGTAGATAATGCAGCAATGCAACTTGTAAGAGACCCAAAACAGTTTGATGTTATTGTTACAGGCAACATATTTGGCGATATACTATCGGATGAAGCAAGTATGTTGACAGGCTCTATAGGAATGCTGGCAAGCGCATCTGTTGGTGGTGATGTCGGTATGTTCGAACCAATCCACGGTTCAGCACCAGATATCGTCGGTTTGGGAATTGCAAACCCGATAGCACAAATAGAGTCTGCTGCAATGATGCTAAAATATGGTTTCAAATTAGATAAAGAAGCCGAAGCTATAGAAAATGCCATCGATTTGGTATTAAAAATGGGATACAGGACGCCTGATATTATGAGTGAAGGCAAAAAGAAGGTCAACACCATTCAAATGGGCGATTTAATAGCAAAAGCCATAGGTGATGTTATATGAAAATAGGTATCATATCAGACTCTCACGACAATATACCGGCAATAGAAAGCGCTGTTAAAATATTCAACGACTATCCTGTAGATTTTGTTATTCATTTGGGCGATATTGTTTCGCCCTTCTGCTTCGATACACTTGATAAATTAAATATGGATTTTATTGGCGTTTTTGGAAATAACGACGGCGAATGGCTCTATTTGGAAGAAAAAGCCAGAAACAGACTACACAAACCGCCTTACGAAATGGAACTCGAAGGTAAAAGTTTTGTTTTAATGCATGAGCCATTTGGCATAGATAAACTTGCAAAAGAATATGATTACTGTTTATACGGACATCTTCATAAAATCGACATAAGAAAAACCGAAAAAGGACATATAATCAATCCGGGAGAGTTATGCGGATATCTAACGGGCAAGAAAACGCTGGTAATACTGGATACCAAAACAAACGAAGCGAAATTGATAACTGTTTAAAACTTTTTAAAAAAGTAGAATTTGATAAAAGTTACGACGAAGCACCTAATAGATTGCCTCTTCCTCAATTTGCTTTTTGCGGCAGAAGTAACGTTGGAAAATCGTCTTTAATTAACGCAATAGTATCAAGAAAAATAGCGTTTGTAAGCAAAAATCCAGGCAAAACCATTCTCATAAATACCTTTTTGGTAAACGAAAATTTCTACATAGTCGACCTGCCCGGTTACGGATATGCAAAACGCTCAAAAGCAATGAGAAAAAAATGGCAAAAATCGATTGAAGAGTATCTATCAAACTCAAATATGCTGTTTCATATCTTTCTGCTTATTGATTCAAGACACAAACCGCTCGATAGTGATATGCAATTTATCGAATGGTTAAAGTATTACAAAAAAGATTTTAGCATCATATTCACAAAAACAGACAAATCAAAACAAAAGGACATATCAGAAAGCATCAAATATATAAAGGATAGTTTCGGCGATTTTAATTATTTTTTAACATCTTCTGCAAAGAAAAAAGGCATAAATAATTTATGCGAATTTATGAATAATTTTTTAAAGAATATATCTGCTTAAATCTTTGTCATCCGCTATATCGGATATCTTGTTTTCTACGTATTTATCGTCTATTTTAACAGTTTTTTCATCTATATCGGGCGCTTCAAACGATATATCATCAAGCAATCTTTCAAGAAGCGTATGCAGTCTTCTTGCACCTATATTTTCCGTTTCCTGATTGATTTTTTCTGCAAGTTCAGCAAGTTTTTCTATGCCGCTATCTTCAAATACAAGCTCTACGCCGTCTACATTTAACAACGCCCTATATTGTTTAATTAAAGCGTTTTTGGGTTCTTTTAAGATGCGAACAAACTCATCTTTTTTAAGCGGCTGCAATTCTACCCTTATTGGAAATCGCCCCTGAAGCTCAGGTATCATATCGCTCGGCTTGGATTGATGAAAAGCGCCAGCTGCAATAAATAGTATATGGTCGGTTTTAATTGTTCCATATCTTGTATTAACGCTTGAACCTTCGACTATAGGCAATAAATCCCTTTGAACGCCTTCCCTTGAAACATCAGGACCACTCCCTGCACTTTTTCCCACGACCTTGTCTATCTCATCTATAAAAATTATACCGTAGTTTGATGCTCTTTCTATCGCTTTTTCTTTTACTTTTTCTTTATCTATAAGTTTTTGTGCTTCTTCTTCTTTTAGTATATTTTTTGCTTCTTTAACTGTTACCTTTCTGGTCTTTTTTTTAGACGGTATTATATTGTCAAGCATATCCTTTAAGTTCGAATCAAGTTCATCTATCGGAGCTGCTGCAACTTCTATAAACGGCATAAATTGTTGATTTTTTTGTTGGCTAACTGTTATTTCGATAGTCTTATCATCAAGCTCTCCGTTTTTTAATTTTTCTCTAAATTTTTCTTTCGTTCTTGTAAGGCGTTCTTCTTCTTCAGGTGTATCGTATATGGTTTTGGGTTTTTTTATAGATGGAACAAGAATCTCCAATATCCTGTCTTCTGCAGCCTTAATAGCCTTGTCTTCTACTTTATTTAATTCTTCCTTCTTGACCATCTCATAACTTATCCTGGCTAAATCCCTAACCATAGATTCAACGTCTCGCCCTACATAACCAACTTCAGTAAATTTACTTGCTTCTACCTTTACAAACGGTGCATTTGTAATTTTGGCTATCCTTCGCGCAATCTCTGTTTTACCAACACCTGTAGGTCCAATCATAAGTATATTTTTAGGAACTATTTCATCTTTTATATCGCCATCAACCATACTTCTTCTATATCGCGTTCTTAGGGCTATTGCTATGGCTTTTTTGGCATCCTTTTGTCCAACTATATATTTATCAAGTAACTCTACTATCTTTTTAGGCGTAAGTTCATTCATCACTCTCTCCCAAAACATCAACCGTTATGTTGTCGTTTGTGTATATACAAACCGAAGCGGCTATTTTTAATGACTCTTCAACTATGGATTTTGCATCAAGATTAGAAAAATTTATCAAAGCCTTTGCAGCAGATAGCGCATAATTCCCACCTGAACCGATTGCACATACATCATCGTCAGGTTCAAGCACATCTCCACTACCCGAAATCAGATAGGTATCATTTATATCTGCAGCTATCAAGAGCGCTTCAAGCCTTCTTAAAATCCTATCAGTTCGCCAATCTTTTGCCAACTCAACACACGCCCTTGTCAGATTGCCTGAATATTCGGACAACTTGTCTTCCAATTTTTCAAACAAAGTAAAAGCGTCTGCCGTGGAACCAGCAAAACCGACAATAACCTTATTGTTATATACCCTTCTAACCTTCTTTGCGTTAGACTTTGCAACGGCACTTCCCATCGTAACCTGACCATCTCCACCTATTGCTACAACACCGTCTTTTCTAACTGATACTATGGTCGTGCCCTTCATCTCAATCATATATACAACCTACCTTTAAGCCGTTTTTTCTTTCTTTTCTTTTACAAGAATAGGCTCTTTTTTGCCTTCTACAACTTCTTCGTTAATTATACATTCAGATACACCCTTCAACGAAGGAACATCATACATAACATTAAGCATTATATCTTCCATGATGCTTCTTAAGCCCCTTGCTCCAACCTTTCTTTCTATGGCTTTCTTTGCTATAGCGCTAAGGGCATCATCGGTTATGGTCAGTTTGACATTATCCATTTTGAGCATTTCAGAATACTGTTTTATCAAGGCGTTTTTCGGCTCTGTTAATATCCTTATGAGCTCTTCTTCTTTTAAATCTTCAAGCGTTGCTACAACATGAAGCCTTCCTATTAATTCAGGAATAAGTCCGTATTTCATTAAATCTTCAGGTGTAACATGTTCGACTATATTTATATCTTCTTGCTTATTTAAGGTTACGGGATTAGTAAATCCTATGCTTTTTTTATTCAGTCTTCTTGCGATTATATTCTCAAGACCTTCAAACGCTCCACCGCAGATAAATAGAATATTCTTTGTGTCTACCTGTATAAATTCTTGCTGCGGGTGTTTTCTTCCACCGTATGGCGGAACGTTTACCACACTTCCTTCAATAAGTTTCAACAAGGCTTGCTGAACGCCTTCGCCCGACACGTCCCTTGTTATAGAAGGATTTTCGCTTTTTCTTGTAATCTTATCAAGTTCATCTATGTAAACTATGCCTTTTTGAGCCAAAGCAACATTGTAGTCTGCAGCCTGCAAAAGCCTAACAAGTATATTCTCAACGTCTTCGCCAACATAACCGGCTTCTGTTAAACTTGTCGCATCGGCTACAGCAAAGGGCACATTTAGAATTTTCGCCAACGTTTTGGCTAAAAGCGTTTTACCTGTTCCTGTTGGTCCTATCAATAAGATATTGCTCTTTTCTAATTCTATGTCGTTTTTCTTTTTAGTGGTGGTAACTGTAGTAGATATTCTTTTATAGTGATTATAGACAGCAACGGATAAAATCTTTTTTGCTCTATCTTGAGATATTATGTATTCATCAAGATGTTTTTTTATCTCTTGAGGAGTTAATGATTTAAAATCGGTATCCTTTTTCTTTTCTAATTCTCTGTCTTCTGCCAATATATCTTCGCACAAGGCTACGCATTCATCGCAGATATAGACACCGGGACCGGCTATAAGCTTTTTTACTTCATCCTGACTTCTTCCACAAAACGAACACCTTAAAGGTCCCTTATCGTCCGTTGTCATCATTTTTCAACTCCTCTTCTCTTGAGTATATAACTTTATCGATTATACCGTATTTCAAAGCCTCTTGAGAATCCATGAAATAATCGCGTTCTGTATCCTTCTCTATGGTTTTAAGTCTCTTTCCTGTATGCTTAGCCATTATCTCATTTACCAATTTTCTCAACCTTAAAATTTCTTTTGCGTGAATCTCGATTTCCGTAGCCTGACCGCTTACACCGCCCAACGGCTGATGAATCATAATGCGCGAATGCGGCAAGGAATATCTTTTGCCTTTTGTGCCTGCAGCAAGCAGTATAGCACCCATAGACGCCGCTGTTCCGATACAGATAGTTGACACATCACACTTTATATACTGCATTGTGTCATAGATTGCCAAACCTGCCGTTATGCCACCTCCCGGCGAATTGATATACAAAAATATATCTTTCTCCGCGTCTTCAGATTCCAAAAACAATAACTCACTAACTATTATATTTGACGTGTAGTCATTTATTTCGCCGTTTAGCATAATTATCCTGTCTTTTAACAGACGAGAATAAATATCGTATGCTCGCTCACCCTGTGGCGTTTTTTCAATAACTATAGGAACAAGACTCAAAATTATTCTCCTTCTTTTTCTGGCTCTTCTTGCTTATCTTCTTTTTTTGCTTCTACAAACTTAGCATTTTTATGCAATACATCAAGAGCTTTATCGCCCAATATATCCATTTGAATTATAGGTAGTATATTTTTCTCTTTATATTCTTTATATAGCTCTTCAAATGTAGTGTTTTTAGAGTGGGCTTCCTGAGCTATTGCATTGGTTATCTCTTCCGATGAAACATCAAGATTCTCCTTTTCTGCTATGGCAAGAAGTAGAAATGTGGTTTTAACTCTTTTTTTAGCTTCACCTTCAAACCTTTTTCTTAAATTCTGTGGCTTAAATTCATCGGAATTAATGTCTGCTCCCATATAATACATATTCTGAACATACTCGCCCATTAATTGATTTGTTTCTTGATTAACAAGACTTTCGGGCAAATCAAAATCATACTCTTCAAGCAATTTATTTAAAATCTCTTCCTTTTGTCTATCAATTTCTTCTTTTTCCTTGTTTTCCTTTAGTCTTTCCTTGATATCGTTCTTCAAATCTTCCAAGCTGTTAAACTTATTATTGATTTTTTTAGCAAGTTCATCATCAATTTCAGGCAATTTCTTGCCTTTTAGAGATTTTAAACTAATCTCAAATATAACATCCTTGCCCTTTAACGACCTTAGCGGGTAATCCTTATCAAAAGAAGCTTCAACCTTTTTGGTTTCTCCTGCCTTCATACCGTAGACTTCTTTTTCAATCTCTTCAATCATCTGTTTTTTGCCTAATTCTACATAGAGATTGTCTCCCGCAAAATCCTTGATAGGATAGTTTGTCTCTTTTGAGAATGTTTTAACTTCCAAAACAGCTACATCACCCTCTTTTGCTTCTCCATCTATATCTTCAAGTGTCGCAAAAGCCTCCTGAAGCTGTTTTAGGGTTTTTTCTATATCTTCATCTTTAACTTCTATTTCCCTTTTTTCTACTTCTATACCCTTATACTCTTTTAACTCTATAACAGGCTTAACATCAACTAAAATATCAAAAGAAAATGGTTTATCTTCTTCAAACACAACACCTGTAAATACAGGGTCCATAACAGCTTCTATCTTGTGTTCAGAAACTGCAAATTCATATGCTTCTGTCATCAATTCTCTTTGAACATCTTCTTCTATGTCTTTTTTATATGTTTTAACTATAACATCTTTTGGAACCTTACCTTTTCTAAACCCTCTTATATTAACCGTTTTCCTTAGGCGCTCTATAAGTTCGTCTTTCTTTTTCTTTACTTTTTCAAAGGGTACTTCTATATGAAGTTTTTTTCTTGAAGGTTTTACATCTTCAACTGTTATTTCAAACATACATCCTCCCAATAATTTTAATCAAGCAACTATATCAGAAGCAAGTTATTTTTTCAATAATCATTATTACAGATTCACACAATTTCATCAGATTTTAAATATACAGCCCTCATTTCGCACTTATTTATTTCGACAAGCTCAACAGCATAGGTCTCTTTTGTCGACAAAACTTCTATTGTCGCATTAGTTATAGGTATAAAATCTTTTATTTGATTTGAGTTAAGTATGTCCGTTAAACGGGTTTTTGGCATTAAGTGAATATTGCCTTCAACCTTCAAATCCTGTAAAAAAATAACAACCTTCTTTGGCTCTTTTTCTATTTTCATTCCACCCATACTCATACTAATCACCTACCCTATATCTTTTTACGCTAACGTGATGTTTAACAAAATTACTACTATCTTCCAAAATAAAACCGTTATTTTCCAGAATATCATCTTCTTCTTTTAATCTTTTAGACTCATCTTTATCTATAAGTTTTAATGTCAATTCAAAAAATTTGCTGTCATTTAAATATGTTATATTATAAACATACCCGCTTTTTTTTAAATATTTTTTTATTGTATCCATATGACCTTCATCAATGTCGTAAACAGAAAAAAACAGAACTACGATATCTACTTTTTCTTCCAGATTAATATTCTCTTTCACTTCAAATGAATAATAATTTTTATATTTTACATACTGCATCATCAACGATTGTAGATAGTCGGTTTCTTTATAAATCACTAATACTTTATCATCCTTAGCCGGCGAAATGTATTCGACAGATTTTATTATATGCGGCTCATATTGTAATCTTCTTGCAAATTTTGTATTTGAAATCTTTATTATCCAGTCAGTAAATCCCATAACCTATCCTTCCACAAGCAACCACTCTGTCTTCGTAATAAAAAACAGCAATTTGACCCGGCGTTACAGCTCTTTCCCTTTCAAGTAATGCAACCTTTTTCTTCTTAACATCCAAGCTGCACACCTTAGGTTTTGCACCGTATCTTACAAAACATTCAACCCGCTTGTCATCAAAAAAAGTTTTTTTCTCGTATAACTGCAAATCATCCAAAAAAAATTCGCTTGTATAAAGTTTATCTTCTGTACCTGCATAAATCGTATTATTCTTTGCATCAATTGCTATCACATAGTGCGGTATGCCTTCTATCTGCAGACCCTTTCTTTGTCCTACCGTATAGTTAAAAAAACCGTTGTGATAGCCTACCACTTTATTGTTTTTTATGATTTTTCCTTTTATTTCTCCAAACTTTTTCTTCAGCAACACCCTATAATCCTTCTTCACAAAACACAAATCACTACTGTCTTTTTCATAATTAGAAAAAATCGATTTTACCTGCTCTTTTGTGTAATCATTTAAAGGGAAAATGGTATGATTTAGAATTTCCCTATCAACACAAGCCAAAAAGTATGATTGGTCTTTTTTGCTTTTATGTCTCATTAAAAAACCTTTTTTAAAATCGGCATAGTGTCCTGTAGCAATAAATTCAATGCCATTTTTCAAAGCTTCTTTATAAAGCATTTTCATCTTTACATCTCTATTGCAAATCACACATGGATTAGGCGTATATCCAGACATATATTCTTTGAGAAAATAATCTATAACGTATTCCTTGAATTCTTTGATATAGTCTGCATAGTAATAATCTATCCTATTTTCTTTAAGAAACTCAAGAGCGCTATTAGGCAAAGACTCGTTTGAGTGCATCTTAAGATTTACGCATAAAACATAGTAGCCTTCTTTTTTTAGCTTCAGCGCTGCAAAAAGGCTATCCACACCGCCACTTATACCAACAAGACATTTTTTCATTATTATTTTTTTATATCCTTAGCTGACTCCTTCGGTGCTTCTACAGCTTTAGTCAAATCTATCGTATATCCTTTTTCCTTCAACTTATATCCGGTATATGCGCCACCTGTAGCAGCTCCACCAACTAAAAGAGGTGTGCAAGATGCAATCCCAAACATTAAAAATATAGCAGAAAACAATAATGCAAACGTTTTCATATACCCTTCCCTACAAAACTTCCAAATACATTTCAAGCACATCCTTCATCGAAAATTCACACGGTGAATTATCTATACCGTGAGCCATGGTCCAAAATGTATCGTGCAGAGCTTTTTTTATAATCTCTTTATCAAAACCCAACTGAGATAATGTCTTATTTAATCCGATAGTATGTTTTATTTTTTCTATTGCATCTATGGATTTATTGGCAGCATCTTCAAGACTCATATTGGAAACATCTTCACCTAAAAGATAGGCAATATCGGCAAATTTTTCTTTATTACATAAGCACGCTCTTTTTACAAACGGAGTCATAATAACCGACAAACCCAATCCATGCGGCAGATTCTTGTTGTATGCGCTTAAAACATGCTCCATAGCGTGAGGAAGCGATGCCCTTCCGACATTCAAAGCCATACCCGCAAGCATAGATGCCAAAGACATATTATCCATGGCTTTCTTATCTTTTGTTTCGTATGCTTTTTGTAAATTTTCTCCAATTAAAGATATGGCTTGCCTACAATATGCGTCTGTTATCGGAGATGACGATTTTGATGTGTATGCTTCTATTGCGTGCGATAATGCATCAAACCCTGTATTTGCTATTGTTTCTTTATTCATTGTGTATGTGAGTGTAGAATCTATAAGCGACACCACAGGATATAAAGTTTCGCTACCTATCGCCTTCTTTGTTTTCTCCTTATTATTATTAATCACGGCATATTTAGTAACCTCGCTTCCTGAGCCTGATGTGGTAGGTGAACATATTATAGGATACGCTTTCATTATATTTATGTCGCCGCTTTGCATAATTTCTTCTATGGGTCTTTTTTGTCTTGCCGATATGGAAGTTGCTTTTGCCAAATCCATAGCACTGCCGCCACCTATCGCTACAACTACATTCAAACTATCTTTTATCATTAAATCACAAGCCTTATGAACAAGCTCAACATCAGGATTCTCTTCGGCTTTATCAAACAGAACAACAGTCTCTATTTTACTGTTTCTTTTAAAACTATCAAGAACAGTATCCAAAACGCCATTTTCTTTTAGATGTCTTCTTCCTGTTACAAGCAAAACCCTATTACCGTTTCTTGCGGTGTAAGATGATATCTTAGATATAGAATTCTTTGCAAAAACAACCCTTAAAGGTGCATAGTAAATAAATTCCATTTTAAAACTCCCAATACATAAAAACTCCAATCATAATATAAAAAAATACTTAAAAATCAACAATCAAAACAGATTAATACATACCTGCATTTTATAATTATTGTTACACATAATTTATTTTTAAAGTTACAATTTGCTCAAAAAAATTATTGCTTTATTTTATGTAAGATGCTATATAATTTATTGAAGTTAGATTGAAAATTAACAAAAGGGGTGTGCTATGAAAAATCTTAGCTTAAAATCCAAGATAGTTGCCACAATGTTTCTCATTGGATCTTTGGTTGTTATTGTAGGCGCAGTCTTAACCGTATATCTATCAAAAAAAGGCATACAGCCTTTGCTTGTCTCAACTATTAAGTCAGAAAATATGTTAGCTGAACGCTTTGTGCAAACATCCTATGAGAACCTACAAGAAAGTCTAAAAAAAGGCTTAAAGATGGCGTGGACAATAACAATAGGAAACAACCCTGTAAGACTATCTCAGGATAATCCTGCGCAATTTAACGCAAAGAACCAAATAACCAAAAAATCACACATAGCTGACGTTCCAATATTAATGTCAGGCGATAAAATTCTTACTGCCAATAATGACATAGTTGACAAAATTACAAAAATAACCGGCGCAACAGCCACCATATTCCAAAGAATAGACGATGGTTTTTTGCGTGTTGCTACAAGTGTAAGATACAAAAACGGAAAAAGGGCTACAGGCACATATATTCCTATGAACTCTCCTGTCATACAAACGGTTTTAAATAAAAAAACATACTACGGAAAAGCATATGTTGTAGATGACTGGTATATTACAGCATATAAACCGATAATTGTAAATGGCAGGGTTGAAGGCATACTTTATGTAGGCGTTAAAACAAAAAAATTTATGGATAGCATACAAAAAACGTTGGGTTCTGTAAAAATAGGAAAAAAGGGTTATGCTTTTGTTTTGGATAAAAAAGGTAATATAGTAGTTCACAAAAATAAAAGTTTAATAGGAAAAAATGTTAGCTCTTATAGTTTTATGAAAGATATGCTAAATCAAAAAAACGGAGTTATAGAATATACATTCAAAGGCGTAAAAGGCACAGCAGCATTTAGCTATTTTAAGCCTTTGGATTATATCATTGCAACAAAGCTCGTAAACAGCGACTTTACCGAACCCGTTGCAATGTCTATACTCAAGTCATCTCTGACATCATTTATAGCAATGCTTATCATAACTTTCCTTATCTCAACACTATTTACTAAGTCTATAACCGACAGAACAAATAGGCTCATAGACGCATTTGAACAATCAAGATTCGATTTAACTGTATATCTGGAAAAATTATCAAACGACGAACTTTGCCAATTGAGCGAAAAATTTAATGAATTCACAAAAAGAAGAAAAGAAGACATTCAAGCCCTTAAAGAAATAGGTATGAGCACACAATCATCAGCAAGAGATTTTGCCGTTGCAAGTGAACAACTTCAAAACAATATGTCAAATATACACGAAAAAATGACTCTTATTGAAGCATCCACAAATGATGTTAGAGAAGCTGTGGATAGCATAACTACAAATACATCAACTGTAAGTGATTTTATAGAAAAGATGGTTAGTGTTACAAAAGATGGTGTTAATAAAATTAATGTTACGGCAAACGTCATTGATGAACTCGAAAAAAATTCCAAGGAAACATCAAGTGCTATAGAAAAATTATACGATACATCAAAGCAAATAGGAAATATCGTCAATGTAATCAACGATATAGCCGAGCAGACCAACCTACTTTCATTAAACGCAGCAATTGAAGCTGCAAGAGCAGGAGAACATGGGAGAGGTTTTGCCGTTGTTGCAGACGAAGTTAGAAAATTAGCCGAAAAAACTCAGCATTCAACACAAGAAATAGCAGAAATAATTAAACACATTCAAAACGATGTATATAAAGCTGTAGAGCAATCCAAAAAAAGCGAAGAGTCAGCTCACGACGGCAAAACATTTACATTTGAAGTCAAAGATATATTGGAAAATATAGGTGAAAGCATGGAAGAGACATCACATCAGGTTAGCTCTATTGCAGCAGCTATAGAAGAGATGTCATCCACCTATAGACAAATAGAAGAGCAAATTGAAGATATAAGCGTAGCAACACAAGAAAGCGCAAAAATAGTGGAAGAAGTTAGCGCAAAATCGCAGCAGCTTCTTCATGAAGCCGAAGAGATAGGAAAAGCTGTATCTGAATACAAAATAGATTAAATTTTTTGCAACCGCTTGTATCTATATTAAAGCAAGCGGTTGCTTTTGTTTATCCTTAATTTATATTGATAAATTTATATTTAGTTTT
>JAMOQJ010000121.1 GCA_027064065.1 Desulfurellales bacterium
TTGAAATTGTATTTTTTTCTTGCTTTGCATTTTTTTCTTTAACTGCTACAGTTTGAGTTTTATTGCTCTTTTTGTAGGGATTTATTATTTGAGGACCTACAGCATTTTTGCTTTCTTCTTTTATCTTCTTCTCTTCTGCTTCTTGTATTTCATTCTTTACTTCATAGGTTTTTGGCATTTCTTGATGTTGGTTTAAATCTTTGGCATTTTCATTTTTATCTATTTCAGAGCCTGTTTTTGTATTGATTTGTTTGCTGATTGTTTCTTGAGATTCTTTTGCTTTAGCTGTTTGATTGTCAGATATAGCCGATTGGTTGGTTTTTGGTGTTTTGTTGTTATGAGACATTTTCTCCAATTTTTTCATATTATATGCTATCGTATCTGACGGCGATTTTCTCATATTTAAGATGTAATAACCAACAACCAAACCTGCAACTATAACAACCAAAGCCGTAATCAATACGGTTTTAACACTTATCTTTTTTTGATGACCTTCTAATATCTCCTTTATTCTATCCCTATCATCTTTCGCCATAGTATCCTCCTACATCTTTTCTTTAGCCTCAACTCCTATCAAATCAAACCCCAGCTTTATAACACCTGCAACACTATTTAAGAGAAATAGTCTTTCTTTAATTTCATTAGAGCCGATAACCCTTATACGATTATAGAACTTATGCAACTTTTCAGCTATTTCTAATAATCCTTTTGTTATAAAATACGGCTCAAGCTCTTCTTCAGATTTTATAATAAAATCTTTAAACTTAATTAGCGACTTTGCCAAATCAATCTCTTCTTTGGATTTAAGCTTTTCTAAATCTATATTATCATAACCATACTCTTTATCCAACTGCCTGAAGATATTTCTGATTCTGGCGTAAGCATATTGAACATAATATACAGGGTTTTCGCTTGTTTGTTTTTTGGCAACCTCTAAATCAAAATCAAGATGGGAGTCTACACTTCGGGATAGAAACATAAATCTTGCTGCATCTACTCCAACTTCCTTAAGCACATCCTTCAATTCAACAAACTGAGCCTTTCTTGTCGACATAGACACCTTCTGCCCATCTCTTAAAAGATTAACTATCTGTACAAGTATTATTTTAAGTTTATTGCTATCCACACCTAAGGCTTCCGCGGCAGATTTCATTCTTTTTACATATCCGTGATGGTCAGCTCCCCATATATCTATAACCTCATCAAAGTTTCTCGATATAAACTTATTCTTATGGTAGGCTATGTCGCTTGCAAAATATGTGTATGCAGCATTGCTTTTCCTTAATACCCTATCTTTATCATCGCCAAATATAGTGCTTTTAAACCAAATTGCTCCGTCTTTTTCGTATATATAGCCTTTATCTTTTAAAAACTCTATAGAAGCATCAACTTCTTTACTATCATAAAGTTTCTTTTCATTAAAGAATACATCAAACTTGACCCTAAATGTCTTTAGAGTATCTATTATGTCCTTCAGTATAACATTTCCAGCTTTTTCTTGGCATATAGATATAGCTTCATCTTCATTTTTATTCAGCAAAGCATCACCATATTCAACCATTATATCCTTTGCTATATCTACAAGATACTCGCCTTGATATCCGTCTTCTGGAAGATTTTCGTCTATTCCAAGCAGTTGTTTATATCTTATAAATGTTGACAAACCTAACATTCTCATTTGCAATCCAGCATCATTGATGTAGTATTCTGTTTCTACTTTATGACCTACAAACCTTAATATCCTTGCTATGCTATCACCTATTGCGGCGCCTCTACCATGTCCTATATGAAGCGGGCCTGTTGGGTTTGCACTTACAAATTCAACCTGAATCTTTTTTTGATTAACATTAGGTCTGAAATAATCATTTATATTATTTGCAATAAGTTTTATCTCATCAAAAATTGCAAGCTCGTTAATATAGAAATTAATAAACCCTGGACCTGCAATATCTATATTCTTAAAAAGAGTGCTGTCTTTGGCAAACTCCACAAACTCTTTTGCTATATCATGAGGCTTTTTCTTGAGTCTTTTAGATAAAACCATAGCTACATTTGTTGAATAATCGCCAAATTCTTCCTGTTTTGGATATTCTATTACGTATGATATGCGCTCATTGATACCTTTATGTTTTAAAAAATTTACTATTATGTCGTTTATCTTTGATTTCATGGATTAATTTTCCTTTTTATCTTTTTCTTCTTCTATCTCAGCTTCTATGGGTTTTGAGTCTTTTTCTTCTTTTTTGTCGTTGTCTTCGTCAACCTCCTTCACAGATTTTTTAAACTCCTTTATACCCTTACCTAATCCAGCTCCTATCTCAGGCAATTTTCTTGCACCGAAAATAACGATTAATATAACTAAAATAGGCAAAAGCTCCTGCCAACTTGGCATCATAATACTTACCTCCAAGATTTTTCCTAAAGTGTATTTATATGGCAAAAAAAGTCAACAAAGATTGCCAATCCAAAAGAATTTTAGCAATTTATATACCTACCTATGATTAAAAAGGAAAATGCATATTCTTGCTTCATTTCAATTATATTTTTTGAAAAATAAACACACCCTTTTTGTCGGTGTAGGATATTATTTTTTTACCATCAATCTCAACTCTAAGTTCCTGCTTTAAATATTCAGGCAAATCAAAAAACGCCTGCTCAATATCATTTAGATTATCTTGTGTTGGATTTAACCTTGTTGCCCATTCATAAAAATTATGCTTTTTGAATATATTTTTAAAACTCAAAAGCCTAAACTTTTTATCGGCAAGACTTAAAATTTCTTGCACGGTTAAACTCTTTATGTGTGTTTTATCTCTTATTAATTCTATTTTATTCAAATAATATTCATCTATATCTACGATATTATCAATCAAAACAAAAAAACCATTTTTCTTTAAAACCCTATATGTTTCTTTAAAAAAGTTTGAAGGATAATGAAAATGATGCAACGCTATCCTGCAGGTTACAATATCAAAAACATTATTATTAAAAGGCATCTCTTCAGCATTACATAAAACTACATTTTTAAGAGCATTCTTTTCTTTCGCAACCTTTAACATATTGATACTTATATCTGTAACAATCTTTAAGTTTGCTTTAAAGACTTTTGAAAAATGCCCTGCAGCCGTTGCAACATCAAGCAATTTATTAAATTTTATGCCTTTAAAATAGCGTTTGCAAAAATCCAAATCATCACCGATTTTATGGTCTGAACTTTCAAAGTAGTTCATAGCAGAATCATCAAAATTCATACAAATATAATAGCTTTAATGCATAAAAAGTCAATTTAGTCAAACAGTGCTTAAAAATTAGCAAGATAAATATTTATTGAAATATTTTACTTGAGATAGTATTAATTAGACGTACAAATCTATAAGGAGGGCGTATGGATTTAAAAGAAGCGTTTGAAATAGCAATGCAGGGTGAGATAGAAGGTAGAGAATTTTACAGAGCTATAGCCAACCAAACAAAAGATAAAAAAGCCAAAAAGGTTTTTATGGATTTATCAAACGACGAAGATATGCATTTGCATTTTTTAAGAAAACTTTATGAACAATACGAAAAAAATAATAAAATAGATTTACCCAATCTTCCAAAAATCAGAGAGTATGATGATTTGGAGAGCCCTATATTTACAAGAGAATTTAAAAACTTTGTTAAAGAGAAAGATTTTGAGATGTCGGCACTTTCTGTAGGAATGAAATTAGAACTTGAATCATCCCAATTCTATAAAAAGATAGCGAATGAAGTAGATAACAAAGAACTAAAGGAATTTTTCCTTTATCTTTCAGAATGGGAAGAAGGACACTATGAAGCATTAAGAAAACAAACCAATTTTTTTAGTGATTATTTTAAAATAAGATATTCGTTTTTTAGGGGGTTTTAAACTATGGGATGGATATATTTGTTACTCGCCATATTACTTGAGGTAAGTGGCACAACCTGCATGAAGCTATCGGAAGGCTTTACAAAGACCTTGCCGTCTGTATTGCTGTTTGTATTTTATATTTTAAGCTTTATAGCCATAACATTTTCCTTAAAAACAATAAACGTCAGTGTCGCTTATGCTATCTGGTCTGGCGTTGGAACAGCTTCTATAACAATAATAGGATTTTTGTTATTTAAAGAACCTGTAACTGCTGTAAAGGTAATATCCATTATTCTTATAATATTGGGCGTTGTAGGTTTGCATATGAGTAGTACTAATTAAAAAAAGTTTTGGAGGTATGATAATGAAACACTATAAAGCATTTATAGGTGGTGAATGGATTGAAACAGCTCAAACGCTTGATGTAACGGACAAATATTCAGGCAAAACCATAGCAACCGTAGCTAAAGCATCAAAGGAAGATGTAGAAAAGGCGCTAAAGGCTGCTGATGATGCCTTCAAAGAATTTAAAAAAATGCCGGCTTATCAAAGAAGTGCAATATTGGAAAAAGCAGCAAATTTAATAAAACAACGCTCTGATGAACTTGCAACAACAATATGCCAAGAAGCAGGCAAATCCTGGAAATACTCCGTAGGTGAAGTAACAAGGGGATACGAAACATTTAAATTTGCAAGCGAAGAAGCAAAAAGAATTCACGGAGAAACCATTCCAATGGATGCAAGCGCATCGGGAGTAAACAGGGTCGGTTATTACATAAGGGTTCCTATGGGTGTGATAGGTGCAATAACGCCGTTTAACTTTCCGTTAAACCTTGTCTCTCACAAGGTCGCACCGGCAATTGCATCTGGCAATACCATAGTCTTAAAACCGGCATCCACAACGCCGATTACCGCTTTAATACTTGCTGAAATACTGGAAGAAGCAGGTTTGCCAAAGGGCGTGTTTAATGTTGTCATAGGTTCAGGCGGCGAGATAGGAGAAGCGCTTGTTACCGATTACAGGGTAAAAAAGATAACCTTCACCGGCTCTCCAAAGGTGGGCGACAGAATAATAAGAATAGCCGGCATAAAAAGGGTTACATTGGAACTTGGCAACAATTCAGCGACAATCATCGAAAAAGACGCCGATATTGACAAGGCTATACCAAGATGTGTGGATAGCGCATTTGCAAACTCCGGACAGGTTTGCATCTCGCTTCAAAGAATTTATGTCCATAAAGACATAGCCGATGAATTCACAGAAAAATTTGCAAAGGCTACGGAAAATCTAAAGGTAGGCAATCCGCTTGAAAAAGACTCCGATTTAGGCCCAATGATAGACGAAAATGAAGCAAAGAGAGCCGAAGAGTGGATAAAAGAAGCGGTAGAGATGGGCGCAACGCTTGTAACGGGTGGAACAAGGGATGGCAGGATTTTGAAGCCTACCGTTTTGAGAAATACAACAAAGGATATGCGCATTATGTGTATGGAGGTTTTTGCTCCGATTGTATCGATAGTAGAATACGATAATTTTGAAGAAGCCATTCAGCATGTAAACGATTCCGATTATGGT
>JAMOQJ010000122.1 GCA_027064065.1 Desulfurellales bacterium
TAAATGATTAAACAAAAATATTAAGCATTAGGCATGAAAATAATGGGCGTATAGGAAGATGAGTAGATGGGTGAAAGGGAGAAATGAGTAAAAGAGTGAATGAGTGGATGGGTGGAAGAGGAAGATAAAAAGCCTAAAGTTTCAGTTTAGAGGAAAGTTTTTAACTCTCTTATATTCCTTTTCCTTCCACCTCCGAAGTGGAAGAATGGTCGATTTTACCGAATTTTTTGACAAGTGTGCGTTTGGGTTTTATAATTTAAAGTTGTTGGTTAATCAACTCCTAATCTTATGTATGGTAGGCTAAAATGAAATCTAAAAAGCTCCTTATTTTTATTATTCTTTCATGGTTGCTGTTGGTTACAGCATCCTTTTTGTGGAACTATGCAAGCGCAAGGAATGAGCAAAAAAACATTGCCTTTCAGACAGCAAGAAGTTTTTTTGAACTTATTCAAATGACCCGCATTTGGAATGCGCGTCATGGTGGTGTGTATGCTCCAATCACAAAAGAAACACCGCCAAATCCATATCTTGATATACCTATGAGAGATATTAAAGTAAATGATAATTTAACTCTAACGAAAATAAACCCTGCATATATGACTCGACAGATTTCTGAGATTGCCAAAGAGTATAGAGGTGTTCAATTTCATATTACCAGCCTTAAGCCTATTCGACCGCAGAATAAGCCTTCTGCAAGAGAAAAGGAATTTTTAAAAAAATTTGAAGAAGGTGTAAAAGAAAAAGGAGTATTTATCCAAAAAGGAGGAAAAACATACTATTTTTATATGGCGCCTTTAATAACCAAAAAGTCTTGTTTGAGATGTCATGCTAAACAGGGATATAAGGAAGGCGATATTAGGGGTGGTATTAGTGTTGCTGTGCCGTTTACTATGAAGATTCCATTTTTGCCATTGTTGGTAGGACATATCATTATAGCCTTTATAGGTATGTTGGGTATCATCATTGCAGGGAAGAAATTAACTCGAGCCTACAAAGTAATACAAAGGCGAGCCTTAATTGATCCTTTGACAAGGATTCCAAATCGTCGTTGTTTTATGGAAACTTTATTGAAAGAATTTAAGCGTAGCCGTAGAAGTAAAGAACCTTTATCAGTTATTATGTGTGATATAGATAATTTTAAAATGTATAATGATACCTACGGCCATATAAAAGGTGATAAATGCTTGCAAAAGGTGGCTCAAGCAATAAATACATCTCTTAAAAGGCCTACTGATTTTTGTGCTCGCTATGGTGGTGAAGAGTTTGTTGTTATATTGCCTGACACGCCTCTTGATGGTGCGATACATGTTGCGGAGAGAATAAGGTCAAATGTTGAGAAAATGAATATTATACACAAGCATTCTTTACCTGCTGGAGTTGTAACCTTAAGCTTAGGTGTGGCAAGCACAGAAGGACTAACTCCATTTACACCAGAGACTCTAATCAAAAATGCAGATACAGCGCTCTATAAAGCCAAGGAACAAGGTAAAAATCAAGTTCAGTTTTTTAAAGAAATTACATAATTTTATCTAACAAACAAATGTTCTGACTACTATTTTGCCGTTGTTTCATATCTGCCCATCTTCTTATTCACACATCCACCCTTAGTGTTTAAGAAAAAAGTGGAAAAAATATCAAAAAAATTAATAATGCAGGTATGTCCGTAAAGTTTGGTTCTACTCCATGGGGTAGCTATTTTCTTGAAGCCATAAATAAGTTTTACAAGTACGAACCAAGAATCAACAGAGGCAAACAATATGCCAACAGCGGTAGGATTGTAAAATTAGAGATAGATGGCTCTATTGTAAAGGCAAGGGTTAGAGGAAACTACAACTATGATTATAAGGTTTATCTAAAATTTAGTGAGTTTTCTCAAAAAGAAAAGAGTAATATCATAAAAATAATCAAAGATAATCCGCTTTTGCTTGGAGAAATAATTAATGGCAGCCTGCCCAAAAGCCTGCTTGAAGAGTTAGATAAACACAACATTCATCTTTTTCCCGAAGATTGGGATACGCTTAATAGAAGTTGCGATTGCCCGGATATTGGAGACCCTTGTAAACATATGGCAGGTGTTTATTTTATATTAGCCGGAGAAATTGATAAAGACCCGTTTTTACTGTTTAAGTTAAGAGGCATAGACTTAATAAAAACATTTAAATTAGACTCTCGTGTGTCTATCCAATATCCTATTAAAATCTCCTATTCCGACAACAAAGAACCAAAACCCGCAAAGGAAATAGATATAATAAAGCTTTCTGATTTTTCTAAATTTATTATTGGAAAACTGTCGGATAACCCTCCCTTTATGAAGAAAAATTTTAAGAAATTACTGGAAAAATTCTATAAAAAATCCAAAAGGCAATACGCCCAAATAATTATTGAAGAAAAAACCGAGAAATTCAAGCAGCTTGAGAAAATCTTTAAGAGTGCTGATGTCTCATTTGTTCCTTCAAGGGACATTAAGTCTTCGTATTTTAAGGTTTCTCATAATCTTATAAACAATGAAAACGCAACAGAGCTATTCCTTCGATTTGAAAAACAGGATAATGCGACCATAAAAATAACGCCACTCGATATGTGCAAACTGTTTTTAAATTTCAGCGCTCCAGCTGAAGAAAATGAGATATTCAACTATCTTTACTATCTATCAAGGGTTGCCTATATATTGATTGAGTCGGGCGGCTTTATTCCTGCTGTGGTGGAAGATAAAAATCAATTCTTTTGCATATTCAAGGTTTTAAACTCACCGTTATCTATCAGAAAACAACTTGATATTTTGCGTCAAATAACACCCGTTTTTATAAAGTTCGACAAAGAAGAAAGATTTTTCGATGAGGATTCTACAAACAGATTTATTTTAGCTTCAATACTAACCGAGTTTGCAAACAGAATCGACTTTGAACTTGAGACAGGTGTTTCTGTCAGACACGAAAAGGATGTTTTTGATGCAATATTCAAGTCCGAACCATTTAAAACATCTAATTTCGACGAAAAAGGGTATGCCAAGTCTATTGCCAACTATTTCTCTATATTTTATCTTTTAGAAAGCGGTATCCAATTCTCCATCGTTATAGAAAAAAGCCACAAAGACTATTTTTTGAGAATATTGGCAGATGGAGTAGATTTAAGTAAAATTAAAGATGACGATAAAATTATAGAAGCTTCAAGGTTGCTTGTGAATTTTAGCGATACAATCCCAGAGATTAGGGATTTAATCAGCCAAAAAAGGATTGTTCTAACTGAAAAAAGGCTTGAAGAATTAATATTAACTCAAAAAGAGATAATAAGGGACTTAGGAATAGAGATTGTATTGCCAAAAGAGTTAAAAAACCTTCTAAAGCCAAAGGCGAAAATTCGTGTATCTAAACAAAATTTAAATTTTGATTCGTTTTTATCTTTAAAATCTTTGATTGAGTTTGACGCAAAGATAGCTATTGGCGATAAGCTTATATCCAAACAAGAATTTGAAGAGTTAGTTAAGCAGGGCAGAAAACTTGTAAAGTTTAGGGATAGCTTTGTCGTATTAGAGCCCGATGAAATAAAAGAACTATTCTCTAAGCTTGAAAAAGCAAATAAGATTTCAAAATACGAGCTATTACAATTAAGTTTTACTGACGAGCTAATCTCAGATGACGACACAAAACAATTTATAAACAATATCTTTAAATTTAAGGAGTTTCCTTTACCTGCAATCAACGCAAATCTAAGGAGATATCAAATAGAAGGGTTTAGGTGGGGGATTAATAATCTCCTTAATGGTTTTGGTATAATTTTAGCAGATGACATGGGGCTTGGCAAAACAATTCAAACAATCGCAATTTTGAAGTATCTAAAAGATAATCAGTATCTCAAAAACCAAGCCTTGATTATTGTTCCTACAACCCTGCTCAACAACTGGGAATCTGAAGTGTTAAAATTTTGTTCGGATTTGACATATTCATTCTACTATGGACAAAACAGAGCTTTTGAAAAAACCAATCTTATCTTTACAACCTACCAGACACTAAGGCGAGATATAGACAAAATAAAGAAAAGGAAGTTTTCCTGCATAGTTATCGATGAAGCACAAAACATAAAAAATCCCTTTGCTCAAGTTACACAAGCTGTAAAATCCGTAAAAGCAAAATTCAAAATAGCCTTAAGCGGCACACCCGTTGAGAATAATCTAAGCGAATTGTGGAGCATCTTTGATTTTATTTTGCCGAAATACCTTAAATCGTTAAAAGCATTCCAAAATGAATACGCTAAAGACATTGAATTAAAAAGGGATAGCCTAAAGATTGAAAAACTAAAAAGAATCACAAGACCATTTATGTTAAGAAGACTAAAGACAGACAAATCAATCATTAAAGATTTACCTGAAAAAATTGTGATTGACCAGTTAATCACAATGGAAGAAAAACAAGCGGCTTTATATCAAGCTGTGGTTGATAAGACAATGAAAGATATAGAAATAAATGATGAAGTATCAAGAAATGGCCTTATATTTAAACTTATCACTTCACTTAAACAGATTTGCAACCATCCAAGAAATTATGACAAAAAATCACCAATAAAAAAGGAGCTGTCGGGCAAAAGCAAAACATTGATGACGCTGCTTGATATGATATTGCAAAGGAATGAAAAGGTGTTGATTTTTACCCAGTACACACAAATGGGCGATATATTAAAAAAGATGATTGAAGACGAATTCTTAATCGAACCGCTTTACCTTAAAGGCAGTCAAAGCAAAGCCCGAAGAGACAGTGTTATAGATGAATTTAACAACAATAAGCACAAACCTATATTCATTTTATCTTTAAAGGCAGGCGGAACAGGCCTAAACTTAACAGAAGCAAATAATGTAATTCACTACGATTTATGGTTTAATCCAGCAGTTGAAAATCAGGCTACTGACAGGGTTTTTAGAATAGGACAAAAGAAAAATGTGAGTGTATATAGGTTTATCACGAAAAATACCTTTGAAGAAAAAATCGACAAAATGATAAAAGCCAAGCAGGAGTTATCAAATTTAACCATATCATCGGGAGAGTCATGGATTGGAAAACTGTCAAACGAAGAGCTGATGGAAATATTTAATCCTTAAAATTGAATATTAGGCTTTTGGCTAATTTTTGAATTTTGGATGTTGAATTGGGAAATTTTAACTAATCCATAATATAAAATCCAAAAAGGACAAGTTGAAACATCAGTTGTGATAAAGTTGATTTTTTTGATAATGAGATTAATATTAAAACCGAATAACAACAAAAGGAGACAAATCGATGTTGGCAATAATATCCCTTACCTTCAAGAACACCTTTAAAGATAGAGTAGGAATAATCATATTAAGCATGGTGCTGCTTTACATAATAGTTCCAGTTTTTAGTTCGTTTTCTATGAGGCAGCCTCAAGAAGTCTCTAT
>JAMOQJ010000123.1 GCA_027064065.1 Desulfurellales bacterium
AGTTGTTGCAGTTCATTCCTCAAAACAATATGGAAGATCCGCCATACCAGCCTACAGACGACCCAGCCAACAGAAGAGAAGAGTCTATTTATGATTTAATTCCTTCCGACCCTAACAAACCTTACAACATGAAAGACTTGATTAAACTGGTTGTAGACGATGGTTATTTCTTTGAAATTCAAGAAAATTACGCAAAGAATATGATTGTTGGTTTTGCGAGATTAAACGGAAGACCTGTAGGTATAGTGGCTAATCAGCCTCAATTCTTTGCTGGAGCTTTGGATTACAAAGCCGCAATAAAGGCTTCGAGATTTATAAGGTTCTGCGATGCGTTTAATATTCCTATTGTTACACTTGAAGACCAGCCAGGATATATGCCGGGAGTTGCTCAAGAGCATAACGGCGTTATTATACATGGCGCAAAACTACTATATGCCTATGCTGAAGCTACTGTTCCAAAAATAACTCTAATTACAAGAAAGGCATACGGTGGAGCATACGATGTTATGGCTTCCAAACATTTTAGGGCTGATGTTAATTATGCTTACCCTATAGCCGAAATTGCAGTTATGGGACCTGACGGTGCTGTTAATATATTGTTTAGAAAAGAGTTGGCTGAAGCTGAAAATCCTGTAGAAAAGAAAGCCGAATTGGTACAGATGTATAGAGATAAATTTGCAAATCCATATGTTGCTGCAGGTTTGGGATATATAGATGAGGTTATAGATCCGGCAGATACAAGATTAAAACTTATTCAGGCTTTGGAGATGACCAAAAACAAGAGGGAATCCAATCCTCCAAAGAAACATGGGAATATCCCGTTATAAAAAGGAGGTAATATAATGACTGCAAACTATAAAGAATTTAAAAAGGTTTTAATAGCCAACAGAGGTGAAATTGCAATAAGAATAGCAAGAGCATGTAGAAAAATGGGAATTGAAACAGTTGCGGTTTATTCAGATGCCGACAGAAATGCTTTGCATGTTAGATATGCTGATGAAGCTTATCATATAGGTGGCTCACCGGCAAATGAGTCATACCTTGTTATAGATAAAATAGTTGAAGTTGCCGTAAAGTCAGGCTGCGACGCCGTTCATCCAGGTTATGGTTTCTTGGCTGAAAATTCCGAATTTGTTAAGGCATGCGAAGAGAATAATATAACGTTTATAGGTCCAAACACAGAGTCTATGTATATCCTTGGCGATAAAACAAGGGCAAGACAGAAAATGATAGAAGCCGATGTTCCTGTAGTGCCCGGAATGAAAGACCCTGTGGAAAGCTTGGAAGACGCTTTGGCAAGAGCAAAAGAGATAGGATATCCGATAATGTTTAAAGCATCAGCAGGCGGCGGCGGAAAAGGTATGAGATTAATACAGAATGAGCAGGAATTTAAGGATGTCTACGATTTAGCAAAGGGTGAAGCCTTGAGCGCATTCGGCGATGATAGAATGTATATAGAAAGAGCAATTATAAATCCAAGGCACGTTGAAGTTCAGATAGCAAGAGATAAACACGGCAACGCTATACATCTTTACGAAAGGGAATGCTCTATCCAAAGAAGGCATCAAAAGGTTATTGAAGAATCACCTTCGATGGCAATTAATGATGAAGTAAGGCATAAGATGGGCGAAGCGGCAATAAGAGCCGTTACAGCAGCTGACTATGATAGCGTTGGAACCGTAGAATTCCTTGTTGATAAGGATATGAATTTTTACTTCTTAGAAGTTAACACAAGACTTCAGGTTGAGCATCCTGTTACTGAGATGGTTACAGGAATCGATATAGTAAAATTGCAGATAGAAATAGCTGAAGGTAAACCCATACCTTATAAACAAGAAGATATTAAACAGGTCGGGCATGCTATAGAATGCCGCGTATATGCAGAAGACCCTGATAAAAACTTTATGCCTTCACCTGGATTGATAACGGGCTTAAGATTGCCCGGTGGACCTGGAGTTAGGGTTGATAGTGGTGTTTATTCAAGAGGAGAAGTTCCAATATACTATGACCCTATGGTTGCAAAACTCATTGTTTGGGATACGGATAGGGAAAATGCCATAGCAAGAATGAAAAGAGCCCTTAAAGAGTATGTAGTCAAAGGGATTAAAACAACTATTCCTTTCCATCAAAAAGTGCTTAGAAATGAAAACTTCATCAAAGGTAATATTAGCACGGACTTTATAGATAAAGAAGTATTGGCAGAGCCGCAGCCGAGAGAAGGTTCTTTAGAGGTTGCCATAGCTGCTGCCGCAATAAAGGAGCATTTGAGAGAAAAGGAACTCCAGGGCAAACTTGTTGAGTTTAACGAAACTTGTGCTTCAGGTAGTCCATGGAAAGAAGCAGGAAGAAGAAGTGCTATGTTTGGTGCAAGTTTTGGAGATATTTATAAATACTCAACCTAAAAAGAAAAGGAGTAATTTATGGCTTACGTAGCTAAAATTGACAAAGTTGAATATAAGGTTCATGTAAAAGATATAGAAGCCGATAAGTTTGAAGTTATTATTGACGACAAGTCATATATTGTTGATACGCAGCTTACCGAGACAAGCGTTTATTCTTTGATTGTTAATGGAAAATCTTATGAAACGGATGTGGACTATCACGATGGTGTATACCACATTCTAACAGAAGGAGACCTGTTTAAAATAGAGATAATGGACGAGCTAAAGAAAAAGATGCTTGAAAGAAGAGGTGGCGGAGCAGCAGAAGGTAAACAGGTTATTAAGTCAGAAATGCCAGGCGCTATTATCGACGTTAAGGTTAATGTCGGTGATGAGGTTAAAGAAGGCGATGTTCTTTTGATTTTAGAGGCTATGAAGATGCAAAACGAAATTAGAGCGCCAAAAGACGGAGAAGTTAAAGAGGTTTTCGTAAAAGCCGGCGACAATATAGAAGCAGACGCAAAAATGGTAGTTGTAGAATAATTAGAATTATCATTGCGGCTTGAGCTTATTTTCAGCTCAAGCCGTTTCATTGACTCAATTTCCTGTCTTTATTTTGGTAGAGATAAGAAATTGGGTTTAAATTATAAAAAAGTGCGCTGTGCTATGGTAAAAATTATTAACGAGACAGCGTCCAAATATAATATATTACCAAAAAAGTGTTTGTTGCCATCTAAGTCAATATACATTAAGCAAGATTATAAACTTACTTAAAAATATAATATCTTAATATCCATAGATGCAAATAGAAGATATTTTGATAATATTGTTATGGAGAGTTGAGCCGTTAAGTCTTTCTTGTATTATTTTGTATTTTTTTCTTTACTTTTTCATTTGTTAATAGTATATAATTTATATTTTAACATTTGAGGTTGTATCATGGCTATTTTGGTAGTTATTTTTATATTTTTTGTTTTTCTATTCATTGGTTTTGTTAGTATGAAAAACAGCAACAGTATAAACGGTTACGTTTTGGCAAACAGATCTCAAGATGGTTTTTCTGTTGGGCTATCGCTATCTGCAACTATAATGGGCGCATCTTCTACTATTGGCATGGCGGCTTTGGTTTATAAAATAGGTTTGCCCGGTATATGGTGGCTTTTAAGTGGTGTGTTTGGTCTTATTATTCTTCATCTGTTTTTGGCGCAAAGAGCTAATGTGTTAGGCGTTATGACACTTCCTGAAGCCATGGGTAAATTTTATGGCGAGTATGCAAGAATATTTTCAGCTGTATTAATTGTTGTAGCATGGAGCGGTATAGTGGCAGCGCAATTTATAGCAGCCGGGAAGGTGCTAAGCACGGTTTCTAATATAGACTACAAAATTCTGGTTTTTTTATCAGGCGTCTTTACGGTTATCTACACTCTAATAGGCGGGCAGTATAGCGTATTCAAAACCGATAAATTACAGTTTTTTATACTGTTTTTTGGTATAGTAATTGTGGCGATTTTTTTGCTTTTAAACTATAAACTTCCGCCGTTAAAGAACGATATGCTTTCCTTTCCCATTAATGCTCATTTTGGTATAAAAAAACTACTATTGTTTATTTTGGTTGTAGGCATTCCTTATGCGGCAGGACCTGATATGTATTCTAGAATCTTTGCTGCAAAAAATCCCAAAGCGGCAAGAGAAGGGGTTTTATTAACTATTCTTGCCGTAGTTATCTTTGCCTTGATGATAGCTGTAATAGGCATATATGCACACTCATTTAACACAAGCGGTGAGCGTTTGCTTACAGATATGGCAAATAATATTCTTCCGCCTGCCGTTTCATACATATTCATAGCCGCTATTTTATCTGCTATAGTATCATCTGCCGATACTTGTCTGCTTTCTGCATCTGCCATAACATCGTTGGACATATTAAAACACACGTCAGTAAAATCTATAAAGATATCTGTAGGTGTAATCGGTATGATAGCTATCCTTATAGCTTTATATTACGGCTCAATTATAAAAACCCTTCTTATATCCTACGGCATATACACTGGAAGCGTGGCTGTGCCCTTAATCTTAGGTTTTTTTAAAGATAAGATAGAAATAGAAAACAAATATGCATTATTGGCTATAATCATATCCGCTGTGGTGGCGCTTATATTATCCATAGATAAAAATGAATATTCTGGACTTATATCGATAATGGTATCTTTGTCGATATTATTTGTGGGCCATTTTCGGAAAGATAAATAATAAGAATAAGAATCAATTCTTATTTTGCATAAAAGGGACATTATCATTATGCGGGGATATAAAATCAAATATTCTTGTCGTGAAATGATAGATAATAAGAATATCCGAAGTAAAAAATAAAGGATGTGATATTGTAGATTACCTATCTTAAAAATCTTTTTCTTTCGAGTAAGTAATGAATATTTTTTTATTGACAAACGATAGAATTTTATTAATATTTCATATGTCTTTTAAGGGCGGGAATAGCTCAGTTGGTAGAGCACGACCTTGCCAAGGTCGGGGTCGCGGGTTCGAGTCCCGTTTCCCGCTCCATTTTTTTATACAGACAATGTAATAGGCGGCATAGCCAAGTGGCTAAGGCACAGGTCTGCAAAACCTTGATCCCCGGTTCGAATCCGGGTGCCGCCTCCACATTTGCCGGGGTGGCGGAATAGGTAGACGCAAGGGACTTAAAATCCCTTGGAGCTATGCTCCGTGCGGGTTCGATTCCCGCTCCCGGCACCACTTCAAAGCCTTATTATAAAGCCAGAAGTTAAAAAATAAGGATTATATAAAAACTTTAGTTTTAAATAATGCAAAAACGCAAATCAAAAATATAAAAAGCGTTTAATCTTTGTTTGATAGTGGCGTTTTTT
>JAMOQJ010000124.1 GCA_027064065.1 Desulfurellales bacterium
CCACCAGTTACGACAACAACTTTTCCTTCCACTCTTTTCATAACCATTCCTCCTTTTCATTTATATAGCATTTACATAACTAATTATTAAACATATATTTCTTATATATAAAGTAATTTTATTTGTCAAGTCCTATATAAGTAACACATAAAATCTCAATAAAATTACTAAAACTTTTTTATCTACTCAACAACCGCAAAACGCACTATTATTATATAAATTCACCTTTTAATACAAACAATAAGGTCTATCAAAAAATAATTCGTCATTCTCTGCAGAAGTGGTCAATAATTTCTTTGAATTATGTTTAATTCTTTGTATAATTTATAAGCTTTAAGGAGGGCATTATGGATAGAGAGTTCTATTCAAGGATTGAAATCCTTGCCGATACGTTAAGTAAAAACTCCATAGACGCCGTTTTTATTATGCAAAATACGGATTTATACTACTACTCAGGCACAATACCTTCGGGCGTGCTTATTGTTTCAAGCGACAAAAAGATAGTATATGCCATAAGAAGAGGGTTCATAAGAGCAAAAAATGAAGTGGAACTTGATAAAAGCTCATTAATTCAAATAAAAGGATTTAGTGAGATACCCAACATACTAAAAGAACACGGCATTAAATTTGACACAATAGGCATAGAGATGGATGTAGTTCCGACAGAATTATTTTTAAGACTACAAAAAACATTTAAAAACTCAAAATTTGTTGACGCATCCTTCCATATAAGATGGCAAAGAAGTAAAAAATCCAAAACGGAAATAAAAAAAATGCAGGAAGCAGCAAGAATGCTCGACTGCACCATGGAAGATGCAAAAGAATTGATAAAGGCTAAAAAAAGAGAGATAGACGTTAGTTCTGAATTAGAATTTAGGGCAAGAAAAAGAGGCCATCAAGGAAAAAGCAGAATGAGGGGATTTAATGGCGAAGTATTTATGGGTCATGTGCATTCCGGGTATAGAAGCGCATATCCGTCAGGATTTTTAAAACCTACAGCAGGCATAGGCATAAATCCCACATATCCAGAAGGTGCGTCGTTTGAAAAAATCCAAGAAGAAGAACCTGTTATAGTAGATTTTTTGGGAAACTATCAAGGATACATGTCCGATGAGACAAGACTGTTTGTTGTTGGAAAACTAGACAAAAATCTTGAAAAGGCATATTGTTTTTGTAAAGAGATGATTGAATGGCTTGAAGAAGAAGTAAAACCAGGAATGATAGCCGAAGATATATACAATAAGTGTCTTGCAATGGCTGAAAAAGCAGGATATAAAGACAATTTCATGGGTGTTAAAACCAATCAAACACCATTTGTAGGACATGGGATAGGTTTAGAGCTTGACGAATTTCCCTTTATTGCAAAAGGACAGAATTATGCTATAGAAGAAAATATGACATTTGCATTTGAGCCAAAGATTGCTATTGAAGGTGTGGGCGCTGTAGGTATAGAAAACACATATCTTGTAACAAAAGACGGAGTAAAATCTTTTAACCGTTTTCCAAAGGAGATTGTGTATCTATGATATATGAATTTACCTTCCAACAACGATTTAGCAAAATTAGACTATATGAAACTATAGCAAGAAAAATACTTGACGTTGATGAAGATGCACCTGAATGGATAATAAAAAACAACTACCTAAAGCTTGCAAAAAAATACCATCCAGACATAAATAAAGATTCAGAAGAGTTGTTTAAAGATATAAACACAGCATACTCAATTTTGACAAAAAAAGATTTTGATATCGAAAATGCAAAATTCTTAACAATAGACAAAGATGAAATAGAACAAATAGAACAAGAAATTTCCATTAGAAAACCGAAAGAAAAAAATTATTACGATTTTTGGAAAAATAGATTCTTTTAGGAAGCGGAGGTTTTTATAGTATGATTATCAAAGTTGCAATGCCTGTTGAGAAAGACAAACTATCACCCCATTTCGGGCATGCGGAAAAATTTATGTTTTTTGATATTGAAGATGGAAAGGTGTTGGCTACAGAAATTACACCCACGCCAGAACATATGGAAGGCAGCTTTCCTGAATGGATTAAATCCAACAATGCCAACGTTGTTATAGTATCAGGCATAGGTCCAAAAGCTGTTGAGATTTTGCAGGATGCGGGATTAACCGTCATAACAAACGTAGTTCCTGACAATCCAAGAAAAATAGTGGAAGATTTTATAAACAATAAGTTAGATACAAGCTATGAAGATGTCTGCGACCATGAACACCACGAACATCATCATAGCCATTAAAAACAGGAGGTAAACCATGCAAATTACAATGAGCGCAAAAAACACTGAGCTGACTGACTCTATTAAAAACTATGTAGAGAAAAAAATCGGCAGATTAGAGAGAAAGATAGATAATATTATCTCGGCTGAAGTTGTATTAAGTGTAGAAAAATACAGACATATAGCAAACGTTAGATTAAACGTATCTGGTGAAATTCTAAAAGCTGAAGAGTCTTCAAAGGATATGTACTCATCAATCGATTTAGTGTATGAAGTATTAGAAAAACAGATAGAAAAATTTAAGGATAAAATAAGGTCTAAGAAAAGAGGTTCTCAGGGAGAAACATTTGCATTAGAAACTACTGACACAACTTCAAAAGAACCTATTATTATTGAGGAAGAATTCATACCAAAACCACTTTCAGTAGAAGAAGCTATAATGAAGCTGGATGAAGATGACAAACACTTTATAGTTTTTAATAGTTCAGAAAACGGCAAGGTATGTGTATTATACAGAAAAAAGAACGGTGATTTTGGTTATATAGTTACAAGATGAATGAATACGTATATAAATCTATAAAAGTCTTCAATCCACATTTGGAGTGTGAAGAAAAATACGAATGTTTAGAGAAAATGGCAGAGGAATTATCTTCTGCCTCAAACTTAGATAAAGAAGAGATATACAATCTACTAAAAGCAAGAGAAAAATTTGGCTCTACAGCTTTAGGTGGAGGATTTGCTCTTCCTCATACAAAAGCTATATTTATAGAAGAATTAATTTGCGGAATATTCATAACAAAAAAACCTATAGATTTTGGTTCTATAGATGACATTCCTACACAAATTTTCTTAGTTTTACTTGCTCCATCCGTAAAACCGTCAATACTACTTAAAGCGTTAGCAAAAATAGCTAAGATATTCAAGGATGAATCTTTAAAAGAAAAGATAATAAACTCGACAAATATGCAAGAAGCAATAGAAATCATAAAAGATAAAGAATTAAGTTTATGAACAGTCCAACAGAGGTTGTTTTTGTAACAGGATTATCTGGCTCTGGAAAGAGCACTGCATTAAACGCCCTTGAAGATATAGGATACTTTTGCATAGATAACCTACCGATAGATTTAATAAAAAAACTTATAGAGCTTATACAGCACGCAGATATTAGCAAACTTGCAATAACCTGTGATGTACGTGATGCAAATATAATAAAATTAAAGGATATACATGAGTGGCTAAATGAAAGCAATATCAAAGCAACAACGATATTTCTTGAAGCAAAAACAGAAACCATAGTAAAACGGTACGAACAAACAAGAAGAAATCATCCACTAAGCTTAACAAAAAAAATAGGACTATCGGAAGCTATAGAACAAGAAATATCTATAATGTCTCAACTAAAACTTATATCAGATATAACTATCGACACATCATCATTATCACCAACAGCACTTAGAAGATTTATATTCAAACAATTTTCAAAAAAAATTCACATGTCAATAAACTTGATATCGTTTGGATTTAAATACGGCATACCGATAGAAAGCGATATCGTTCTCGACGTCAGATTTATAACAAACCCATACTTTATAGACAAATTCAGGAATACTACAGGGCTTGATAAGGAAACATACGAATTTGTAACATCTCAACAAGAAGCAAAAATATTCTTAAATCAAGTTGAACCTTCAATAAAAAATCTTATACCATTATACGAAAAAGAAGGTAAAAGTTATCTTACTATATCAATAGGATGCACAGGAGGAAAACATCGGTCTGTAGCAATTGTAGAACACCTAAAGAACTTTATAGAGTCCTTAGGTTTTGAAGTCAAAGTTTTTCATAGAGATGTAGAGAGGTGAAAAAATGCCGAAAGAATTTTTAGGTATTAAGTATCTAACAAAAAATGATGTAGAAACACTCATCAATAAGGCTATTCAATACAAACAAAACAAAGAAGCCTATAAAGACAAATTAAAAGAGAAAAACATTATAACTATATTCTTTGAGAATAGCACAAGAACAAGAACATCTTTTGAGATAGCCGCAAAAAAAATGGGTGCTGAAGTGATAAATGTAGATTATGAAAAATCAAGCATAAAGAAAGGCGAAACCGATTTTGATACGATACAAAATTTAAGTGTAATGCATCCAGACGCTTTTGTAGTCAGACATTTTGAATCGGGTTATCCCTATTTTTTAAGTAAATTTACCAATATACCCATAATTAATGCAGGCGATGGGACAAACGAACATCCATCTCAAGCCATTTTAGACTTAATTACAATGAAAGAAGCAAAAGGCAACATAGAAAACTTAAATGTATGTATAATAGGTGATATAATAAATAGTCGAGTTGTGGGTAGTCACTTGGAAGCAGCCAAGATGTTTAACTGGAATTTGAGTTTTTATGGACCCAAAACCATGCTACCAAAACAAGAATGGATAAAAAACATAAAAATAGAAAAAAATTTAGAAAAAGCACTTACGGATAAAGACTTTATAATATTATTAAGGATTCAACTCGAAAGAAACAGTGGACAAAATATGCCGTCTTTAGGTGAATACGCAAAGTTTTTCGGCATAAATGACAATAACATTCCAAAAGACACATATATAATGCACCCAGGACCCGTAAATAGAAACGTAGAGCTATCAAGTAAGACGATGGATGAAAACGATAACATACTTATAGCTACACAGGTAGAAAACGGCGTTTTTGCAAGAATGGCGATATACGATTTTTGTTTAAATTGAGTATAAGTTATAATATCAACTATAAATTTTAATATTTATCACTTTTCCCATTTACATATCCCATATTTAACACTATAATCAAACCGAACCCTTTAATAAGGAGGAATAACATGAAAAAACTACCCATAGGCATATCAACCTTAAGTCAAATATTGTCGGATAA
>JAMOQJ010000125.1 GCA_027064065.1 Desulfurellales bacterium
GGAAGCGAGTATTTGACAAGGATTAAGGGAGAGCCCGGAACAGATGGCTATAAGATAGAGTTTGATAAAGCTGTCGTTGCCGTAAATGAAGAGATGAAAAAGCTCTTTAAACCTGAATTTTTGAATAGGGTTGATGAGATAATCGTATTTAATCCGTTGGGTAAAAATGAGATTAAGAAAATCGTCAGACTATTGCTTAACACTACAAAGAAAAAGGTTGATGAGAAGGGTTATAATATAGAATTCAGCGAAGCGCTCATCGATAGGATTGCCGATGAAGGCTTTGACCCGGTATACGGCGCAAGGCCGCTTAGAAGATACATTCAAAATAGGGTTGAAACAGCATTGGCAAAAGAGATTTTATCGGGTAAAATAGTTCAAGGAGATAGATTCTTAGTCGATTTTGAAAACGGTGAAATTGTATTTAAGAAAAAGTAATTTATGAAAAGTAAAAAACTCTTTAAGGCGAACCCAGTAAAACGGGTTCGCCTTTTTTGTTGGAGGATTGTATGTCAAAAGAGTTCGATAGACTTGTGGATATAGTAAAAAGATTGAGAGCTCCAGACGGTTGTCCGTGGGATAGGAAACAAACGCTTTATTCTTTGAAGCAAAATGTTATAGAAGAAGTATTTGAGCTAATAGATGCACTTGATAGGAAGGATATAGACAATATAAAAGAAGAGCTTGGCGATATGCTGTTGCATGTTGTTTTTCATGCTTTAATTGCTGAAGAAGATGGGTTGTTTAGTTTGGATGATGTTGTAAAAGGCATATCGGATAAGTTAATTAGAAGGCATCCGCATGTGTTTGGTGATGTAAAGGTTAATGGCGTGGATGATGTTTTGAAGAATTGGGAAGAGATAAAGAAGACCGAAAAGAAACATCAAGATAAGCACTATCTCGATTCGGTGCCAAAATCATTGCCACCAATAGAAAGGGCATATAAAATTCAAAAAAAGGCAAGCAGGGTTGGTTTTGATTGGGATAGTGCCGATAGTTGTTTTGAGAAGGTTGAAGAAGAGTTTAAAGAGTTAAAGGATTCTGTATCTAAAAAAGATAAAGAAAAAATAGAAGAAGAGATTGGCGATTTGTTTTTTTCTTTAATAAATTTTTCCCGTCTTTCGAAGATAGATGCGTCTGAAGCCTTAAGAAAAGCTTCTTTAAAATTTGAAAAGCGGTTTAATTGTATTGAAGATTTTGTTAAAAAAGAAAATTTAACGCTTGAAGATGTGAGTCTTGATAGGATGGATAAGCTATGGGATAAATGTAAAAATAGGGTGTGAGAGTATATTTATAGTTCCTTGAATATAGACTGTGATTATGTTATTTTTATGCAAGCATATGTTTTATGGAGGCATATAAAATGTTTGAAAAGAGCAAAGAACTATTCGAAGAAGCCAAAAAATATATACCAGGTGGTGTAAACAGTCCTGTAAGGGCTTTTCAATCCGTGGGACTCAATCCTATTTTTATAAAAAAAGCCAAAGGTTCAAAGATTTACGACGAAGATGGAAATGAATTTATAGACTATGTAAACACATGGGGCCCTGCAATTGTCGGTCATGCAAACGAAATGGTTTTAAAAAAGGTTGAAGATGTTTTAAAAAATGGGTTTAGCTTTGGAGCTCCTACGGTTTTGGAAACGGAATTGGCAAAACTCATAGTTGATGCATTTGATTCCATTGATAAGGTAAGGTTTGTAAGCTCTGGAACTGAAGCGGCAATGAGCGCCATCAGACTTGCAAGAGGAGTAACAAGAAGGGATAATATTTTAAAGTTTAGTGGATGTTATCACGGACATTCTGATGGATTGCTTGTAGGTGCTGGAAGTGGAGCAAGCACATTTGGCGTGCCATCAAGCGATGGCGTACCTGTAGATTTTGCAAAACATACATTGCTTGCTGAGTATAACAATATTGAAGAAGTAGAAGATATATTTTCCAAATACGGTGAAACAATAGCATGTGTTATAGTTGAACCGGTTGCTGGAAATATGGGTGTTATAAAACCTAAAGAAGGTTTTCTGGAAGGTTTAAGGACAGTATGTGATAAATACGGTTCTCTTTTGATTTTTGATGAAGTTATGACAGGTTTTAGGTTAACCTACGGCGGTGCTCAACATTTATACAATATTACGCCCGACATAACCATACTCGGCAAGGTTGTTGGCGGCGGATTTCCTGTCGCCTGTTTTGGCGCTAAAAAAGAGATTATGGAGTTATTAGCTCCAAATGGCGGAGTATATCAAGCCGGAACATTAAGCGGAAATCCTATAGCTATGGCTTCGGGTATAGCAACGCTTAATATTTTGAAAAACAAGAAGCCGTATGATGAACTAAATAAAAACAGTGCGAAATTAGTTTCAAGAGCTGTAGGATTGGCTAATCAATACGATATTCCATTGTCAGGAGAGTCTATTGGTTCGATGTTTTGTTTATTTTTTTCGGAAGATAAGCCATTAAATTACTCCGATGTATTGAAGTGTGATTTAAAAATGTTTGCAAACTATTTTGCCGGTATGCTTGAACGTGGAATATATTTACCACCTTCTCAGTTTGAATCCAATTTTATATCAACAAGCCATACCCTTTCTGATGTGGAGAATACGCTTGTCGCAATAGAAGAGGTGTTTAAGGATATGTCAGAGGGAAAATTATATATATGAAAGATAGCAAGGGTAAAAAAAATAAAAAATTCTACCTTGATTTATACGAATCCACAACCGTTGGATTTAGCGTTGTGTTTGCCATTATTATAGGAAGCGGTATAGGATATTGGATAGATAGAAAATTTCATACGCCTTACCATATTGGTTTTTTCTTTTTTGTTGCTGTAGGAATCATAGCGGGTTTTCAAAATATGTATAGAGGAATAAAGAAATTTAAATCAGATGAAGATAACGACAAAAAGACTTGAAATAATTTTTGTTATAGTGTATTTTATGATAGCAATTTTATGTTTTATCTTCGCATCCAAGAAATGTTTGGTAGCGAGCTTTTTTGGGGCATTGGTTGGCATAGGCGATTGGTATGTAATTAAGCTTATGTCTGTAAGATGGCTTAAAAAAGGCAGATATTCGTTCTTTGAAAATTCATTAAGGTATGTCCTTGTAGGTATCAGTATTTGGTTTCTGTTTCAAATGAAGTTGGATGTTTTAGGTATTGTTGCAGGTTTGTCTGTTGTGCCATTGGCGATTGTTTTTATGTCTTTTTTATCTTTTATTGATAAGAAAAATATTACGGTGTAAGAGGGGGTTACATGGAAGCACCAAGTTTTTTGGATTTTATAATTCATGCTACCGGACTTCCGGGATATCTTGTTTTTACTTGGTTTATAATGTTGGTTATAGTTGTTCTTGCTTTAATTGCAAGGTCGTCTTTAAAGCTTATGCCTGAAGGTTTTCAAAATATTGTAGAGGCTGTTGTTGAAGGTCTGTATGATTTTGTTGAAAGTATTTTAGGTGAAAAGGAAGCGCCTAAGCATTTTCCTTTAATAGCTACGCTGGGAATTTTTATATTTTTTGCAAATATTGTAGAATTGATACCGGGATTTATACCGCCTACATCTTCATGGAATACAACAATTGCTATGGCAGTAATAGTTTTTGTTTATTATCAGTATCTTGGCATTAAGACACACGGTGTTAAATATATAAAGCATTTTATGGGTCCTGTTTGGTGGCTTGTGCCGTTAATGCTTCCTGTTGAAATAGTTGGACATTTTGCAAGAATACTTTCTCTGTCTGTCAGGTTGTTTGGTAATATAAGTGGAGACGATATCCTTTTGGCTGTTCTGTTTTTCTTAGCTCCTTGGTTAATACCTATGCCAGTTATGGCACTTGTGCTTTTGGCAGCTGTAATACAGTCTTTTATTTTCCCGCTTTTATCGACTTTATATATAGCTGATGCTATAAGCGGACATGAAGAGTAGAATTGTTTTTTATGTTTTTTGATTTTTTGTGAGGAGGTGGAGTTATGAGGAATCTTGGTACATTTATGTTAGTGTTGTTCGGAGTTGTGTTGGCTTTGCCTGCATTTGCTGCCGGAGATGCTGAAACTGGTGCTTTGGTACTCAAGAAGTACTACATGTATGTCGCTATGGGCGGTGCTATCGGTTTAGGTTTAGCTGCTGGCGGCGGTGGAATCGGTCAGGGACACGCTGTTAACGGAACTGTGCTTGCAACAGCAAGAAATCCGGGTCTTTCTGGTAAATTGCTTACATTGATGATGATTGGTCTTGCTATGATTGAATCACTTGTTATCTACATGCTTGTTATCGTTTTGATTATTTTCTACACAAACCCATTCCACGTTTAAGCAAATTGACTTAAAAAGAGTAGGGGCAATAACTTTGCCCCTTTTTTTATTTATCTTTTTTAATATACGCTTCTAATTAAAAAATGTTATTAAATCAACGTATAGCACTATATATAAATGCAAACTCGACAAGAAAAGGCAGGCAAGCTACTCAATACTAACAAATAAATCATAATAAGAAATGGCTAAGTTTGCATCAGTTTTTGTGCTTTTTGTCAAAGAGTTAAAGCATAAACTTCGATTTTTATAAGCAAATGCGTTGTATCCTTTTATTTTGTCTGAAATTTGACACATAACCTTGCATTGTCCTTGTTTATTTTTAATTGTAACTATATCTCTGTCTTTTATGGATAGTTTTTTTGCTATTTTTTTTGATATAAAAATTGTGTCTTTTTCTATGATTTCGGTTTGAGAGTTTAGATAATTTTCATGCGATAATGTGATAAGCCTTATTCTATTTTGTTCGTTGTAGGGTAGCTTTAAATCTATTGTTTTATTGTTAAATAACCGTTTTTTTGTTTGTGATGTTGTTTTGATATTTTCTATGTCTGGCATATCAATGTCTATATTGAGTAGGTTGGAGAGTTGTTTGATAATATCTATATCCGAAGGTGTATCGTTTAGAAACGCTTTTCTTTTTAAGGTTTTGTTAAAAAAATAACTACCCTGAATCTCATCTTGAGAAAACATTCCACCTACTTTGATAAAATAATCCGCATATTGTGTTGTTTCTGTTTGATTGGTGTCAATAACAACCGTTTTTGCTTTATTTAGAGCATCTATCCATATACTATTTTCTGGCATTGTTAC
>JAMOQJ010000126.1 GCA_027064065.1 Desulfurellales bacterium
AGCGCAGGAATTTTTTACACAAAAAACACGCTTTACAAAATGCACAGCGTTGGAGACCGCCCAGAGTTATTTATCAAAGTAGGGCGCAAATTATTCATCAATGTAAGGGAATGGAAAAAGTATTTAGAGCAAGAAGAGAAAAGAGCGCAAGCAAGAGCAGAAAAAATAAAAGAACTAAAAGGAGAATAAAAATGAGTGGTAAGGCAAATGGAGAAAAGGTTTTAAGGGACATTATAGCCCACATACCAGAAATAGCGCAAAACTTAAAACTTGAGCAAATCAAGATAAAAAACAAAGAACTGACAAGCGTATGTCCGTTCCACAACGAATACAACCAAAAACCATCATTCCATATCAACCTAACAAACGGCAAGGCATATTGTGATAAGTGTTATTATGAAGGCAACATTATCGATACCTATAGCAAGATTGAGGGATTGAGTATCAAAGGAGCACTTCTTGACTTAATAATTATGTTAAAAAGAAAGGAGAAAAGATAAATGGAAATAAAAAATGGACTATCCTGTAACCCTCCGACTACAGGACAATCCACCAAATACATTAAAAATAGTTTACCAACTTTTGGGGGTAATAGTCAAGCAGAAAATACACTAAAAAATCATATTTTTAGCGATGTAATAACAAATGATTTATCTAAAAGCGGATTGACAGTTGAAGATGCGAAAGAACTTGGTTGGTATGAGGTAGCAGACGCAAATACACTTGAGAAAATCACAAAAAGAAATTTTGGAGCTTGCCAGTGGATGCTATCTAACTACTATGTCTTGGCATTCCCTTACCCAGGCTGTGATTTTGCCCGGGTGCGCTTATATCCAAAAACTGAAGTTGCGGAAAAAACAATGAAAGAGCGTAAGCGGAAGTATCTACAACCTAAAGATACACCACCCAAACCCTACATCTTGCCACAAATCGCAGAACTTAAGGAAAAACCACATAAACCAATCATAATTACTGAAGGAGAAAAGAAAACCGCTTGCTTGGTTAAAAATGGATTTGATGCAATAGGGCTATCAGGTGTATGGCAATTTGAAAAAGGCAAAGAGTTTTTGCTTGACGATTGGGTTTGGAAGGATAGAACGGTTTATGTCTGTTTTGACGCTGACGCAGTTAATAACGAGAACGTTTTAAAAGCGGAGATAGAGCTGTCAATTTATCTATGGTTGCACCAAGCGCAGGTTTATATTATACGAATACCACAAGGCACACATAAAGAGAAAATAGGCGTCGATGATTATATTACAAAATATGGGGTTGAGACGTTTAAAAAGGATGTTTACGGAAAAGCCGTTGAATTTCACAAGGCTTACGCTGTCCAGCAGAGTAAATTTATAATCAATAGGCTTGTTGCTTTAAAAACAATTTTTGGAATTCAAGAGTCGATAATGGCGTCGCTGATTAAGTTATTTGCTAAGGGTTTGGGCGTTGCAACGGCAGATTTGAGAAAAGATTATGAATATGCGTTATTAAAGTCTACTAATAAAAAAGATGAAAAAAGGGAGATACCCGACGATATCAAAACGAAGGCGTATGAGATACTCAAAGCACCGGATTTGATAGATAAGTATTTAAAATTCGTAGGCAATTTTTACGTAGGTAGAGAAAAAGAGAAAACATTGTTGCGGTTGTTACTCACAGCAAGGAAACTGCCATCTAAAAAAGGAATAGGTATTGCCATAAAAGGCGTGTCAAGTGTTGGGAAATCCGAGCTTGTTTCTACCGTTTTAAAGACTTGCGATGATACAGATTTAGTAGAGTATACAAGGGCTACAACTAATTTTTTGTTGTATCGCACCGAGCCGTTGGCACATAAAATTCTAACCATCTTTGAGTTACCGGGAACGGACGATATGGCAATGAATTTAAGAGTAGCATTGAGCGAAGGCGTATTGAAGTTAGGCACGGTAGACAAAAAAGGTGGTAGCTTAGGTATATACGAAAATGAGGTTGACGCCAGAGGTATGGTTTTTATCACGACCACAACAAGAACAAAATTAGATGAGGAACTTGCAACACGCCTTATTGAAATTGAGATTGAACACGACGAGCAAATAGCCAGAAAAGTATATGAGCAGATGGCAAGCGATAAAAAAATCGATGAATCGGAAATTGAGGTATGGAAAGCCGTTGACGCCTTAATCGAAATGCACCCGGTTGTTATTCCTTTCGCTAAAGGATTGATAAATGAATTCCCTACAAAAAACGAAAGGCATTTACGAGATTTTGGTAAAGTTTTAACATTAATTAAAGCGTCGGCGTTGTTACATCAATTTCAAAGAAATAAAGATAATGCAGGACAAATTATTGCAACATTAAAAGATTATGAGATTGTTTTTAATTTGCGACGTTTGATTTTTCAAAGTATGTCAGATGAAAAACTCAAAACGGCTTATGAGGCGATAAAAGAAAACGGTGGAGAGATAACGGCAAAAGAGTTGATAGAGAAATTAAATGTTTCAAAACCTACGCTTGACCGTAGAATCAGAGAGTTATTGGAAAAAGAAATGATAGAGGTTGAGGGAAGAGGCAAGACAAAAAAGATAAAGTTAATCGGCTCTATAGAGTCTACTTTTTCATTTTTGCCTGAAAAAGCACACTTAATACCCTACGGACTCATTGACTCAAACGATAAAAACCAGCATAGAGACGGGAAAAAAATGAGTCAAAGGCAAAATGACCCGTTTGACCCAATGACTCAAAATGAGAATATGCAAAGGGTTGTCCCAAAAATTTGGCGTATTCGTGGGGAATCAGAACAAATTAGACATTTGGATAACGTGGCATATTTTTAAAGCTTTTTAATACCTTTGTGATTCATTGATTCAAATTATGAAAACCCGTATAGAGACAAGGAAAAAATGAATCATACGCAAATGATTCAAATGATTTAATGATTTAAAAATGAATCAAAAATAAATCAATGAATCAAATGAATCAAACGGGGTTGATTCAAATATTTGGCGTCCTGTAAACAATCACTCAAAATGAATCAACAAATCACAGGGGATTAAGCAAAGAAAAGTGAGGTTTTATGCTTGTTGATAAAATCGAGAAAATGGGCGTTAGTGTTTATTTGGTTTACGGTAAAATAGCTATAGAACCTAAAAGTAAGGTTACCGACGAAATATTGAATTTAATCCGTGAAAATAGACCGCAACTTGTAAAAGAACTTGAGCATATCCAAGCGTTAGACGGTGGCTATCCAAACTCTTGCTATGATATCACTTCTGACATTCCGGACAATTTTAACTCTTGAATAAACAATAATTACGTTATATCATTTAAAAAGCAGGACGAAATTAAAGGGGGTAAATATGATTGAAAAAGAGCACAATATCGACGCTTTGGTTGATACGTTAAAGAGTTTGAGCGATGAGGAAAGAGACATTATATTTGAGCGTGTATTTTTAAACGAAGACACAACACCCTTAACCGCTCAAGAAAGAAAAGCCTTAAACATCGCTGAAGAAGAATTAAAGGCAGGCGAAACGATTAGATGGCCATTTGGAGAATAGTTTTTTCAAAAGATGCCCATAAAGGTTATGTCAAGCTTGATAAAGGTTACCAAGAAAAAATTAACAAAATATTATCTCTTTTATCCAGCAAAGAGAGAATTGACATAAAACCTATTAAAGGCGAAAACAACATTTATAGATTGAGAGCAGGCAAATATAGAGTGTTGTTAAAATTCTACCCAGAAGATAAAACTATTCTTGTTTTTAAAATTGGTTCAAGAGGGGATGTGTATAAATAATAGATATCTCTTGCCTATAAATAATATTATCAATAGAAAGCTAACTAACAACATCTGTATACAAACATAACGCCCTACCTTTTACCCACTACTTAACCTTTTCATATTCTACCCATCAATCGACGGCAGGCTTAATAACCTGTCGTCCACTTATTTTAGTATATCGGTATCGCTTTATAGGTAGTAATAAAATTATATTTTTCTTTTTCTGTTTAGTTATCATTTGAAAATTATTTTATACATTTAATATTATCAATTCATAATTAAAGTATAAAAACATAAAACTATCTGAAACCTTTTCTCTTACTTATAAATATATTTCTATTTAATATAAGCTATCAAATAAAACTTTATAACCCAATAATCACATCGATAGATAAATAATAACAATATAGTTTATATTTATAATAAACTTTGATAACCTATTGATATATTTTATATATAACTTATTGAATAAAATATAACCATTAAACATCAATTATAATATTTTAACTATATAGATTATAAAAGTATCTTTGTTTGATTTATGTATCGCTTATGAAAGGAATATAGTTTGATAGATAAGCTATAAGCAAGGTATGAATTTGTTATAAGATAGAAGCCTTAAAGTAAATCATAAATCTTTATATTTACTATTACATCGGATAAAGAAAATATGGCAAGCATTGGTTATGATATAAGATAGTCTATATTTTATATTTGGTTGTGATATTATACAGACCGACGATTTAAATTTAATATAAAATAGAAACCAATAGGAAACTGAAGCATAAAAGGTTCTTTTTAGTATTTAAGCCTTACACGAAGCGGGGCGGCGCAGAATTTAAGCGATTATAAACCCAAAAACAACCCTACACCAGCAATTTAAGCCAGAAACCTATCAAATTTAAACGCTTTTTCTTTTTTTGATGTATTACTTATAAGATACCTACCGTTTAACCACAGGCGTTTAAATGCCATTTATGAGCGTTTTAGGAATTTAGCATTGATAACACATAGAAAATATTAAAAATCGATGCCCTTTCAAAGCCTTTGGAAGCCTTTAGAAGCATTAAATAAATTTAGTCGTTTGGAAAATGCGGATAACTGAAAAAACAGAGGGGCAAGTTGGGTTTAAAGTTACCTTATAGTTACCTTTGGAAAACACCAACAAAAAAAGCCAACCTTGAGCATTCCCAAGATTGGCGTCATAACAGGCTTTCAAGTGGCGCGCCCGAGAGGATTCGAACCTCTGACCCACGGATTAGAAGTCCGTTGCTCTGTCCTGCTGAGCTACGGGCGCATTTAAATGGTCGGGGTGAGTGGATTTGAACC
>JAMOQJ010000127.1 GCA_027064065.1 Desulfurellales bacterium
GTATATAAAGTATAAAAATATATAGCCAAAAAAAGAAATATAAAAAGAGCAAATAATATTAATACTGATGATATGCTTTTAAATGGGTATGTTTTATTATCAGGTTTTTTATCAATATCTTTATAGTCTATCACAACCTATCCTTCTATCATCATTTTTGTAAGTTCTTGAAATTCTATACCGGCAGCGTTGGCAGATTTAGGAGCAAGACTTGTACCAGTCATGCCGGGAATAGTATTTATCTCCAAAACGTATGGAATATTGTTTTTTAATATCATATCAACCCTTGCGCAACCACGACATCCGATAGATTTATAAGCCTTAAACGCAACACTTTTACACAACATTTCCACACTTTTATCTATTTGAGCAGGCACAATATATTCTGTTGCACCCTTGGTATACTTGTTTTTGTAATCATAAAATCCTTTTTTAGGTTTTATTTCTATTATAGGAAATACTGTATCGTTGAATACCGTTACTGTTAATTCTTTTCCATCCAATCTTTCTTCAGCTATCAGCTCTTTATAGTCTTTCAACAGTAGCTGAATTTTTTGTTTTGCTTCTTCTTTTGTATCTGCAAACTCAACACCCACAGATGAACCTTCACTGTTGGGTTTTATACAAACAGGATAAAAATCAACATTTTCTACATCCGATACATCCTTAATCAAGCAAGCCTTAGCTGTAGGTATCTTGATATTTGACAGTATTGATTTTGTGGCAAATTTATTCATAGCCAAACAGCTTGCCTCAAATCCCGAGCCTGTGTAATCAATATTAAGCAAATCTAATGCAGCCTGTATCTCTCCGTTTTCCCCCCACCCGCCGTGTAAAGCCAAAAACACCTTATCGGGTTTTGAGTTTAATATGGATAGTATGCAACTTTTCTTATCTTTACAAATCAAACACTCAATATTATCAAAATTAGCCTTCAGGGCTTCAAATACGGCTTTTCCTGTATTTATAGATACATCTTTTTCTTTGGAGTCTCCGCCGCATACAACCAATATTTTCATATTATTTTCACCTCTTCTTCTAGTTCTACAGAAAAACTTTTATAGACCGTATCTTTAACTCTATCTATCAAGAAAAGCGCATCGTCTATATCAACCAAGCCCTTCCCTACCATAAAATTTGCATGTTTATCCGATATACACACGCTATTCCTACATAAACCCTTTAAGCCAACATCTTCTATTAGTTTTGCAGCGATTAAATTTTTAGGGTTTTTAAAGATACTCCCAAATGTATTTGTTAGATGGGCATTCTTAATTCTTTTTTTTATATTTTCTCTTATTGAATTTTCTATTACATCACGGCTCTTTCTTTCGTATAAAAAGCCTGCTTCGAGAATAATAATATCATCAAGACCACTTTCTCTATATTTAAAATCTATGTCATCCCTTGAGATGGTAACAATTCCCCTACCCTTTTTAAAGCCTTTAACATATATCAATCTATCCGATATTTCAAAAGAAAACGCTCCGGCGTTCATATAGATACATCCACCAACACTGGCAGGAACGCCAGCTAAGAATTCTAAAGCAGATATGGAATGTTGAAGCTGAAAACGTATTAATTCCGATATTCTTAACGATGCTCCGCAAATGAGCATACCATTTATTATCTCAACAAAAGAGAATTTTTTTGATAGCTTATACAGATTCACATTTCTATTTTTAACCAAAATATTGCTTCCACATCCTATCATAAAACCGTTATCTAAAGATTCAAAATCATTTTCGCTATCGAGAATGCCTAACAAAACATCCCCTTTTAATCGTATAGTTGTTAACTTATCTAAATTAACCCGCTTTCTTTTCATTTACTATCTCTTTTATTATAGAGCTTACGTTGCCTGCACCCAATGCTATCAAAACACCTTCTTCATCTATCTGATTTAGGAATTTCTTTAAAGAATCAATGCTTCTTACATATATAGCATTGGAGCTTATATTATTTATTTTCTGGGCTAAAATTTCAGAATCTATACCGTCAACAGGTTTTTCAGACGCAGAATAGATATCCAACACAAACACCTTATCCACATCCTTAAAACTTCTTGCAAAATCATCCATAAGATAGGCTGTTCTTGAAAACCTATGCGGTTGGAATAGAGCATAAACCCTATTATCAACCAACCTTGCTGTATTTATTGTGGCTCTTATCTCTGTAGGGTGATGTGCATAATCATCATAAACATTTAAATAATTGTATTTTCCAATAAATGTAAAACGCCTATCCACGCCTTGAAATTCTGATAATGTTTTTCGTATTGTATCTTCATCTATATCAAAAATATCTGCTATGGCAATAACGGCAAGTGAATTTGAAATATTGTGTATACCTATGATGCCAAGTTCCAAATCAACAAGCGTTCTTTTTTTTGTTTTAACATTAAAATAGCTTTTTAAGCCTTTTGTTCTGATATTGTATGCATATATATCAGCTTTTTTATTTGTTATACTATATCTTATAGCATCTTTATATTTCCCTTTTATTTCTTTTATTACAGGGTCGTCTATATTGAGTATCTTTATGTTGGAGCTTTTTATAAAATCTTCAAAAGCCATTTTTTCGTTATCAAAATTACCGTAAAAACCCAAATGGTCGTTATCAATATTGGTAACTACACCTATTTCAGGATTAAGAAGCAAAAAACCGCCGTCTGATTCATCTGCTTCTATGATAAAATAATCACTTTGCCCTATCATTACATTGTTATTGATATTTCTGAGTTTTCCGCCTATTATCGCCGTTGGGTCTATATTTGCGTTTTTAATTAGAGATGCACATAAGGATGTTGTCGTAGTTTTACCGTGAGAACCGGCTATAGCTATAGATTTTTTGGAATTTACCACATAAGCCAACAGTTCATATCTTTTTACTATAGGTATATTATGTTTTTTAGCATAAGAAAATTCTATATTATCACTTTTTATAGCTGATGAAACAATAATAGCATCTGTATCTTGGTCTATATTATCAGTAGAATGACCTATATTGACCTTAATGCCCAGTTTTTTAAGATTTTCAACCGAAGAATTTAAAGACATATCGGAACCGGTTATTGTGTAGCCTCTTGAAAGCATATATTGAGCAAGAGAGCTCATCCCTATTCCGCCAATACCTACAAAATGAAGTTTCTTAGCTCTATCTAATATGTCTTTCATCTATTTTTCCTTTATAACCACATCTGCAGAATCAAAATTGGCATCGATGTCTTTTATAATTTTAATATTGTTCGGAATTTTATTTATGATATTTTTATCCTTTACTGCCACAACCCTTGTTATTTCCCAGTCGATTTTAGAAATATCCATCTCTGAATTTATACTTAAAATAGGTGTTATGCCCATAGATATAGCTATAAACATAATGTTTTTTAACATTTGAGTAGTCAAATGCGACACATCAAATAGCAGTCCATCTATCTGATATACCCTGCTTAAATAAACTTGATACTCTTCAAGCAAGATGTCTCTAACTATGACGCATAACTGTTCATTGGATTGTTTTGCCAAAGCTATATTGTCCAATGCTTCGTTATATTTTTTATCCCTTATATCGATTAACACTGTTGCTTTGTGGGCTATATTATACAACTCTTCAATATCATCAATAGTATTTATATCTTTTAAGCCATTCTCAATTCTTTCAAACACATTTATAGGCTCTACAAACAACATATTTAAACCCATCTCTATCACGTGCGGCGGCAGTTCTTCTTTTTTGTTTTTTACCATATTTTTTTTAATATCCAACAAGTTCATTTCAACTCCTTATACTGTTTTATTAGATAAAAAGACGATATTGCAACCATTAACATACACAACCATTGGCCCATTGTAAATCCGTATATAAAACCTATTTGAGGGTCAGGCTGTCTTGTAAATTCTATAAAAAACCTAAACACTCCATACAAAAAAATAAATAAATAAAACATAACACCTTTGTATTTTATAAGCCTATCCCTTAAAACAATAAGAATCAAAAAAAGTACCAATCCCTCAAAAAGGGCTTCATACAATTGAGAAGGATGTCTTGGAAGATATCCTCCGTTTGGAAATGCAACTGCCCAGGGAACATTTGTTACCCTGCCCCACAACTCATCATTAATAAAATTTGCAATTCTTCCAAAAAACAGCCCTACAGGCGCAACAACCACTGTTTCATCGGCAATATCATAAAAACTTAAACCATATTTTCTTGCAAGCATCACTCCCGCAACAATCACTCCTATTAATCCGCCGTGAAAGCTCATACCGCCCTTCCAGATATAAAATACATGCAAAGGATGCTCTATGTAATAAGGAAGATTGTAGATTAATACATATCCCAACCTTCCGCCAAGTATAACACCAAAAACAGCATATATCAAAGCGTCATCTATAATGTTTTTATTATTAAATTTTTTAAATCTGCTATTAATGTAAAAATACGTTACAATAAACCCTAACGCATAAGCCATACCATACCATCTAAGATGAATATTGCCTATACTTATTATGTTCGGACTTATATTAGGGTAGTTTATCATATTTCCTAATCATTGGCATATATTTAAGTTTCGCCTTCTCCTTAACGCTTATGGCAGTAGATTTTGCTGTAAAGTAGTTATCAAAAGGACCTATCATAACCCTTGTGTAGGTTTTATTATTTATCAAAACCGACATTGCAAAAGAGTTATATCCAAGTTTTTTTAATTTTTCCACCATACTGATAGCCTGTTTTTTGTTTTGATAGGAAGATACTTGCACAACAAATCTACTTTTTTGGGTTTTTTGCTTTTTATTATCCTTTGTTGCTACGATTTTTTTTGTTTGTTTTTGTGTGATATTGGCTTTATGAATTGCATTTTGATTCTTTTTATGCTCTTCTTTGATTGTTTTTTTGGCTATCTCTATCTCTTTTTTAGCTTTCTTGGCTATTGCAATAGCCCTTTTCTTCTTTGAAATTGTATTTTTTTCTTGCTTTGCATTTTTTTCTTTAACTGCTACAGTTTGAGTTTTATTGCTCTTTTTGTAGGGATTTATTATTTGAGGACCTACAGCATTTTTGCTTTCTTCTTTTATCTT
>JAMOQJ010000128.1 GCA_027064065.1 Desulfurellales bacterium
CATCCGGCAACTTTGAATGCTCAAGATCAACGCCTGTGGATTCCTTTTCCTTTTTAACAACTCTTGCTGGTATTCCAACTACTGTAGAATTTTCTGGAACCTCTCTAACAACAACACTGCCTGAGCCTATCTTAGAATTTTTACCTATTGTAAACGCTCCAAGAACCTTAGCACCAGAGCCCACAACAACATTATCTTCTACTGTAGGATGTCTTTTTACCTTCTTCAAACTTGTTCCGCCAAGAGTAACGCCCTGATATATTGAAACGTTATTGCCTATTTCAGCTGTTTCTCCTATAACAACACCCATTCCATGGTCTATAAAAAATCCTTTTCCTATCTTTGCTCCCGGATGTATCTCTATTCCTGTCAAAAATCTTGCTATATGGGATAAAAACCTACCGGCAAATTTAAAATTATGCTCCCATAAAAAATGGGATACTCTATGAAACCATATGGCATGTAAGCCCGGATAACAAAAAATTACTTCGGGCACGCTTCTTGCTGCTGGGTCTCTTTCGAATATGGTATCTATGTCTTCTTTTATAATTTTAGGTATCTTGTTTTCTTTTACGGCAACAGCACCCAAAATTCCCGTAAATATTAATAAAGCCGTTTTAGTTTTATTCTTCATTTTTCCACTCCCTTACAAACTTATTTTGCTCTTCAATCATAATATTATATTTTTCCATAGTTTCGTGCGTATAGCCCAAAAGATGTAAAAAACCGTGAGCCAATAAAAAAAGAAGGTAATCAAATATATTTTTATTGTCCGCTTTGGCTTCTTTTTCAAGCGTCTCTATAGAAATAATTATATCGCCCAAAATATCACCGTCATACCCATAAAAACTCAATATATTTGTAGGTGCGTCTTTGTGTCTAAATTCACTATTTAAAGATTGAATCCTATTATCATCACAAAACACTATATTCAACTCTAAAGATTTATCCTTCTTAGTCCTATCAAATAAAAACTCTATAAAGTTTAATATTTTATCATTATCAAGATAGTCTCTTTCAATCTCTTTAATTATAGTTGTCTGCATTTTTTTCTTCCTCTGGATATTCTATCCTGTGGTGAAATATACCAACCAAAACCTTAACAAAACTATCAACAATTAAATTCAAATCCTTGAGTGTTAATTCGCATTCATCCAACTGTCCGTCAAGAAATATTCTATTTGTTATGTCCCTAACAAACTCTTCAAGATGGGCTGTGGTTGGATTTGATAATGTCTTTGAAGCAGCTTCCACTTCATCGGCTATCATAACTATACCCGATTCTTTTGTTTGTGGTTTGGGTCCTGGATATCTAAAATCTTCTTCCTTAGGATTCTGTCCATTTTCCTTGGCTTTAGCATAAAAATACTTAATTAAACTCGTTCCATGGTGTTGGGTTATAATATCCATTATGCATGAGCCAAGTCTATGCTTTTTTGCTATCTCAAGTCCATACTTTACATGATTTTTAATAATCAAAGCACTTATAGACGGCTTAAGCTTATCGTGAGGGTTTATACCATCTGTCTGATTCTCCACAAAATACATAGGCTTCCTTATCTTACCTATGTCGTGATAATAAGAACCAACTTTAGCAACAAGAGAATTAGCGCCAACAGAAGATGCGGCTGCTTCAGCCAAAGATGATACAACTATACTATGATGGTATGTCCCGGGTGCCTTGATAGCAAGCTCTTTTAAAAGCGGATTATTTAGATTGCCAAGCTCTAACAATTTTATATCTGTTGTTACATTAAACACATACTCAAACACAGGTAAAACACCACTAACTATAATTGATGACAAAACGCCACTCAAAACACCAAAAGCTAAATCAAAAATCATAGGCTTTCCGAGCTCTGTGCCGTTAAATATATAAAATATACTAATTATAATTATATTGCTTACCGACGCATAAAGACCTGCTTTTATTATTCCAGCCCTGGTCTTCTCTTTCAGTATTCCAACAGCACTAACGACACTTCCGATAAACATATAAATAATCAAATAGCTATTTATCGAAGAATCAACAACAAGCCAAGCAGACACCGACATCAATATAGATATTAAAAATGCAAGCTCAAAATCCACCATTACTGCCGTCATTATGGGAGCAAATACAAAAGGTATGCCAAAAATCAATGCTGTTTTTGGAAAATCTGGCGACGAATAGGTAATAAGACTTGATATATAAGAAAAAAGCTTAAATATTGAAAGCTGAGCTATAACAAGAGAGCCTAAGATAAGTATAATGACATTTTCTTTAAGCATTTTATTCTTTTTTGCTTTAGATACGATATATGCCCTATACAAAAGAAGAGTTATAATGATGAAAATTAGCAATTTTGCAATAGATTTTTCATAGACATTTTCTTGTTGCTTTATGGAATTTAAAGCATTCAATTTTAAATAATCGGTTGATGTAATAATATCTCCGCTTCTTACTATTATTTCGCCTTTTGAAATTTTAAAGAAAACGTGGTTTATCTTTTTTGCTTCTTCTTCTTGTCTTTTTTTTGTTTCCAAACTGTTAAATGTTAAATTTGGCAAGATTAAATCGGATATAAAATCCCATACTGTGTTTCTTAAAGCTATATCATCTGTTACGCTTTTTAATTTATTGTAGGCTATGATTTTAGCTCTTGGAACATCTATGGCATCGTTTTTATTAAGCGTTTTTTCATTTTTAGGGTTCTTTATGTCTCTAATTATTATTGTTTGGCTTGGAAATTTATATAGTTGTCTTGTTGAACTCACAATATAATATGATTTCAGAGAATCTAAAGCTATCTTTGCATAACTGAATATAACATCTTGTTTATACCTTAAAATCCTTAGATATAAAGACTTATGAGGTTTTAATCCCAAAGTTTTAAAAAATTTATCCATCGTGGTTTCTGGTTTTGTTTTATCGATTATGCTTAATGCCTTGCCGATGGAATTTATAGTATTGTTTATAGCAGATGAATCATAATCAAAAACTGGAGGTAAATTCCTTACCGCTTCTTCTATTTTTCTTTTTGTTGCTTCTTTATCTTCCACAAGCATTGAAACGCTTGACCTTATGGTTTTTGGCGCAACATCTCCTACGCTTAAATTATAAAATGTTGTAGAAGATTTTGGGAAAAACATAAAGCCAACTATAAGAAAAAAAATGGCAGCAACAATATATTTATTATTCACTAAAACTGCTATACTATCAACAATGTCATCAATTTTTTTCTTTTTCAAACACTACTCCCATTCAATAGTGGCCGGCGGCTTTGAAGATATATCATATACAACCCTATTTACTCCTTCAACCTCATTTATAATTCTATTGGATATCTTACCCAATACATCATAGGGCAATTTAGACCAATCAGCCGTCATACCGTCAATGCTTTCAACAATCCTGACAGCAACAACATTATTATATGTTCTCTTATCTCCCATAACACCAACACTACTAACAGGCAATAAAACGGCAAACGCTTGCCATACTTTATTATATAAATCTGCGTTCTTTATTTCTTGCTGAACGATAGAGTCTGCTTTTTGAAGTGTCTTTATTTTATCTTTTGTAATGTATCCCACTATTCTTATAGCAAGACCAGGACCTGGAAAAGGATGTCTTTCTATAAACTCCCTATCAAGTCCAAGCTGAATACCCAATTGCCTAACTTCATCTTTAAAAAGCTCTCTTAACGGTTCAATAAGTTTAAAATGCAAATCCTTAGGCAATCCTCCGACATTGTGATGGCTCTTTATTGTAGCAGACGGACCTTTAACAGAAACACTCTCTATAACATCAGGGTATAGTGTGCCTTGAGCTAAAAAATCTACATCCTTCAAATTGGATGCAAATTCTCTAAAAACATCTATAAACGTATGCCCTATTATCTTTCTTTTTTCTTCCGGGTCAAGAACACCGTTAAGTCTATCCAAAAAGAGATTTGAAGCATCGACATAATTAACATTTACACCAAGTCTATTAAATGATTCCATTACATATTCAGACTCATTCTCCCTTAAAAGTCCATTATTCACAAATACACCTATTAGATTATCGCCTATAGCTTTATGAAGCAAAACTGCAACAACACTCGAATCAACACCACCGGAGATTGCGCACAAAACCTTTTTATCACCTATCTTTTCTTTTAAGTTTTTTATTGTATTTTGCATAAAGTTTTCCATGTTCCAATTTTTCTCAGCATTACATATATTCAAGAAATTATTTAGTATATCTTTACCCTTTTTTGTATGCACAACTTCTGGATGAAATTGGATAGCCCAAATTTTCTTATCTTTATTTCTAATAACGGCGTATGGTGAATTATCAGTATGAGCTACAGCTTCAAACCCATTAGGCAATTTTTCTAATCTATCGCCATGGCTCATCCATACAGAGCTTAAATTTACATCCTTTGTAATAAGCTCATCTTCCATATCCAACTTTATAACGGCATGACCATACTCTTTCTTGGAAGAACTTGCAATTTTGCCGCCATATTTGTTTGCAACAATCTGCATCCCATAGCATATTCCAAGTATTGGAACACCCATTTCAAATACGTAATTATTTGGTAAAGGGGCATCTTTTTCATATATACTTGAAGGTGAGCCCGATAAAATAATACCGACAACACCGTCTTTTTCTATTTCTGCATTGTATGGCACTATCTCAGCATAAACGCCAAGCTCTCTTATCCTTCTTGCTATCAGTTGAGTATATTGAGAGCCGAAATCGAAAATAACAATCCTATTCATATCCTTCACCGCCTACAACACAATCTGCTATTGCAATATCCGGAGACCCAAAAGAGCCTGAGAAATACATGCTATTAGAAAGCCCTATAACTCTTTTCATCATATCAAAAAAATTATCCGCTAATGTTGCTGATTTAAAATATGATACAAGCTCTCCGTTATGTGTTAAAAAACCATCAATCCCAAAAGAAAAATCTCCACTTATGCTGTTTGCCATATGCAAACCCATAATCTCCGTAATATAAATGCCGTCAAACTTATTTAACAACTCATCTCTATTAACGGCAGCATCGCCTTCTATATAAAAATTAAAAGCACCAACTTTTGGTAGAGATGCCCAAGATGCTCTCTTTGCATTTGCTGTATTATTTTGATTAAGCTTTTCAGATGTGTAGGTATTATGAAGAAATGTTTTTAACACTCCCTTTTCAACAACCACTGTATCCTGTCTTTTGCTTCCTTCATCATCAATCAAGGTATCATTAGGTCTAAAACTCAAACTTTTTGCATCCTTAATGGTTATATTGTCGGAAAAAATTCTCTCACCTATCTTGTTTGCAAAAGGCGTTGTATGGTTTATAACGGAATAGCCATCAAATGCACTAAAAAAATGGGATAAAATCTGATTAAATACATAATTTGCAAATATAATACTGTATTTTTTTGTAGAAGCTGTTTTCGGGTGTAATTTATTAACAGCCATATTTGCAGCTTTTTGTGCTACAAATTCAAAATCTATACTATCAAGACTATCACCATCAAGACTATACCAACCCGAATCCGACACTTCATTCTCTTTAGCCAAAACAGAAACAGATGCAGAGACATGAGTTTTTTCATCCTTTGCGCTTACACCGTAGCTATTTGCAATCTCAAACTCTTTTTTAAAAAAACCAACAGAAGCGCCTTTTACATCTACAATTCTTTTATCAAAACTCTTTGCAATATTATCCATAAATTCTATCTTTTCTTTTGCTAAAATATCGTTAATGTCAAACTCTTTATTTCTTTGAGATTTAAACGGTATTTTACTGATACTATTGGCATCAATCTTCTCTACCAAAAAAGCAGACTCCGATAGTTCCTGAGATATTTTATCAATATCAAGTTTTTCATCATTGGACATACTAAAATGGATAAAAGCCAATTTACCATTATCTATGGCACGTATACCACAGCCTTTGTCTATATTCATTCCCTTTGAAAAATCTTTTGAGTTTCTGAGTTCAAATTCTTTGGATACGGTTTTTTCTATATAAACCTCAACCGCATCAAATCTGTTTTTTAGTTTTTCAACAATATCACCGGCTAACACTACACAACCCCCCAAGGTTTAGGTAAAAATATCTTTTCATACAAACTCAAAGCAAATCTATCGGTCATTCCCGATATATAATCCATAACAACAATCTCTTTATCTTCTGAGAATCTCTTTTCTATCTCTTCGATATGCTCTATAAAATAATCAAACAAATCACCCAAAATCTTAAAAGATTTATCAACCTCCCTTTGAACGCTTTCAAAATAATAAACAGACTCAAACAAAAAATCCCTTAACGCATTAAGAGCGCCAAGAGTCTCACTTTCCATAGATATAAAATTGTAATTATTATCCATTGTACTTTTTATAACGCTTTTAACCATGGTAGCTATCCTTTTTGAATGGCTATCTCCCAATGTAGATATTATATCCTTAGGTATATCATTCTCTTTTATAATACCCGCTCTCACAGCATCGTCTATATCGTGGTTAACATAGGCTATAATGTCTGATATTCTTACAATTTGACCCTCAAGTGTAACTGCAAGTCTACTTTTATCTTTTGGAATTATCTCGCCCTTTCCCTTTGAATGCTTAAGTATACCGTCTCTAACCTGATTGGTTAAATTAAGACCGTTTCCATTTTTCTCCAAAACATCAACAACTCTCAAGCTTTGAACCCAATGCTTAAAACCTTTCTTTGATTTTGAATTAAGCAAAGCCTCTCCGGCATGACCAAATGGTGTATGACCCAAATCGTGCCCTAATGCTATGGCTTCAGTCAATGTTTCATTTAACCTTAAAGCTTTAGCTATAGTTCTTGCAATTTGAGAAACCTCAAGCGTATGAGTCATTCTGGTTCTATAATGGTCTCCTGATGGCGAAAAAAATACCTGTGTTTTATGTTTTAATCTCCTAAATGATTTGCAATGTATAATCCTATCCCTATCTCTCATAAATGCAGTCCTTACTTCATCATTCTCTTCTTCTTTTTTTCTCGTTGCAGAAGAAGATAGGAATGCATATTGAGACAGGGTTAAGCGTTCAATCTTTTCAAGCTCTAATCTTATCGACATAAATCAAGTTCTTTCAAAAATCTATACCAAGCAATATCTTCAAGTTCGTCTACAAATATAAAATCGGCTTTATTATCTATATATAAATCTCTATTTGCCAACAAAGACAAAACCAAGGCATCGGGAATAGATATATAAAATTGTTTTCTATTGCCGTTTGAGTCAGCAATATTCGCAAAAGCCTTAGCATCTTTCCCATCTTCTATTATCAAAGATTCTATGTAAAGGTTGCTGCTGTTCAACAAATCCACTATAAATTCATACATATTACCCTGTCTAACGTAGGCATCTGCAAGCAATAAAGCTATTATTCTTGCTTTTTTGTATGTTACGGGAAATCTATACATATTTCCACATTCATCTTCACAGTAGACAAAACCCTTATCTTCATTTTCTAATTCAACATCTCGTATACGCAAACCTATCATAACAGCTCACCCACCAAAGAATGCTTTAACGCTTTTGTGATTTTAACATTTACCACATCTCCTGGCTTTATATTACCCTTAAATTCAAAATTGACAACCGTATTCTGCCTATTTCTTCCAAAAAGCATATTCCCTTTTTTTGATTTACCTTCAACAAGCACTTCAAATATATTATCGACGGATTCTCTATTCTTTTTTTGTGTTATACTTGCCTGCAAATCCTGTAGCCTGTTCAGTCTTTTTAATTTAACATCCTCATCCACCTGAGGTTCTATATCTTTTGCTTTGGTTAGCGGTCTTTTTGAGTATTTAAATGAAAATGAGGTATCATATTCAACATCCTTGACTATATTTATCGTTTCCTGAAAATCATCTTCCGTCTCTGTTGGAAAACCGACTATGATATCTGTTGTTATAGAGCCTTTATGTATTATTTCTTTATAAAGATATACCTTTTCAAGATACTCTTCTTTTGTATAACCTCTTTTCATAAGCTTTAGAATTCTATTCGAACCTGACTGTATAGGCAAATGTATATGTTCGCACAACGTATTTAAATCCCTTATAGCATAAATAAGGTCAGATGAAAAATCTTTAGGATGAGACGTTGTAAACCTAAGTCTTTCAAGACCATCTATCTTGTCAATATCATACAATAAATCCACAAAGCTATAACCAAGTTTATGACCGTAAGAATTTACGTTTTGACCAAGAAGCATAACCTCTTTCGTGCCGTTATCAACAAGCTGCTTTATTTCTTCTATTATAGATTCTTTGGTTCTTGATATCTCTCTGCCTCTTGTAAAAGGCACTATACAATAGGTGCAAAAGTTGTTGCAACCGTACATTATATCTACAAAGGCATTAATACCCTTTCTATGCGGAAAAATATAATTAGCATTATCCATCTTATCATAAACAAAAATGCCTTTTGACTCAATATTATTCACTATATCGTAAAATTTATCTATAGCAGATGTTCCTACAACAAAATCAGAAACCCTTTTTAATTTCTCATAATTAAACTGCGCAACACAACCCATAGCAATCACTTTTGCTTTTTTGTTTATGGATTTTATTCTACCTATTTCAGAGTATATCTTGCTTTCGGCTTTTTCTCTGACTGCACAAGAATTAACAACAACAACATCAGCGTCTTCAATGCCCGATTCTACAAAACCTGCTTCTTCAAATATGCAATAAACCTTCTCAGAATCCCTTTCGTTCATCTGGCATCCGTATGTCTTGATATGAAACTTCATTTTTTTTGATACTTTCTTACCCATCGATTGTGCTCTTTTAAGGTTTTACTAAAAATAGTTCTTTTTCCGTCTTTAGACACAAAGTACAGATAATCTGTTTTTTTTGGATAATACGCTGCCTGTAAAGCATATATTGAAGGATTGCAAATAGGCGTTTTAGGCAAACCTTTATAAACATATGTATTATAAATATTATCCCTATTTCTCAAATCAACCCTTTTTAAGTTGCCATCAAAATATTTAATTCCATATATAACCGTAGAATCCATCTGCAGAAGCATTCCCTTTTTTAACCTGTTATAAATTACCGACGCAACTATGGGCATATCGTCTTTTACAGATGTTTCTTTCTCTATTATGGATGCTATAATGATTTTTTTATAGTCTTCTTCGGTAATATTATCCCTATTTGTAATCTTATGAAACACATTCTTAAACCTATCAAACATAACGTCTATAATCTTTTTAATCTTTTCGTGCTTCTCAAAATAGTAGGTATCGGGATAAAGAAATCCTTCAAGTGTGGTAACATCAACGCCTGTCAGGTTTGATGCAAACGACGCATCGTTACATAAAAGCAAAAATTGATTAGCGTCATATCCAGATTTTTCAAGCATTTTTGCAATATCTTTAATATTAAATCCTTCCCTTACCCTAACTTTTACAGTATATATACTAACACTCAGAAGCTCTTTTAAAACCTCTTTTGGCGTATAGTTTTTATAAAAGAAATGGGTTCCTGCTTTGATATTTTTTGCGCATCCTTTAATCTTTATATAATAATAAAACCAATCTGAACGTGATATGACACCTTCTTTTTTTAGCTTTTTTATTATGCTGTATAGACTTTCACCTTTTTGGATATCCATATAGACCTTTTCTTTTTCTAATGATGCAGGCGTATTAACAAATTTGTAAAACTGAAAATATATCCAACCGCCCAATATTAAAGAAAGTATTAAGACTATGGCATTAAAAATAATAATTTTCTTATACAGATTCATATTTACAATAGAGAGTCAAGATAACCTTGCAGAATAAACGTAGCAGCTATCTTGTCTATAACATTTTTCTTCTTTTTTCTTCCTTTTACTTTAGCTTTATTAAGCACTCTATCGGAAAATTTTGTAGAAAGTCTTTCATCCCACTCAACTATCTCAATATCGACAGCATTAGCTAAACGTTCTATAAACTCTTTTGTTATATTTGCTCTTTCACCTATCGTGCCGTTCATATTTATAGGCATTCCCACAACAATTTTTTTAATATCATGCTCTTTAACTATATTATCTATCTCTTTTATAGGATCACTTTTTTGGACATCTATAACACATAGCGGCGTTGCTATCGTGTTGGTGTAATCACTTAACGCTATACCTATCTTTCTTTCACCATAATCCACTCCAAGAATTCGCATAAAACCAAAAACCCTTTCTTGCAATTTAAACGCTTATAAATATAATAGTTTTTAATGATAAAAGCAATAATTTCCTCAATGTGGTTTTTCTTCATAGCATTCTCAGCGTATGCATACCAATACCAGCCCGTATTGGAATCGCTAAGCATAATAGGCATATCGCCAGGCGTAGAAAACGTAATATTCACCTTCAATAAAATAAACAACTACAGATTTATAATGCTAAGCAACAACTATTGGTATATAGCCGTACCTCAATACACCATACACATCAACCAAACACCAACACCAAGGCTTTCTGTTAATGATATACTTGTTAGGGACATAAGAAACGAAACAAGAATCTATATAAAAATGAATGATAAATATACCTATAAATACAAACCTATACTATCAAAAAACGGAAAATACCTAATAGTTAGAATAGAAAAACTTTTTAATAACACATCCAATAAAACCGCAAAACCAAAAACTCAAATAAGCCACAAACAAACTGCAAAAACGGTAATAAATCTATCAAAGCCAAGCACAAAAACACCTGTAATAGTCATAGACCCTGGACACGGTGGAAAAGACCCGGGCGCCATAGGCATATACAATAAAGAAAAAAATATTGTGCTCGATATAGCAAAAAGAACGGCATATTATCTAAAACGTAAAGGATATAAAGTTGTATTAACAAGAAACAAAGATACATACCCTACGCTATCTGACAGGTCTCAACTGTCAAACAGGGTAAAAGCCAACATATTTGTATCAATACACGCTAACTATTCAGTCAAAGATAGAAAAAAAGCGAAAGGTCTTGAAGTATACTTTTTAAACACAACAAGCGACAAACGTGCAATAAGGCTTGCTGCAAGAGAAAACGGCATATCAATCCAAGAAGTCGGCGATATAAACAAAATAATATTATCTTTAATACAATCTGCAAAAATCGAAAAATCGAAAACGTTAGCATTGGATGTTTATTATAAAATGTTGAGCTATGGAAAAAAGATTTATGCAGGATACAAAGGCAGAGGCGTAAAACAAGCACCGTTTTATGTGCTTGTTGACACAAGATGTCCATCCATACTGATAGAAACAGCTTTTATAAATAACCCAAAAGACGCTTTATATTTAAAAAATCCCGTTTTTAGAAAATACCTTGCAATCGGCATAGCTAAAGGTATAGAAACATATATACATTCGCATATGAAAAGCAAAATAAGACAATAAACTTAAAGTTTATAATCTTTTATCACAATAATTTTGTTACTCTTGACAAAGGTTTGCTTTACATCTATTATTACGTGGCAATTTAGAAAACAAGGAGGAAAAAGATGGCAGAAATTCAGCTAACGGAGAATAATTGGGAAGAAGAAGTTTTAAATTCCGATATTCCTGTATTGGTAGATTTTTGGGCACCATGGTGCGGGCCGTGTAGAATGGTTGCTCCCATAGTATCGGAAATTGCCGAAGAATATGCTGGCAAACTAAAGGTTGGAAAACTCAATACAGATGAAGAATCAGGCATAGCCGTAAGATACGGTATTATGAGCATACCAACCCTTATGATATTCAAAAACGGAGAGGTTGCAGACCAGATAGTAGGCGCTGTTCCTAAGGAATACTTTGTTCAGAAATTGGAACAGATATTATAGAATATAACCGACCTATCTTTAAAGATAGGTCGGTTATTTATATCAAGGGGGTCAACAGATGCACGATGTTGTAATAATAGGTGGTGGGCCAGCTGGTTTGGCTGCTGGTATATATGCAGCAAGAGGTGGGTTAAAAACCCTTTTATGTGAAGGTAAAATATTAGGTGGTCAAATAGTGCTTTCATTTGAAGTGGAAAATTATCCCGGATTTCCTCAAGGCATCAGCGGAATGGAGCTTATAGAGAATTTCACAAAACAAGCTGAAAAATTCGGTGTAGAAACGAGCTATGAAGGTGTTACATGCATCAATGATGAAAGAGAATGTAAGAGCGTAACCTTAACAAATGGTTCTTGCATAAAAACAAAAACAATAATCATAGCTGCCGGTGCAAGCGCCAATAAATTAGGCTGTCCAGGAGAAAAAAAGTTTACAGGCAAAGGCGTATCTTACTGCGCAACATGCGACGGAGCATTCTTTAGAAACAAAACAGTCGCTGTTGTAGGCGGTGGTGATTCTGCCATAGAAGAAGCTCTATACCTAACAAACCTTGTAAAAAAGGTATACATAATCCACAGAAGAGACCAGTTAAGAGCCATAAAGATACTTCAAGACAGGGCAATGCAAAACGATAAAATAGAATTTATTTTCAACCATACCGTTAAAGAAATACAGGGCGATAAGTTTGTAAACGGTCTTATGCTTGAAAACACAAAAACGAAAGAGCTAACAAGACTTAGTGTGGACGGTGTATTTATATACGTAGGCACAACACCAAATACCGAATTTGTAAAAGATTTAATCAAATTAGACGAAGAAGGCTATATCATAACCGATGAAAAGATGGAAACAAACGTAGAAGGAATTTTTGCCGCGGGTGATATACGTTCAACTCCTTTAAGGCAGGTAATAACAGCAGCATCAGACGGAGCAATTGCCGCATCAAGCGCTCAAAAATATATAGAAGCTAAGTTTTGATTTTATTGTATGCAATACTAAAAACCCATAACAATATAAACACAAGAACTATCGTTGCGCCAGCGGGTGTATCCAAAAGATAAGCAATGGATATGCCCGCAATTATACTAATGGTCGACGACAGCATAGAAACAAACACTATGTTTTTATAATTTTTTGCTAGATTCAAACCAACAAGCGTAGGTAAAACCAAAAAAGCGTTTACAAGAATGATACCTATGAGTTTTATTGCAAGCACTATAATAATTGATAATACTACCCAAAACATATAGTAAAGCACATCCACCCTTACTCCGGATATATAAGCAAGCTCCTCATTATAACTCATAAGTTGAAAATGAGAAAAATAGTAAGCAATAAATAAAAATCCGAAAACAAATACAAATAAACTTAAGATAAAATCAACGTAACTCACGGAAAGTATATTACCAAACAGTATACCAAGCATATTTGCAGAATAGCCATCGCTCATACTCAATATAAACACACCAAAAGCCATAGAAAACACAAAAATTACATCAATTGCGCTATCTTCACTCATTTTTCCCTTTTTATACATAAAGGCTATAAGCAAAGAAGAAAGAACACTAAATACAATAGGTAAAAGATATCCACCCAAACCCAATAAAAAGCTCAAAGCTATACCACCAAAAGCCGAGTGAGCAATACCTACACCAGCAAATGTCATCTTTCTTAAAACCACAAAATACGACATAACAGAAAGCAACACAGATAATAATATACCCACAACAGCAGCCCTTATTAATATATCCCAAATCATCGTATACTACCTTTATTTACAACACAATTCTTACATTGGTTTCCATGTATCACAATCTCCATATCCTTACCGTAAACCTCTTTAAAAACTGTAGCAAAATCTATATTCTTTACGCTACCATGACAATGCAGCTTTACATTTAGACACATTACCTCATCAACATATGTAGTAACAGCGCCTATATCGTGACTAACCATCACTATCGTCATATTATTCTTTCTGCTCAATTCCTTTAATATTTCATACATCTTGGCATTATATACTGCATCAATAGCTGTATTAGGTTCGTCTAATATAAGCAATTCAGGGTTGTGTATCATACACCTTGCTAAAGAAACCCTTTGCTGTTGACCACCTGACAATTCCCTAATATATGTATCCTTATATTCCGCTACGCCGAAAACGCTAAGCCAATGTTCAGCAGCTGCCATATCACGTTTTGAATGCTTTAAAAACAACCCAAAGGGTTTAACGTTTTCTATTAATACGGCATCTATAACCCTTATAGGCATATTCCAGTTCACTATTGCATGCTGAGGTAAATATCCGATAAGCCCTCTTTTTATCTTCATATACTCTTTTGCACTTAATCCGTCTATCTTAACACTTCCTTGGTAGGGAAAATCAAGTAAACCTAAGATTGCCTTTATCAAGGTTGTCTTTCCTGCTCCGTTAGGCCCCAAGATACCTACAAACTCACCTTTTTTTATGTCCATACTTATATCGTCAAGAATGATTTTATTATCGCATTTTACGGTTAAGTGCTCTATAGAAATCATTTTACAGCTTGCTTGATTTGATGAAGGTTATATATCAGTAATTTTTGATAAGAATTTATATTCTTTACATCACCTAACGGATTCATTTCAACTGCTGTAAAATTCAGTTTATTTGACATAGTTTTTGCCAGCTGTAAATTATTGATATACAAAACAAAACCTTTTTTACATTGGCAATGCTTTACGGCTTCTATCATATCTCTAATTTTTGGTTCTTTATTGCCCTTTTTTATAAGCACATAACAAGACTTTACTTGTGCGGATTTTAAAAGATACTCCAATGCAGGTTTAATATCCAAAAAACAATACCCCTTCAACTTATCAAACTCGTTTATATATGAATTTTTAATATCTTCAACATTTCTTGAAAATTCTTTTGCATTTTTTTTAAAATAACTGCAATGCAAAGAATCAAGCCTGCATAATCTATCTGATAGCGCAAAAACAAACTCATTACCAACAAAATCCATATCAAGCCATATATGTGGATTTGCCACTACCTTACCATTGACTACAGCTTTATCCAAAGGGGTTTTATATAAATCCGACATCATAAGAACATCCTTGTCCTTAAGCATATATTTTATCCTATCCAACCAAAATTCAAACCCATACCCAACACCTACAAACATATCTGACTTAGAAAGTTTAACAAGACTTTTTGGTTTTGGACTAAATATGTGAGGATTCGAGCCATTTGGTATTAAATAAGAAACATCAACAAACTCTTTTCCAATTTGCTTGACTATTGAAGATAATATAAACGTTGTTGTAGTAATTTTAACACAAGATATAGCGTTTATTGAAAAAATCGCTACAAAAAACAGAGCCAACAAAACCCTTTTCATAGCAACTCTCCCATTATACTTACAAATTCTTCCGCAAACTCTGTCTTAGATACACAAAAAAACCTATCTGACTTATCAAGGACAACATCTGCAACAAACGGCTTATTACTTATCCATTCATAAACACCGCCGCCCGCTTCTTCCAAAATAATCTTAGATGCAGCGTAATCAACAACCCTTGAATCAACAATATTCAAAAATGCATCAAATGCTCCTGTTGCAAGATAGCATAAATCCAAGGCTAAAGAACCCATCTGTCTAACCTTATTAAATTTGGAAAAAATAAACTTTATCAATTCAGGGTCGGTCTTTTTTTTAAAACCCTCAACTGCAACAACATTCAAAGCATTAGAGAAAGGCTTTATTCTGTTTCCGTTTAAGAATGCCCCATTGTTTTTTTGAGCATAAAATTCGTCTTTATTAGATAGATTTTTAACAAAACCAACGAAAATACCATCTGTCGTATTGCTACTGCTTAAAGCTATAGAAAAAGAAAAATAGGGCAAGCCTCTTTTTGCATTTAAGCTTCCGTCTATAGGGTCAACAATAACAATTGGAGTTTTTGCTCCAAGCTCAATCCAGCCTGACTCTTCAGTTAGAATTGAGCATTTAATATTCTCTTTCTCTATCTTTTCTATTATTATGTCTTCTGCAATTTTATCTATATAAACTGTAACATCACCAAACGAACCCTTTTTGAATTCTTTTCTTGCTTTTTTTGTTCCAAATATGTTACCGAGATTTTTTTCTATAGTCTTGGATATATCTCTAAACAACTCCAAATATTCATTCACTATCCATACCCTTAATAAAATTATAAACCCTATCAATTATATATGATGGAGTGGACGCTCCAGCTGTAATACCTACATTATCAACATCCAAAAACCATTCTTTCTGTATTTCATCTTCAGTTTCTATATGATAAGCTTTTTTGCAGTATTTACTACATATCTCATAGAGTTTTCTCGTATTTGCAGAATTCTTTCCACCGATTACTATCATAATATCCGATTCTTTGGCTAATTTTTTTGCTGACTTTTGTCGTTTTTCCGTAGCATCACATATGGTATTATAAACCTTTAGCTGTTTTGAGTTCTTTGAAAGCTCTGCAACAACCGACGCAAAACGTTCTACTGATTGTGTAGTTTGTGATATTACTCCTATCTTCTCCGCGACAACATTTTTTGCTTCTTCAGGCGTATTAACAATATAAGCATTATAATCCGTATATCCAAGATGTGCTTTAACCTCTGGGTGATTTTTGTCTCCGAATATAACAATTGTATATCCTTTTAAAAACATCTCTTTTGCATAATCTTGAGCTTCCTTAACAAAAGGACAAGTTGCATCTATATAGTCTACTCCTTTTTTGTTAATTTCATTATACACCTCTGGCGGTACACCGTGCGAGCGAATCAAAACAGGAGCATCAACATCGTTCAAATCTTGAGCAACCTTTAACCCTTTTTTTTCATATTCTTCAACCACCTGAGGGTTGTGTATAATAGGTCCCAAAGAATAAAGCTTTTTATACTTTTTTATGGCATCGTCCGCCATCTTAATAGCTCTCATAACACCATAGCAAAATCCAGCATTTTCAGCTATCTTTATGTTCATATCTTTCCTTTATCATCTCCTTAATCTTACTGTAAACATCTTCTATTGTTAAATTGGTTGTATCTATAACAACCGCATCATTTGGTTTCATTAATGGAGCTATATTCCTACTTTTATCCTGTTTATCCCTTTTTTCTATTTCTTTTTCTATTTCTTCAACGCTTCTTTTATCTTCAAAAGCTCTTCTTTTTGCCCTTTCTTTCAAATCTGCATCGAGAAATATCTTTAAATCAGCATATGGAAATATAACACTTCCACAATCCCTTCCGTCTATTATATATTTGCCGACACTTGCTATTTTTCTTGCTGTCTTGTTGACAAAATCTCTAACATAATCTATCTTTGCAACATTGGATGCAAGCATTCCACATTCTTCATTTCTGATAAATTTTTCTATATTTTCACCATTATAAAATATTTCAATTTTATTATTTATTCTTATATTAAAATGAATATTGTTTAAATCATTTTTTGTAGGTTGTCCATCTGTTAAATATCCTATAGCTCTATAAAGCGCACCTGTATCGATATGCAAAAACCCATCTCTTTCAGCAATTAATTTTGAGATGGTGCTTTTACCGCTTCCGGCAGGTCCGTCTATGGTAACTATAAATCTATCTTTTTTCATCTAAAGACTCTTTAAATATACGAGCCTGTCTTAAATATTCTTTTAATGATTCAATATTCTCGGTTTCTATCGACTCTCTTATTTTATCTATCTGGATTTTGAATTCATCCACGCTGTGTAGCAATTCTTTTTTGTTTAACAAAAATATATCACTCCACATCTCTTCACTTGATGCTGCTATACGCGTAAAATCCCTAAACCCTCCACCTATAAACTTAAATCTATCGTCATTTTTATTTTCAATTAAGCCAACTAAAGCATATGCTATAAAATGCGGAAGATGGCTAATGTATGCAAAAACGTTATCATGACTCTTTGCATCCATAATCTCAACACGCATACCAAGATTTTCTATAAAATTCTCAACCTTATTTTGGGCAAATCTGTTTATTCCTTCAAAAGGCGTAATAATACAATACGCTCCTTTAAATAAATCCTTCTTGGCAGCATCTACGCCAAATTTTTCTATACCAGCTATCGGGTGAATAGGAACGTAATGTATGGCATCGTCCAAAAAAGGCAAAACGCTATCTATGATGGAAGATTTAACACTGCCAACATCTATAATTAATGTACCTTCTTTTAGATTTGGAGTAATTTCTTTAATGACATCCGCAATAGAAGCCACAGGCGTAGCTACAATAACAAAATCACATACACCAATATCTTTTATATTAGAATATCCATCTATAATTCCATTTTTCACGGCAATATCAAGGCTCTGTTGATTTTTATCAAACCCTATAACCGTTTGCGCAAGATGCTTATTCTTTATTTCTATAGCCATTGATGCACCTATCAAACCAACGCCCACGATACCAATATTATTAAACATCAAGCACTTCCTTAAGTTTTTCTATAAAGATTCTGTTCTCATCCATAGTGCCTATAGTAACACGCAAAGACGTCGTATAACCATAACCTGCCATAGACCTTACTATGACACCTTTTTTTAATAATGCTTCATATATTTTGTTGGCATCTTTTTTTGTATCAAACAGTATAAAATTGGCATACGTTTTAATATATTCTATACCCAATTTCTCAAATTCAGAGTATAAAAACTCTTTCCCTTCATTATTATTTTTTACGCTTTCTCTAATATGTTCATCATCATCTATGGCAGCCATAGCAGCTTCTTGGGCAAGAATGTTTACATTAAAAGGCGGTCTAGTTCTATTTAAATAATCAATAATATCTTTTTGGGCAATGCCATATCCAATTCTCAAACCCGCAAGACCATACGCCTTTGAAAACGTTCTTAAAATAATAACGTTATTCTCTTTATATAAATCTAACAGCTCTTCATAATCATCTTCAGCTATTGCGTATTCGTAGTATGCCTCATCTATTACAACAAGACAATTTTTATCCTTAACCGCATCTATCACCCTATTTATGTCTTTTTTAGGAATAGCTGCGCCTGTTGGATTGTTTGGTGTATTCAAGAAAATTATCTTTGTCTTATCATTAATGCTATCCAACAATAATTCTATATCATAAGCATAGTTATTTAACGGTAGTTCAATAAGCTTTTTATTAAAACCCATTCCTATAATCTTGTATTCTATAAATGTTGGATAACAATAAAGTATTTCATCATCTGGATTTGTAGCAAATGTTCTATAGATTAATTCTATAAGCTCGTCAGAGCCATTTCCGAATATTATATTATTCATATCAATATTCAATTTAGCAGCCATTTTCTTTTTTAGATAATAGGCATTTCCATCAGGATAAAGATAAACTTTACCTGTTGCTTTCTTTATGGCTTCTTTGGCCTTTTTTGATGCCCCAAGAGGATTTTCGTTTGACGCAAGCTTTATAATTTCGCCTTCTATACCTAATTCTCTTTGCAATTCCTCAATAGGTTTTCCACCTTCATAAGGTTTAAGCTTTTCGATATAGTCTTCAACCTTCATTATAGCCTCCGCATATATAATAATTGCTCATAGGATTTTATAAAACCGTAATGCCGGATTTTCCTTCTCTTTTTGTTTTATAAAGCGCTTCATCAACCCTATCCAATACACTTTCCAGATTATCATTATCCTTAACTGAAGTAACACCCATAGAAACTGAACAGCTAAATTCCATATTGCCTTTTTTAAATTTCAAGTTGTCCAGCGAATTTTGTATCTTTTTCGCTACAACTACAGCATCTTCAAGCGTTATTTCAGGCAAAAGAATAATAAATTCATCTCCACCATATCTTATACATACATCACTTTGTCTGGTAATCTTCTCTAAAAGCAAGGCAAAATCTCTTAACACAATATCGCCTGATGAATGTCCGTACATATCATTTATCTCTTTAAAATCATCTAAATCAGCCATTATTATACTGCATTTCTTTTTGTATCTTTTATAGTTATATATACACTCGCTTAATTTACTTTCCATATACCTTCTAAGATAAAGACCTGTTAAATGATCTCTCAAAGAGAGTTCCTTTATGCTTTCTATTGCAAGCCTCTGTTTCTCAAGCACTTTTCTTGCGCTTTCCAATTCAGAACGCAACGATATATTTATATATTTTATCTTTTCTATTTCATCTACTATATTTTCATCAATCTTGCCTTTGGAGATATTCTCTAAAATATTTTTATTTTCATTTTCTGTCTTTTCAATAGATTTCTCAACATCAACAGTTACATCTTTTATGTTTGTAGCTATATTGAGAACCTTTTTTCTCATTTCTTCTATATCTTTTGCATCAAGCTCAATATCTCCATACAAAAATTGATGAAGCTCGCTCTGAGTCATACCATATTCCAAAGCAACTTCTGTAAATACTTTATAATAGTTAAAAGGAGTAAACACAAACTCCTTTTTTGCCATCCTATATAAACTCTCCTTTATTATGGAAGTTAATATATTTTTATCATTCATCTAAACAAACCTCAAGCTATCAGCCGTTACAACCCTTCTCACACTTCCATCATCAGTTTTAACCAACAAAAATCCCTGTTCATCTATATCCGAAGCAACACCTTCAACCTCACCATCCGAACTTATTATCTTCACCCTTTTGCCTATTGTCATATCATATTTTTTCCAAAGCTCAAACACCTTATCATCTTTATCTTCTTCAATTAATCGAAACATATTTTCCATATAATATAGGATATTGGATAAAAGCGTAGCCCTATCGACCTTTTCGCCTATCTCCATCATTACGCTCGTTGCGGTATCTTGCAACTCATCCGGTATACTTTCCATATTTGCATTTATGCCAAAACCCACAATAGCAGATTTCAAAATACCGGATTCGCTTTTCGTTTCAAGCAAAACACCGGCTATCTTCTTTTTATTTACCATAACATCGTTCGGCCATTTGATGGCTGCATTATCTATTCCAACATCACTCAAAGCCTCTACTATTGCTATAGACGTAGCAAACATCAAAGCTATGGACTTTACTGCACTCATTGACGTAGGTTTATAAATTAATGAGGCATATATATTTAAACCTTGAGGAGAAAGCCACTTTCTCTTCTGCCTTCCTCTGCCGTTGGTTTGCTCTTCTGATATAACAAGCAATCCATGAGGGCACTCCTTCTCCGTTAAGTATTGAGCTTCATCCATTGTCGATGATGTAAGTCTGAAATATTCTATCTCCCTACCGAACATTTTAGTATTCAATCTTCTCTTTATTTCGTAAGGTATTAAAATATCTTTACCCTCTTCGGCAAGCCTATAGCCTACACTCCTTTTTGCTTCTATTTTGTAACCTAATTTTTGTAGTCCCTTAATCCTATTCCAAACGGCTATCCTACTTATATTTAGCCTTTTACACATATTATCGCTTGTTACATACTTCCCAAGATTCTTGTACAATTCATCAAGTATTACTTCATTCATAGCATCAACTCTTTCTTAAAGCTTTATTCAATAATTTAATTGCACAAAATTTCCCACACATAGTACACACATCCGCTTCTTCAGGCATAGAAGAGTCTCTTTCGTTTTTTACATATTCAGGATCTATAGATAACTCTATCATCTTTGACCAGTTGAGAGACTTTCTTGCCTTACTCATCTCTAAATCCCATTCAAATGCCCCTGGAATATTTTTTGCAATATCTGCAGCATGCGCAGCAATTCTTGTAACTATAACACCTTCTCTTACATCATCTGGTGTAGGCAACCTTACATGCTCAGCTTTTGTAACATAACACAAAAAATCCGCTCCGTTTGCAGCCATCAAAGCACCACCAATAGCACTTGTTATATGGTCATACCCAGGAGCAATATCGGTAACCACAGGACCCAATACATAAAAAGGAGCATTGTTGCATAAACTCTTTTCAATTTCAGCATTTGTAATAACTTGATTTATGGGAACATGCCCAGGACCTTCTATCATTGATTGAACGTCTGCCTCAAGTGCTTTTTGATGAAGCTCACCCAATAAAATAAGCTCATGAATTTGAGCCCTATCTGTAGCGTCAGCAATGGCACCAGGCCTAAAACCATCACCCAAAGACAGTGTAACATCGTACTTCTTAGCTATCTCAATCACCCTATCAAAATCCTCAAACAAAGGGTTCTGCTTTTCATTGTAAAGCATCCAAACAGATAAAAATGAACCACCTCTTGATACTACATCTTCAACACGACCCTGCTGAATTAGTCTTTCTAAAGATTCAAGCGTAACGCCGCAATGCAATGTCATATAATCAATACCATCTTGAGCCTGTTTTTCAATAGTATTAAATATATCATCCTTTGTCATATATGCTATACTACCCCGTTTTTCGGCAACCTCCACAGCCACCTGATAGATTGGAACGTTACCTACTACAATGGGTGAAACGTCCAATATCTTTCTTCTGATATAATCTAAATCTCCACCTGTAGATAAATCCATTACAGAATCAGCCTTAGCATCAATTGCAGCCTGCAATTTTTTAAGCTCATTATCCAACTCAGCTATATCACTTGATGTACCAATATTTGCATTTACCTTTGTTTTTAAACCTTTACCTACTGCCATTGGTTTTATGTTGTGGTTAATATTCTTAGGTATAACTATAGTACCATTTACAAGACCTTCCATTATAAATTCTTCGCTTCTCTTTTCAACCTTCGCAACATATTTTATCTCTTCAGTTACTATTCCTTTTCTTGCCGCTTCAATCTGTGTCATACTTCAACTCCCGAATCAATAAAAATTAACAATACTGATTTGTAATATACACAACTTAACAAGGTTTATCAAATAAATTATTAAATATAAATAACAGCCATATATCTATAATAAAAATGGTGCCGAGGGCGGGACTCGAACCCGCACGGGAGTAATCCCACCACCCCCTCAAGATGGCGTGTCTACCTATTCCACCACCTCGGCAAAAGGAAGGAAAAAAGCGATTAATTCAATATCTTATTTTTAAAATATTGTCAAGATATTATTGAACATCTTCCAAAATACGCAATACTTCGGGAAGTAATTGTTTTTTTCTTGATATTATATCTGGAAGGTAAAATTTATTCTCACTAATCTTAGAAAAATGCAACCCTTCATTATAACGTTTAGCCCCCAAACTAATGAGAACACTATTACGATTGATAATATCAGTAACCATAAGCATAATCCAATCAAGACCTTTTGATTTCCTTTTATTGTTCAGGGCTTCAACTAATCTATCTTCCACTTTGTCAACTTCGTTTAAATTGGTAACTTCAACTTGACCTATACCAACATAAACACCAAATTCTTTATATACCTTAAAATCGGAATCTACTATTTCATTAATATCCCTATTTATTAAACTTTCTGTTACACTAAAAATCTCTTCTCCCAACTCGTTTATATCAACATTAGATATTTTTGATAATTCTTCAGAAGCAACTATATCTTCTTGGGTTGTCGTAGGAGATTTAAGCACTACCGTATCGGAAAGTATCCCCGAAAGCATTATTGATGCAACATCCTTTGGTATATCAATTTTATTAAACTTGTACAACTGATATACAAGAGTACAGCTACTTCCAGCGGGTTTAGCGTAAACATAGATAGGCAAATCAGTCCGAACGCTACCTAATCTATGATGGTCTATTATTTCTTTAATTTCCGCTTCTTCTATGCCGTCCACGGCTTGAGCATATTCGTTATGATCAACAAGTATAACACTTTTTTTCTTCTTTTTTAAGAAATCAGACCTTGTTAAAATTCCCTTTAGTTTATTATCTTTATCTACAACAGGCATACCCCTATGATAGTCGTTCTTTAAAATTCCGCCAATATCGGATATATAATCGTCCTCTTTAGCTATTGGAGATTTATCCATAATATATTTAGATGGGGTTGATAGAGCCAATAATCTTAATGTTTCAGCGGTATCCTTAGTAGATACATACACCCAACCTTCATAATCATCAAAATCAAAAGAATCGTTGCTGCTTATTCCTGTTAAGATTATGGCTGCAACACCTTTTTCCTTTGCATATTCAACAATCTCTTCCCTATTTCCCACAATTAACACAACCTCAGATGCATTAAAGCTATCAAGTTTTTCCTTAAAAGCACCAAAAGGCATGGCACCAACCAAAAAGTAGGAAACAAATTCTTCCTTCTCGGCACTTTTAATAAAATATCCTGGTATAACCTTTGGAAAATTATCAGGTCTTATAAGATACTTAGGTTTTGAGTCTGTATCAAGTTCCGCAAAAAATGCTGCTATCTCAGGAATGCTTATAACTCCTAATAACACACTATCACTATCAACAACAGGAATAAGCCTTATCTTCATGCTGTTGATGCTTTTTAAAACCAACCAAAACGGGTCGTTTTCTCTTATATAGAACACATCCTTCGTCATTATATCCTTAACTCTAAGATAAACATTATCTATATAAATAGGAGGCTCTATATTAAATTTATCAAATATGAATTTTGTTTGCTTATTTAAGACACCGCACCTTGCAGCAGTATATAAATTATCTCTATCTATCGCATTCTTTAAGTAAGCATAAGAATACGCAGAGCAAACTGCATCAGCATCAGGATTTTTATGACCTATAACTAAAATTTCACTCATAATATTACTATTTTACCTAATTATATAAAAAGCACAAGAGAAAATTAAAATTGGTAGCGGCGCAGGGACTTGAACCCCGGACACTGCGGATATGAGCCGCATGCTCTAACCATCTGAGCTACGCCGCCTCAAGATAAGACAACTTCATATCCACTAAAAGCGGGTAAAAAAACAACCCCTGGCAATACCTACTCTCCCACGGGCTCTCCCGCAGTACCATCGGCGCATGCAAGCTTAACTGCCGTGTTCGGAATGGGAACGGGTGTTTCCTCGCATGCTATCCTCACCA
>JAMOQJ010000129.1 GCA_027064065.1 Desulfurellales bacterium
ATTGTTGTGTTTAGCGGTGCTGGTATATCGGTTGCAAGCGGCATACCAACATTTAGAGGTAAAAACGGCTTATGGAGCAGATACGACCCTACCGTTTTGGATATAGACTATTTCGTAACAAATCCTAAAGAGAGTTGGCGCGTTATAAGAGAGATATTTTATGATTTTTTATCGAAAGTAGAGCCAAACGATGCCCATTACGCTATTGCTCGCTTGGGTTGTCCCGTCATAACCCAGAATATAGATAATCTGCATCAAGAAGCGGGCTCTATTCATGTTGTCGAATTTCACGGAACGGCTAAAACGCTTGTTTGTATGGAATGCGGCGAAAGATTTGATAAAAGCGTTGTCGATTTGTCAAAAATACCGCCACTGTGTAAAAAGTGTGGCGGATTGTTAAAGCCGGATTTTGTGTTTTTTAAAGAGCCGATTCCTGAGAAGGCTTACAAGCAGTCAGTTGTCCTTGCTCAAGAGAGCGACGTTATGATTATTGTCGGAACGACAGGTGAGATAATGCCAGCAAGTCAAATTCCATATATCGCAAAGGACAGTTCATCTTTAATAATTGAAATAAATATTGAGCCTTCAAATTATACAAACTCCATAACCGATATATTTTTACAAGGAAAAGCTGAAGAAATTTTGCCTAAGCTTGTTTAGCTTCTTGATTTTAAATATATGATTAACGTTTTTGTGCTTGTTGATGTTTTGTTAATCGTTGTTTTGCAATAGTTTAAAAATAGCAAACTGTTTGGCTATTCTGCCACTTCTTCCGCCTCTCGATATTGCGTAGCTTTCGGCTTCTTTTTCCCAATCGTCAAGCGGCTCTATGCCAAATTTATTTAGGTAGTGTTTTGCTATATTTAAATACTGTTTTTTCGTTAGCGGATAGAATCCCAAAATTAAGCCAAACCTACCAAATAGAGACATCTGCTCGTTTATTTCGTCTTGGGAATATAAATCATCGGTTTTTAAAACTTCGTCTTTTATGAGGTGTCTTTTGTTGCTTGTTGCCACAAACATGACATTGTCGGGCGTTTTTTCTATCCCGCCTTCTAATATCGATTTAAATTTTCTGTATTTTGCATCTTTATGGTCAAATGAGATATCATCAAAAAACAGTATGAATCTGTAATTTTCAGCTTCTCGTATTTCTCTGTATAGATGGTAAATATTTTCAATATTTTCCTGTCTTAGTTCAACAATTCTTAAGCCTTTGTCTTTGTAGATATTGAGAAGCATTTTTATTAAAGAGGATTTCCCGCATCCGCGTTCTCCCCATAATAGCATATTTAGGGACGGTTTTTTTTCGACAAAGAATTGTATGTTTCTCTTTGCAAGGTGTTTTTGTGTGTTGATTTCAAGCAGTTCGTCTTCTTCTATCAAATCGGGATTGTTTATGTTTTCTATGCCCTTTATCGTCCATCTAAAGGCATAAACGTTGTATGCATTCATACTATTACAAACTCAACCGTTTTTGCGCCTTGAACGCCGCTTACGAGCTGTTTTTCTATGTCGGCTGTTTTGCTTTCTTGGGAGACGAATATCATATACCTTGAGCCTTTTGATTTATACGCTTCTTTGTAGGCTTTGTGCATATTTTCAAATATCTTGTTTTTGTCTATTATTATTATCAATCTTTCAGTATCAATAAGGCATGACAACCGCTCTTGTGTTGATACGTCAACTACGGCGTTTGCTTCGTTTGCGTTTGCCGATACGGCTTTTATGATAGAGACACCGTCTTTTTGGAAATACTCTTCGCCTTTATATCCGACATTGTTTATTTCTTCTTTTACGTCGCTTATGTTTTTTGTTTCTATGCCGTTTAGTTTTGCTATCTCTTTAAATCTTTCAAGTAAACTACTCATTCCAAAACCTTTTTGTTTGTAAATGTTCCGTCTGAGAAGGTATAAACCATAGGAACGCCCGTCGGTATCTCAAATTTAGGTATATCTTCATCTGATATATTTTCTATGTGTTTGACTATTGCTCTTAGGCTGTTTCCGTGTGCGCTTATTAAGATATTTTTGTTTTCATTAAGCTTTTTAAGTATTGTATCTTTGAAAAATGGTATTGTTCTTTCGTAGTTGTTTTTTAGGGATTCTCCTTCGGGCGGTGGCGTTGCGTAACTCCTTCTCCAGATATGAACCTGCTCTTTGCCGTATTCTTCGGCAGTCTGTTTTTTGTTTCTGCCTTGGAGTTTTCCGTAATATCTTTCGTTTAGTTCTTCTATTTCGTAGACGGGTATTATGTCGAATTTGTTGTTTATTATAGCCCAATCCTTCATTTTTCCGCATTCATGCTGAATTATGGGCATTCTGTCGCATTCCGTTTTGCTCATAGCTATCATAGCCGTTTGGATGGAACGAATGAGTCTTGATGTATAGATGATGTCGAAACATAAATCTTTTATCTTCTCACCAGCATTAAGCGCTTCTTTTATGCCTTCTTCGCTTAAGGGAACATCTACCCATCCCGTAAATAGATTTTTCTTATTCCAAATGGATTGACCATGTCTTAAAAGAACAAGTAAAGCCATACAACACTCCTTCAATGAAGTAAATTTTGTCTTATTGTGCCAAAAAAACGAACGTTGCGCAATATTTTTCCTTTGCTTGCAATTTTTGACAAATATAGTTAAAATATAAAAGATTAAATATAGTAATAAAAGGAGAAAAAGATATGTATATATTTTTAGGATTTATTGCTTTATTGGCTTTTTTGATATTCTTAATCGTTTATTACTACAACAGGTTTATAAAATTAAAAAACCAGATAGACAACGCTTGGAGCGATATAGACGTTCAGTTAAAAAGAAGATACGATTTGATACCCAATATAGTTGAAACGGTTAAGGGGTACGCAAAACACGAAAAAGAAACACTTGAAAACGTCATAAAGGCAAGAAATATGGCGATGGATGCATCGAGCGTTCAAGAAAAGGCTCAAAGCGAAAACATATTAACGGGCGCTTTAAAATCCATATTTGCGCTTGCCGAAGCTTATCCCGATTTAAAAGCCAATCAAAATTTTTTGTCGTTGCAACAAACATTAGCAGAGATTGAAGACAGTTTGCAGATGGCAAGAAGATATTATAATGCCGTTGTTAGGGATTATAACGTATTATGCGAATCGTTTCCGTCGGTTTTAGTTGCTAATCAATTTCATTTTGTAAAGCGCGATTTCTTTGAAATAGACGAAAAAGAGAAAGAGAATGTTAAGGTTAAGTTTTAGGCTTTTATTTGTTTTGGTATTCATCTTTGTATCGTTTAATTCTTACGCCTTTTATCCTTTTTATATTAAGGACTATTATTCTGAGATTTATATTCACAAAAACGCAACTGTTGACGTCAAAGAAGTAATAAAGGTTCACTTCAACATACCAAGACACGGCATTTATAGGGATATTCCGTATAGATACGAGATAAAAAACAAGCCGAAAGACGGCGCCGAAAGGCCTTTTAGCCTTCAAAACTCTTTTGAGACCTATATTTACGATATTCAAACACCGGGTTTTAAGAATAAGATACGCAAACATGGAAATTACATAAGAATAAGAATAGGTGATAGTGATAGATATGCAGATGCTGATATGGTGTACACCATAAAATATAGCGTTTTTGGTCTCATTAATTTTTTTAAAGACCATAGTGAGTTTTATTTTAATATCGTAGGCAACGGATGGCGTGTTCCGATTAAGCATACGTCGTTTGATATAATTTTCCCAAGTGATATTTCTAAAGAACAGATAAGATATGAAGTATACAGTGGGTATTACGGCTCAAGACATAAAGAAGGCAATGTTATATTTGAAGACTCAGTGTTGAGCTGTTACGATTGTAAGCCGTTGAATCCGAGAGAATCTTTAACCGTTTTGATTGCCATGCCTAAGGGCTATCTAATTAATGGTGGTAGTGCTTTAAAATTTAGGTTATTTATAGAGAATAATAAGGTTTTCTTTATACCTATTTTTGTTTTTTTGATTTTATTTATTGTGTGGCTTGTGGTGGGTAGAGATGAAAAAAGAGCAATATTGACATATTATAAGCCACCAAAGAATATAACGCCAGCAGAAGCCGGTTTGTTAATAGATGATAAGATAGATAATAGGGATTTATTGTCGCTTATATACTATTGGGCGTCAAACGGATATCTTGAGATTGAAGAGAGTGAAGATAAATCCTCTTTCTTTAAAAAGAAGGATTATGTTTTGAAAAAGATAAAAGATTTGCCAGACGACGCTAAAGAGTTTGAGAAGATTATTTTTAACGGACTGTTTAGCGGAAAAATAAAAGCTGTAAGGGTGAGCACGCTTAAGAATAAGTTTTACGATAAGATGAAGATGGCAAGGGAGAGTTTGAATGAATATGTAAAGGATAAGAAGGTGTATGTAAAAGGAACAAGATGGTTGTCAAAGGCGCTTATTTTTATATCGTTTGCCGTGTTTTCCTATGCGTTTATTTCGTTTTCTTATGGTGGTTTTGCTTCGTTTTTTGCTTATCTTATAACCGGCTTTGTTATTCTGTTTTTTGGCAAGATTATGCCCAAAAAGACACCAAAAGGCTTGAGCGAATATGGAGCAGTGCGCGGTTTTAAAGAGTTTATGGATAGGGTGGAGAAGGATAGACTAAAAAGATTACTCGAAGAAGACCCTGAGTATTTTTACAAGACCTTATCGTATGCCATAGCCTTTGGCGAGCATAAAAAGTGGGCGGATAAATTTTCAGACTTAGTAACCGAGCCGCCGAGATGGTATCATGGAACAGGATATAGGCATGGAACGTTTTCTACGTATATGTTTGTTGACTCTTTGAATAGTTCAATGACTTCAATGAATAATGCATTTATGTCTACACCTTCAAGCGCCGCAAGTGGCTCAAGCGGTTTTGGCGGCGGCGGATTCTCTGGTGGCGGAATGGGTGGCGGAGGCGGCGGAAGCTGGTAATGTTTATATATTATGAAGAAATATATCGTCTTTTGTTATTGTATCGCCTTCACAGAGTATGACGGCTCTTTCAATGACG